>NZ_BOVJ01000041.1 GCF_018403665.1 Paenibacillus cisolokensis
TTTCAGCGTCCCGATTTTGTGTTGTTTTTCTGGTCAGAAAAAATGGCCAAACGAAAGCAGCGCGAACTGCCGGCGGAAGAAACCAACAAATCCGCCTTTTGACCGGCTCGGCATACCGGCGTAGATAGTTCATTCGAACCTATGGTATCATATAACATATTCGTAGAAGTTGATATGATGGAGGGAGTACCATTTCGAACGTCATCCTGAACGATGCCATGACGATGTTGCAAAAACGAGCCGAACGTTCTACATTCCGATCAGCGGACTTGTCAGCGGTTTGCGGGAAGCCGTTTCATCCGGCTATCTGTGCATGAGAGCCATCGACGAAATCGAGGATCATCCGGAGCTGTCCGAGCCGTTGAAAGTGAAGCTGCTGAGGGGCGTTGATGCCGCATTCCGGTCGAATAATCTGGCCGCAGAAACGGAAACATTGTTCTCGCCGTACCGTGACAAGCTGCCCGAGGTCACGCTACGGCTCCATGAGTGGGCGGCGCTGTGCCCGGTCTCGATCGCGCCGACGGTATTTCGCTATACGGCCATGATGGCCGACCAGATGGCCGATTGGGTCGAACGGCAGTGGGTCATCCGGACGGAAAGCGATTTGGACCGTTATACCTACAGCGTGGCGGGTATGGTCGGCGAGATGCTGTCCGAGCTATGGCTCTGGTTTGACGGGACGAAGACTGACCGGAATAAGGCGATCGCCTTCGGGAGAGGTCTGCAAGCCGTCAATATTTTGCGGAACAGGGCGGAAGATCTGGACCGGGGCGTCGATTTCTTTCCGAAAGGATGGGAATTCAAGGACATGCTTCAATATACGAAGCGAAATTTAAAAATTGCCGACGATTATATTTCGGATTTGAAGCAAGGTCCGGCCCTGAAATTTTGCAAAATTCCGTTGGCACTCGCGCACGCGACAACAAAGCTGCTGTCTGCGGGAGGAAGCAAGCTGTCAAGGGATGCCGTTATGAAGATCGTGAGCCAGATCCGTTAATCCGAGGGGATGCAAGCCGCTGCTTCCGAAGCGCGGCTGTTTTTCATTTATCAGCTTGTCAATCTCCCGCTCTTTTCATTATAATAAGTCAGTATTGATAGGAGAGCAGATGGCGCAGATATATAAATGCCATCATTAAGGGAGGATGAACCATCTTGAATACGGCAACTGCGACTGCGAGTCCGCAGGCAAAAGATTTAGGCAATGTCAAACGTCTGCCGATATTGATCTCGCTCGTTATCGGCGCTTTCTTCTCCATCTTGAATGAAACCCTGCTCAATATCGCGTTCGTCGATCTCACGATCGATCTGAATGTTTCGTACTCGACCATTCAGTGGCTGTCTACGGGATATATGCTCGTTGTCGGCATTCTGATCCCGGTATCCGCGCTGCTCGTTCAATGGTTTACGACGAGGCAAATGTTTATCGGCGCGATGGTGCTGTTCACGATCGGCACACTCGTTTGCAGCGTTGCCCCGGCGTTTCCGGTGCTGCTGATCGGACGGCTCATTCAGGCGTTCAGCGCCGGACTGATGCTTCCGGTCATGATGAATACGATACTGGTCCTGTACCCGCCGGAGAAACGGGGGCTGCGATGGGCAGCATCGGGCTTGTCATCATGTTTGCGCCGACAATCGGTCCGACGCTCTCCGGTCTCATTCTCGATTCGCTCAACTGGCGCTGGCTGTTTTTGCTGGTGCTGCCTTTCGCGATTTTCTCGGTCGTGTTTTCGTTCATCTTTCTGAAAATGTGACCGAGGTGACGAAACCGAAGGTTGACGTATTATCGGTCGTCCTGTCCACGCTCGGATTCGGGGGTATCGTATTCGGTTTCAGCAATGCCGGCGAAGAACATGGCGGCTGGTCAAGCCCGCAAGTCTACCTGTCGCTGATCGTCGGCTCGGCCGCCCTGCTGCTGTTTATTTGGCGGCAGCTGAAATCGAAAAGCCCGATGCTTGATATGCGCGCGTTCAAGTCGCCGATGTTTACCTTGTCGACCGTTCTGATCATCATCGTGATGATGGCGCTGTTCTCTACGATGATGCTGCTGCCGATTCTGCTGCAGCAAGGCATGATGATGACGGCCTTCGCTGCCGGTCTTGTCATGCTGCCCGGCGGCGCGCTCAACGGTTTGCTGTCGCCTGTTACGGGCAAGTTGTTCGACCGGTTTGGCCCCCGGGCGCTCGTCATCCCGGGCACGATCGTACTGATCGTTGTCATGTGGCTCTTTACCCGCATCACCTTGACGACGCCGACGTCCACGATCATATTGCTGCACTGCCTGATGAGCGTCGGGTTGTCGATGATTATGATGCCGGCCCAAACGAACGGACTCAATCAGCTGCCGCCGAAATATTATCCGCACGGAACGGCGATTCTCAACACGCTGCAGCAAGTGTCCGGCGCGATCGGCGTCGCCTTCTTTATCAGCATCATGTCTGCGGGAACGAAAGACTATCTGGCCGGCTCTTCCGATCCGACGTCGCCGGCCGAAGCGGCTAACGCCCTGAATGCCGGAATCCACACTTCCTTCTTCGTCGGTCTGATCTTTGCCGTCGCCGCGTTCGTTCTCGCTCTCTTCATCCGCCGCGCGAAAGCGCCCCAACCGTAATCATCATGCAAAGCCGGAGCGGCTCTCCAGAACTTTCCAGCGAAGGTTCGGGAGAGCCGTTTTTATTCGGTCGCCGCTTGAGCCTGCCGGGGCAGGAACAGACGCAGCCGCATTTTCATATTAATATCTAGGCTTGATATTAGGCTCAAAACCTAAATGGAGGCTTGCAGCATGGATGACTTTAAGAAAGATCTTGAACATTTGTATGTTGGCGATTTCAATGCCGGCGCGATGACGCCGCCGGAATGGCAGCCGTATCCCGAGGCCGCAGACTCGCGTCTTTGTATTGGCGTTTGTTTCTTTTGCGGCGGTTTCTGCGGCGGATGCGGCGGTTGTGCACGCTGCGGCGGTTGTGCGCGCTGCGGAGGCTGTGCCCGTTGCGGCGGCTGCGCCCGCTGTGCCCGTTGCGCCGGCTGCGCGCACTGCCGTTAAGAATGCTTGTTGCGGCCTTTGCCCGGTTATCCGGCAAAGGCCTCTTACTTTTTCGCATGGTGGACAATTTTCGTTACATACAGATGATAGAGGAATCATGCGTCATTAACGGCATTCGCCAAACGGGAGGGGTACGGCTTGGAACCCGAAGCGCGTCTGAAAGTAAAAGGAGATACGTTTTTTTGCCTTTGTCGGAGGGCGGCGTTTATTTTCGCAACAATACCGGCTCGTTTCGCCTGGACGGCGATATGATCGACCGGTGGGTCGAGAAGCTGCTCCCGGTCCTGAACGGCCAATTTACGATGGAGGAGCTGACCGACGGGCTGCCGGAGCCGCACCGGAAGCGGATCTATGAAATTGCCGAGGTGCTGTGCAACAACGGATTCGCGCGAGACATCAGCCGGGACCGCCCGCATGCGCTGTCGGAGGCGGTCATGCGCAAGTACGCATCCCAGATCGAATTTCTCGACAGCTTCGGCGGATCGGGCGCCTACCGGTTTCAGAAGTTCCGGCAGGCAGGCGTGTTGGCCGCCGGCGCCGGAACGTTGCTGCAGTCGCTTGCAGCCGCTTTGCTGGAATCGGGTTTGCCGCGGTTTCAATTGCTCGCGACGGATGGCGCAGCGGCGCATGTTGGCCGGATCGCCGAGTTGGAGGCGCGCGCCGAAGCTCGGACGAAAAGGCTGCGGTCGTAAAGTTGACGACGGCCGGCGCAGCGGAGCCGGACTGGCGGGAGCTTATCCGGCCGTTTGACTTTGTCATCTATGCAGCGGGCGGCGAAGACATCGAGCGGTTGCGGGCCGTCCATGCGGCATGCAAAGAGACGGGCAAGACGCTGCTTCCCGCTCTTTATTCGCGGCGCGCGGCTATGGCCGGACCGCTCGTCGTCCCGGGACGGACGGCTGTTTCGAATCGGCCTGGCGCCGCGTGCACCGATCAGCATGGAACGCCGGGACCGGCCGGGAAACGGCTTCATCCGCCGCGGAAGCGGTGCTTGCGAACGTGCTCGCATTCGAGCTGCTCAAGTCCGCGGCGGAAGCGGACATACCGGAGCCCGTCGACCGCGTCTATTTGTTGAACGCGGAAACGCTGGAGGGCGGCTGGCATTCGTTCCTGCCGCATCCGCTTGCAAGCGGACCGCTGCCTGCGATCGAATGGACGGAACCGCCGGAATTGCGGCCGGAATCGGGCGCCGGCGCAAGGGAAGCGGATGCGCTGATGCAATTTTCAGCGGCTTGACCTCGCCGAAGACGGGCATTTTCCATCGCTGGGAGGAAGGCGACTTGCCGCAGCTTCCGTTGGCGTTGTGCCGCGTTCAGGCGGCAGATCCGCTGGCGGAGGGGCCGGCCGCGCTGCTTGCCGAAGCGATCCGCTCCGGTCTCACCCATGAAGAAGCGCGCAGGGAGGCCGGACTGGCCGGCATCGAAGCGTACGTATCGCGCCTGGCCGAACCGTTCGTGCGGGCAAGGCCGGAGGATGCGGCGCAAGCCGGGCAGCGGCCCGGCACGGTCGGCGTCGGGGCGGGGGAGACGGCGGCGGAAGCGGTCTGCCGCGGGCTTCGCGCTTGTCTCGCCGAGCGGCTGCGCGGCCGGTTGGCGGACGGTCAGGCAGCCGTCCGTCCGGTCGAGCCCGGGAAGCTCGAAGACGGGCGGTGCCGGTTTTATTGGCGGGCCTTGACGACCATGCAGGGAACGCCAGTTATCGGTTTGGGCGAAGAGGAAGCCGGGTTTCCGGTCGTATGGATCGGCGCGCGCCGAGGCTGGTATGCCGGCGTCGGTCTGAACCGGACGCTTGCGCTGCGCAGCGCCTTGCAGCAAGCGCTGCTCGAGGCGCAGCTCGGCGAGGACGCCGGTATAAGCCCGGCCTTGAACGCCGACGCCGTCCGGCTGACGGAAGCGGCGCCGCAGCAGATCGACATTGCTCCGTTCGATGAGGCGGAATACGGACAGCTTTTGCCGGAGGTCAGGCGGACGCTTGAACGGAATCGTATACAATGGCATGCCGCCGATCTGGCTGTCGAGCCGTTCCTGAAGGAAAGTCTGGGCGGCGTGTACGGCGTCTGGCTGCGAGAGGAGGGAGAACGTTGAACGCTTCCGTCGTCATTGCCGGCAATGGCTTGCTGGCCGATTATACGGCCGAAGAGCTGGAAAGCCGGTCCGGTTTCCATATCGTTCGGCTGCCCGGCTTTGCCGAAGGCACAGACATGCCGGATGCGGCCGATCTGCTGCTCGTTCTGCATGACGGATGGGCTCCGGCCGATCATCTTGCCGCGGAGGAGGCGAGCGTCAGGACAGGGACGCCCTGGCTGCGCGCCTTCGCCGCTTTCGGTGAAGGGATAGTCGGACCGTTCGTGCGCCCCGGCAAGCCGGGATGCTCGCAATGCGCCGACAGCCGCCGTCTGCTGGCCGGTAGAGACCGCATGGAGATGTGGGAACTGCAACGGCGGGTAACGGCGGACCGCGGCGAAATTCCGAACGGCTGGGCATCCCGTCCCGCGCTGCGGCTGATGTCCGCCTTTCTGGCGGACGAAGCCGAAGCGGCCGTGCGGGGCCACAAGCCGCGGACGGAAGAGCGGATCGGTCTGTTCCAATTGCTGACCTTGCAGAACTCGTTTCACCGTTTCCTGCCCGATCCGCTTTGTCCGGTGTGCGGCAATCTGCCCGAAGACAGCGCCGACGGCGCCCGCATTGCGCTGAAGTCCAATCCGAAAGCAAGTCCGGACGTTTATCGCGTTCGGCCGATGGAAGAGCTGAAAGCCGTGCTAGCCGATCGGTACCTCGATCCGCGGACGGGATTTCTGAACGGAAGGGCGCTCGATCTCGTTTCGCCGTTTGCCGATGCGAGCGTCAATTTGCCGTTGCTGTCGGGCGACGAAGGGTGCGCCGGACGGACGCACAATTACGCGGACAGCGTGGTGACGGCCATACTCGAAGGAATCGAGCGCTATTGCGGGATGTCGCCCCGCGGCAAGCGGACGGCGGTGTATGCCAGCTACCGCGAGCTCAAGTCGGATGCGCTCGATCCGCTGCGGGTCGGCGTACACGCGAAGGAACAGTACGATCAGCCGGACTTCCCGTTCCAACCGTTCGATCCCGAGCAGCCGATCGACTGGGTATGGGGCTATTCTTTTTTGCAGGAGCGTCCCATACTCGTTCCCGAGCTGCTCGCCTATTACAGCACCGGCTGCGGCCATGGCTTTGTCTATGAGACGTCGAACGGATGCGCCTTGGGCGGAAGCCTCGAAGAAGCGATATTTTACGGCATACTGGAAGTGGTGGAACGGGATTCGTTTCTGATGACCTGGTACGGGCGGCTGCCGCTCCCGCGGCTTGATCCGGCTACCGCAGGCCCGGAGCTGGCGCTGATGGTTGAACGGGTAAAGGCCGTGGCGGGATTCGACATCCATTTGTTCGATTCGACGATGGAACACGGCATTCCGAGCGTATGGGCGCTCGCGAAGAACGCCGCCGGACGGGGGATCAACCTGATTTGCGCGGCAGGCGCGCACCCGGACCCGGTGCGGGCGGCCAAAGGAGCCGTTCATGAAATTGCGGGCATGCTGCTGACGCTGAACGACAAATTCGAGGCGCAGCGCGAGCGGTATGAACGGATGCTTGACGATCCGTTTCTCGTTGCCCAGATGGAGGATCATTCGATGCTGTACGGCCTGCCGCAAGCGGAGGAGCGGCTCGGCTTTCTGCTCGGCGGGAGCCGCCCGCAGCAACCGTTCTTCGAGCGGTATGCGCCAAGGGCCCGGCACGCCGATCTGACCGACGATCTGAACGATATGCTGCAAGCGCTCCGGCGGCTGCAGCTGGATGTCATCGTCGTCGATCAGACGACAGAGGAGACGAGAAGAAGCGGACTGCATTGCGTCAAAGTGCTCATTCCGGGTATGCTGCCGATGACGTTCGGCCATCGGCTCGTGCGGCTGGAAGGGCTGGACCGGGCGCTGCGGGTGCCGGCGGAGCTCGGCTATGTCCGGCAGCCGCTGACGGCTGCGCAGCTTAACCCTTATCCGCATCCGTTTCCGTAAATGGGATGCGGACGGTTCAGGGTCATGAAGGAGGTATCCGATGAATCCGGACGTTTTCCTCTATCGGCTGCAATATGAACCGCACAACGTGAAGCCGGCCGATTGGGAGCCGGATTGGGAGGATGCGCCGCTGCCCTACAAGCTGTATCGCGGGGCGCCTGCGTTTCCGCTGGACCGGCAGATGCCGGCGGCGCTGAATGCCGGCATCCGGTCCGCCAAGCCGGATTTGGCCACGATCGGCCGGCTTCTGTACTTCACATACGGGATTGCGCAGCTGACGGAAAGCCCCGTCGCTTCCGTCTTCGCGGGGGATGCGCCGGCGACGATGGTGCAGCTTCGCCGTTACGTTCCTTCCGGCGGCGGGCTGTATCCGTGCGAGCTTTATGTATATTTGAAGCTGGATGGATTGCCGGACGGCGTCTATCATTACGATGCGGCGCATCATCGGCTCATCCTGCTGCGGGAAGGAAATTTCGACGATTATGCGGGAAGGGCGCTGGGCGGCCGTATCCGCATGGATTCCTGCTTCGGTGCGGTGTTCATATCGCCCGTCTATTGGAAAAACTTCTTTAAGTACCATAATTTCGCCTATCGGCTGCACGGATTGGACGCCGGCTTCCTGACCGGCCAGCTGCTGGAAGTATCGAAGCGGCTCGGCTTGTCGGCGCTCGTCTGCTTTCAGTTTCTGGACCTCGCCGTTAACCGGCTGCTTGGGCTGGATGCGGGGGAAGAAAGCGTGTATGCGGTCGTTCCGTTGTCGGCCGCGCCGATTGTCGTCCGGAACGGGGAAGAGAGCGAATATGTGACGGCGCCGGAATTGTGCCGCGAGCTGCCGGAAATTCGCCACGAGCAATATATCCGCTCGAGGCGCGTCGTCGCGTCGCCCGTGCTGGCCGCCCTTAACGCGGCATCCCGCATCGATTCCGCAGCGGCGTTCCGCCAGCCCGTAAGGGAGGCGAATGCCGGCCCCCATGACGCTGCTCCGGCCATCCCGCTTCCGCATGCGACACGGCTCGGTTATGATTTGGCTGAAGTCAGCCGGAAGCGGTATTCGCCGGAGACGGAATTTACGCTGCAGCGGGTCGAGGCGTCCGCGCTCGCGGCGATTCTCCGGGAGACGGCCGCCTCCTATCCGTACCGGAACGATCTGGACGGAACGGAATGGCGCTTCGAGCCCCGCGTCTTCCTGTACGGCTGTTTCTACGGCGTGGAAGGGATTCCGGACGGGGCTTATCGTTACGACAGCGCCATCCATGCGCTAAGGTGCGTACGGCCCGGGGATCATCGCATGCGATTGCAGAGCGGGATGAGCCTGCACAATCTCAATTTGCTTCAGGTGCCGTTATGCTTCCATGTCGCCGGGGAGCGGAACGGTCTGCGTATGCGGCTCGGCTTGCGAGGCTACCGCGTCCAGCAGATGGAAGCCGGCATGCTCGGGCAGCGCCTGCTGCTTGCGGCGACCGCGGCCGGCATGGCCGGACGACCGCTTCTCGGCTACGATGCGAAGCGCATCGACGCGCTTTACGGTATGGAAGCCGCCGGCGCGACCGGCCTCGTCCAGATTCCGGTCGGCCCGTGCCTCCCTCGCGCCCGGCTGACGGGGAGCCTGATCCCTTAACGGTGCGCGCGTACGATGCGCACATATTCCCGCGGCAGAAAGCGGGAGAGGCCGTCTTCCGCCCGGTCGCGATGATAGGAGTAGACCGTATACCGGCCTACGGACGGCTGCGGCTGCAAGCTTTGCAGCCGCTCGTCCCGGTAATGCGCATGAAGCAATCCGGCCCCGAACAGAAGGGTCAGAAACAATAGGGCGCAAACGGCTGTTTTCAGTTTCAACAAGGGGATCGCTCCTTTCATCCAGAGTGATCTCCTATTTTTCCGCACTTTATGCCGCGAAGGGGAAATATGCTTTCGGATCTGAAAACATTTTGACAGCGACGCCGGTATCGCGATATAATCTTAATGTTTCTGCAAAATAGAATAGGTTTGAAATGGAGGAGTCTGCCAAAAGCGGGCTCCTTTTGTCTTTTTTCGGAATCCGGGCCGAAAATGATGCAGCGAATTACATGAAATTGGAAAAACTAATAGAAAAAGGTGTCGGTTAAGGGGGAAAAGGGTTGTCAGTTCTGCATGCCGCAATTATCATTCCATTCGTCTTTGCCGCCGTCGTGCCGTTATTGTCCCGGTTGCTGCGCGGCATACATGCCGGCTGGCTCGTGCTGCCGGCGCCGGCGGGATTGTTCGCCTTTATGGTCAGCCGGGTTCCGTCCGTGCAAAACGGGGAAACGGTCGAGCGGACGGTATCCTGGATTCCGTCGCTCGGCATCGACTTCACCGTTTACCTGGACGGGCTCAGTCTGCTGTTCTCGCTGCTCATAACCGGAATCGGTTCGCTTGTCGTGCTGTATTCCATCTTTTATATGGACCGGAACAAGGAGCCGATCCGCCACTTTTACTTCTACTTGCTGATGTTCATGGGCGCCATGCTCGGCGTCGTCCTGTCCGACAATGCGATCGTGCTGTACGGCTTCTGGGAACTGACGAGCATTTCCTCGTTTCTGCTGATCGCCTTCTGGCATTATCGCGAACGGTCGCGGTACGGCGCGCTGAAATCGATGCTGATTACCGTGTTCGGCGGATTGTCGATGCTTGCCGGCTTTATTCTGCTTGCCGTAATGACCGGCTCGTTCAGCATCCGCGACATGATCGGCGGCGCGGGTCAGCTTGCCGATCATGCTTTGTTCGTTCCGGCGATGATTTTGCTGCTGCTGGGCGCCGTGACGAAATCCGCCCAATTCCCGTTCCATATCTGGTTGCCGGACGCGATGGAAGCGCCCACCCCGGTCAGCGCTTACTTGCATTCGGCTACGATGGTGAAGGCCGGCCTGTATCTCGTCGCCCGCTTCAGCCCGGTATTTGCCGGCCATGCCGCATGGTTCTGGCTTGTCACCGCGATCGGACTGGCGACGCTGCTGTACGCTTCCTTCCGGGCGATCAAGCAGACGGATCTGAAAGCGATGCTCGCATACTCGACGGTCAGCCAGCTCGGGCTGATCATGAGCTTGCTCGGACTCGGCTCGGCGTCCGGCTATGCCGCCGGAACGCACGACTCGCTGCTGTATACGTATGCCATCACAGCCGCCGTCTTTCATCTGTTCAATCATGCGGTGTTCAAAGGCGCGCTCTTTATGGTCGTCGGCATTATCGATCACGAGACCGGGACGCGCGATATCCGCAGGCTGGGCGGCTTGATGCCGGTCATGCCGATCACGTTCTCCGTCGCGCTCATCGGTACGTTCTCGATGGCGGGACTTCCGCCGTTAAGCGGCTTCCTGAGCAAGGAAATGTTCTTCACCGCCGTGCTGAACGTGACGAAGATGGACTTCTGGAACGTCGGCGCCTGGAGCGCTCTCATTCCGGCATTGGCGTGGATCGCGAGCATTTTACATTCGTCTACAGCATGCTGCTGCTGTTCAGGACGTTCGCGGGCAGGCGCAAGCCCGAACCGTTGCCGAAACAACCGCATGAAGCGCCGCTCGGCATGCTCGTTCCGCCGGTCGTTCTCGCTTCGCTGGCTGTCGCGTTCGGCCTGTTCCCGAACCTGTTATCCTATTCGTTGATCGAGCCCGCGATGGCCGCCATTTTGCCGGAATTGCTGGAGCCCGGAGACCGGTTCGCCGTATCGATTTCGTTCTGGCACGGCTGGACGGCCGAATTGTTCATGACGATCGGCGTCGTAGCGCTCGGCATAGCCGTCTATATGCTGCACGGCCGTGTCCCTGCGCTGCACGGCACCGTCATCCGGCGCATATCACTCAACGGGATCTACGACGGGATGCTTCGTTCGATGGAGAATGGGGCTCGCCGTCTGACCGGCGCATACATGACCGGATCGGCGCGGCATTACGTCATCTATATTTTCGCTTTCTTCATCGCGGCGCTGGCGGCCGCACTGGCCGGGGCGGGGGAGATCCGCTTCGACATGTCGGGATTTGCGCCGATGTCGCTGTACGAAGCGGTTATTATGGCCGCGCTCGTCATCTCGGTTCTGGCCATACCGTTCGCAGGTTCGCGCATGACGGCGATCATTTTGACGGGGATGTCCGGCTATATGGTGACGCTGTTCTTCGTCATCTTTCGCGCTCCGGACCTGGCGCTGACCCAGATGATCGTCGAAACGGTGTCGGTCGCGCTGTTTTGCTCTGCTTCTATCATTTGCCAAAATTGAGGAAGGAACGCTTGCCGCTTCGCTTCAAGCTGTCCAACGCCGTCATTTCCATCGGCGTCGGCGTCGTCGTGACGCTGGTTGCGCTGGCCGCCCTCGGCGGACGGTCGTTCGATACGATCGCCGATTATTATACCGACGCAAGCTATAAGCTCGCCGGCGGCAAAAACGTCGTCAACGTCATCCTCGTCGACTTCCGCGGTTTCGATACGCTGCTGGAAATTACCGTGCTCGGCATCGCTTCGCTCGGCATCTATTCGCTGATCAAGCTGACAGCCGCAAACGGCGGCAGCGGGAAAGCGCAACGAGACGGAGGATCGGACAAGCACAACCTGTATTTGCCGAGCGGCAACGACGTCATTTTGCGGACGATCTCGAAGGCGGTCATGTTCGTCATTCTGATTTTCTCGTTCTTCCTGCTGCTGGCGGGACACAACCATCCGGGGGGCGGATTCATCGGCGCCCTGATGAGCGCCTCCGCGCTCGTCCTGCTGGCGATGGCTTTCGGCATGAAGGCGACGGAGCGGACCGTACCGGTCAATTTCCGCAAGGTAACGGCCGTCGGCCTGATGGTGGCGCTGCTGACGGGCATCGGCTCGTTCTTCTTCGGCGCGCCGTTCCTCAGCCACGCATTCGGCCATTTCCAGCTTCCGCTGCTTGGCGATACCGAGCTGGCGACCGCCATGCTGTTCGACTTCGGCGTCTATCTCGCCGTTCTTGGCGTGACGATGACGATCATCTTTTCGATTGGGAGGGATAAATAGCCGTGGAACTGTTTATGGCCGTTACGATTGGCGTGCTGTTCGCCGTCGGCGTCTACCTCATGCTGTCCAAAAGTTTGCTGCGCATCATCCTGGGCACGTCGCTCCTGACCCACGGCGTCCACCTGCTGCTGCTCACGATGTCCCGATTGAAGACGGGGGCGGCGCCGCTGCTCGGCGAGCAAGCGGACCGCTACACCGATCCGCTGCCGCATGCGCTCATTCTGACGTCGATCGTCATCAGCTTTGGCGTGACATCCTTCTTCTTCGTGCTGGCATACAAGGCTTATCAGAAGCTGGGCACCGACAACATGGAGGAGCTCAAGGGGGAAGACCATGAATAATGCGCTCGTTGTCCCGCTGATCGTTCCGCTTGTGACGGCGATCGTCCTGATCTTTCTGAAAAACCGCATTCCCGCGCAGCGCGCGGTCAGCGCCGCAAGCGTCGCGGCGAATGCGTTGGCCGCGGCCTTCATCGTCTATCAGGTGAACGACCGGGGAATTCAAACGCTGCATATGGGCGGCTGGATACCGCCCTACGGCATCGTATTCGTGGCCGATATGCTGGCCGCCTTGCTCGTTCTCGCGACGACGGTGATCGCCGGCGCCTGTCTGCTGTACGCCTTCCGGACGATCGGCGAGCAGCGGGAGCGCCATTACTTTTATCCGTTGTTCCAATTTCAGCTGACCGGCGTCATCGGCTCGTTTCTGACCGGCGATATATTCAACCTGTTCGTCTGCTTCGAGGTCATGCTCATTTCGTCGTACGCGCTGCTCGTGCTCGGCGGCACGAAGCGGCAGCTGCGCGAAACGTTGAAGTATATGCTGATCAATATTATTTCGTCCAGCTTGTTCGTCGTGGCCGTCGCTTATTTGTACGGCGCCGTCGGGACGCTCAATATGGCGCATTTGGCGGTTCGAGTCGCCGAGGCGGGACAGGGCGGCGTCCTGTCCGTGATCGCGCTCCTGTTCATGATCGTATTCGCCCTGAAGGCCGGGCTGCTGCTGTTCTTCTGGCTGCCCGGTTCCTACAGCGCGCCGCCGGCGGCGATCGCCGCGCTGTTCGGCGCCCTGCTGACCAAGGTCGGGCTGTATGCGCTGCTTCGCACCTTCACGCTTATCTTCTACCACGATCCCGGCATGACGCATGCCTGGATCGCCTGGATGGCGGGGGCGACGATGGTGCTGGGCGCGATCGGAGCGGTCGCTTACACCGACCTCCGCAAGGTGCTGAATTACAATGTTATCATCAGCGTCGGATTTATCGCCTTCGGCATCGCGGTGTCCAACGAAAACGCCCTGGACGGCGTCGTCTTCTACCTGCTGCACGACATGATCGGGAAGGCGCTTATGTTTTCCTCGGCGGCATGATCATCGCTTTCGCCGGGACGGCGCAATTGAAAGATATGGGCGGCTTTATAAAGCGTTATCCGGCCGTCGGCTGGATGTTCTTCGTGATGGCGCTGGCGCTCGCCGGCATTCCGCCGCTGAGCGGCTTCACCGGCAAGCTGCTGATCGTGCGGGGCGGGCTGGAGGAAGGCGGAGGCGGTTATGCGCTGGCGGCGATCGGCCTGGCGACCAGCCTGATCGTGCTGTACTCGCTGATCAAGGCGTTCATGAGCGTTTTCTGGGGGGAAGAGAAAATCGTATCCGCGGATACGGTCTCTCCGCCGAAAACGGCTTACGCGGCGGCCGCCTCGATGCTCTTCCTCGTCATCCTGATCGGACTCGGCTCCGAATGGGTGTATGCGTTCGTGGCGAAGGCGGGAGACGTGCTCGCACAGCCGGGGCTTTACATTGATGCCGTATTGAAGGAGCAATGATCATGGCGCTGCAAATTTTATTGAATTTCATTCTCGCTTTCGTATGGATGTTTCTGAATGACGACTGGTCGTTCCCGCGGTTCGCGGCAGGGTATCTGATCGGCCTTACGTTCATCGCCATCTTGCGCCGGTTCTGGCCGCATGAATTTTATGTCCGCAAGCTGTGGGCCGTCGTAAAGCTGCTGGCGCTGTTCGCGAAGGAACTGTTCATTTCCAGCATCGCGGTGCTCCGCCATATCGTCAGCCCGAAGCTGAATATCCGGCCGGGCATCTTCGCCTTCCGGACGGAGCTGAGGTCGGATTGGGAAGTTACGGTGCTGTCATGCCTGATCTGCCTGACGCCGGGAACGCTGACGCTGGAGGTGTCCGGGGAAGGGGATGTGCTGTACATTCATGCGATGGACATCGACGATGCGGAGAAGCTCGGCGAACAAATCAAAGGGACGTTCGAAAAGGCGATTATGGAGGTGACGCGGTCATGATCAACCATCTGCTGACAGCGGCGCTCGTCATTTTGTCGCTGGCCGTCTTCGGCTGCATGTACCGTCTGGTCAAAGGGCCTTCCATGGCCGACCGCATTGCCGCGCTCGATACGATCGGCATCAATCTGCTGTCGATGATCGCGGTGATCTGCATGCTGTTCAGGACGAGCGTCTATTTCGATATCATTCTGATGATCGGCATTTTGACGTTTATCGGAACGACCGCGTTCGCAAGATTCATCGAAAGGGGCGATGTCATTGAGCACGGAAACGATGAGCGCAATCGGTGAGCTGCTGCTCGGCATGCTCGTATTGGCCGGGGCGGCGCTCAGCGCGCTTAGCGCATTCGGAATGATCCGGCTGCCGGACGTATACTTGCGATCGCATGCCGCGACGAAAAGCGCGACGCTCGGAGTGCTGTTCATTCTGCTTGGCGCGTTCCTCTATTTGCGTTCTACCTGGATCATATCAGCGCCAAGCTGCTGCTCGGCATCGCGTTCGTATTCGCGACGGCGCCGGTGGCAGGCCATCTGAACGGCCGCGCGGCCTATCGTTCGGGCGTCTCCTTGTGGGAACGAAGCGTACAGGACGACCTGAAGGCGGCGCTGAAGAAGGAGAAGCGGGAGGCGGGAAGGTAGCGGAATAGATTGCCGGCATGCGAGGCCGCCAGGAAGCCGCTGAAATCCGAACGAAAGACGACCGATCCGGATTCGGAAGGAAAGGTCGTCTTTTGCTGTTGCAAAAGGACTGATCTTCACCGTTTGACGCTCGGGCGGTACGCAAATCTTCTTGACGAATACTGGAAATCGGTATAAATTGACGCAGTAGACATCGAACGACCGATTGGGAGGGAGTGAGCGCGGATGCTTCGCCGATTTTTTTCCTATTACCGTCCGTACAAAGGGCTGTTCCTGCTGGATTTCAGCTGTGCGGTGATTGCCGGGCTGCTGGAGCTGGCCTTTCCGATCGCCGTCAGCAAGTTTATCGACGAGCTGCTGCCGAGCCAGAACTGGACGATTATTGTGCTGGCCTGCATCGCACTGCTGGCCGTCTATGCATTGAACACGGTTTTGAACTACGTGGTCACGTACTGGGGGCATATGCTCGGCATCAACATCGAGACGAATATGCGGGAGAAAATGTTCGCCCATATTCAGAAGCTGTCGTTCCGCTTTTTCGACAACAACAAGACGGGCCACCTGATCGGCCGGATTACGAACGATTTGAACGACATCGGCGAAATGGCCCATCACGGACCGGAAGACGTGTTCATTGCCGTGATGACGCTCGTCGGCTCCTTCACGCTCATGGCCTATATCAATTGGGAGCTGGCGCTGCTGACGTTTCTGATCGTCCCGCTGATGGCCTGGCTCATCATCGCGTACGGCGGCCGCATGACCAAAACGTACCGGCGGCTGTTCGGCGATGTCGGCAATTTCAACGCGCGGATCGAAGATAACGTCGGCGGCATGCGCGTCGTTCAGTCGTTCGCCAACGAACAACACGAGAAGAAGCTGTTCGCGATCGACAATCAGCGTTACCGCGAGACGAAGCTGCTGGCCTACAAGACGATGGCGAAGAGCATCTCGGTCACCTATATGATGATGCGCCTCATTACGGTATTCGTCATGATTTGCGGCGCCTGGTTTTTCATTCGGGGGAAAATCGCGATGGGCGAATTTATGGCGTTCTTGCTGCTGTCGAACATCTTCTTCCGGCCGATCGAAAAGATCAACGCCGTCATCGAAAGCTACCCGAAAGGAATCGCCGGCTTCAAGCGCTACCTGGAAATTATGGATACGGAGCCGGAAATCGCGGATGCGCCGGACGCGATCAAGCTCGATTCGGTGCGGGGAGATATCCGGTTCGAAAATGTGTCGTTCGGGTACGACGCCAACCGCAAAGTATTGCGCAATATCAACCTGTGGGTGAAGTCGGGGGAGACTGTCGCGTTCGTGGGTCCTTCCGGCGCGGGCAAGACGACGATCTGCAGTTTGCTGCCGCGGTTTTACGAAGTGGATGAGGGCAGGATCACCATCGACGGCATCGATATCCGCCGCATTCAGCTGCAATCGCTGCGCAAGCGCATCGGCATCGTTCAACAGGACGTCTTCCTTTTCTCCGGCACGATACGCGACAATATTGCGTACGGGGATCTGAACGCGACGGATGAACAGATATGGGAGGCGGCACGCCGGGCGTCGCTGGATTCATTTATCCGGCAGCTGCCGGACGGCATGGACACCGTGATCGGCGAACGGGGCGTCAAGCTGTCGGGCGGTCAGAAGCAGCGGCTGTCGATCGCCCGCATGTTTCTGAAAAACCCGCCGATCCTCATTCTCGACGAGGCGACTTCCGCGCTGGATACCGAAACCGAGGCGATGATCCAGCAGTCGCTCGCCGAGCTGTCGGCAGGCCGTACGACGCTCGTCATAGCGCACCGGCTTGCCACAATCAAAAATGCGGACCGGATCATCGTGGTCGGCGAGAACGGCATCGCGGAGCAGGGCAGCCATAAGGAGCTTGTCGCTTCCGGCGGCGTATACAGCAGGCTTCACGAAGCCCAATACAGCCATTGACCGGCGTCAGGCCGGCTAAACGGGCTACGGGGCTGCGATACCATCGCCATCCTGATATTCTCGACAGCATCGCGCCTGATGGAAAACTCGACTATTTGCAGGTGTCAAAGTGAAAATATTTGTTATTTTTCGTCGAAGGAACAGGAAAAGAACGGTACGCGGCGAACAAAAATAGTGTGAAGCGGTTTGAGACTGTATAGGAGGGATCAGGAGAAGATGAGAGTAGCCATTGTGGGCTGCGGGACGATGGGAACGGTCCATACCCGAAATCTGGCGCGGATGCCGGACGTTCAGGCGGCCGGCGTTTGCGACCAGGACGCCGAACGGGCGGCGGCAGCAGCCGCGATCGCGGGAACTGCGGCTTATACCGAGCTGGACGAACTGCTGGACAAGGAACGGCCGGAAGCGGTGATCGTTTGCCTTCCGACATACTTGCACAAGGAGACGGTAATCCGGATCGCCGAACGGGGCATTCACGTCATTTGCGAAAAGCCGGCGGCGTCGACGCTGGAAGACGCACGCGACATGGAGGCGGCTTGCCGAAAGCACGGCGTTCGCCTGTTTATCGGTCATGTCGTCCGTTTCTTCCCGAACTACCGGAATGCCGCCGAACATGTAAAAGCCGGAGCGATCGGCAAAGTCCGAATGGGCCACTTCAAGCGGCACGGCAGTTTCCCGCGCGGATGGGATTTATGGTACCACGACCGGGAGAGGAGCGGTGGTGTCATTATGGACTTGATGATTCACGACATCGATTTCGCCCGCTCCGTATTCGGTGAGGTGGAATCGGTATATGCGCGCATTACGCCGCCGTCTGTCTCGAAGCTGGAATACGCGCAAGTGACGCTGAAATTTGCCGGAGGAGCGGCGGCCAACCTGACCGCCTTCTGGGGCTACAACGGTCCGTTCACGACCCAGTTCGAAATTGCCGGCGACGACGGAATTATCCGGTTTGACAGCAATCAGGTGCAATCGTTCGATCTCAAAACGAGCGCCGAGACCGGAGAGCAAGCGGCGGTGCAGGTTCCACAAAGCCCGATGCTGCGGGATCCGTATTACGATGAGGTGCAGCATTTCATTCAATGCATCCGGACCGGAACGGAGCCGCTCGTCACGATCGACGACGCCTGCAAGGCGGTCGAAATTGCGCTGGCCGCCGAACGTTCCGCCAAACTCGGGCAACCCGTCGCATTGGAGGTGGCGCCGCGATGAACAAGGTTAAAATCGGATTTATCAGCTTCGCACATATGCATGCCGCAAGCTATTTGCATGCCATGCTGCAGCGCGACGACGTCGAGATCGTCGGCATTGCCGATGAGGATGCCGAGCGCGTCCGGCCGTTTACAGAGCCGAACGGCATCACGTATTATGCCGATTACGATCAGCTGCTGGCGCAGCCGCTGGATGCGGTCGTCATCTGCTCGGAGAATGCGCGCCATGCCGAAATGACGCGCAAAGCGGCCGAAGCCGGCAAGCATGTGCTGTGCGAGAAGCCGCTCGGCATCTCCGAAGAGGAGATGCTCGGCATGATCGAGGTTTGCGAGGCTAACGGGGTGCAACTGATGACGGCGTTCCCTTGCCGCTTCCTTACTTCCGTCATCGAAGCCAAACAGGCGATCGACGAAGGCCGCATCGGCGAAATTCTCGCCATGAAAGGGACGAATCGGGGTACGATGCCCGGCGGCTGGTTCATAGACCCGGCAAAATCCGGCGGTGGCGCGGTGCTCGATCATACCGTTCACGTCATGGACCTGATGCACTGGTTCACCGGAAGCGAAGCGGAGGAAGTGTACGCATTCGCCGAAACATGGTTCCACGATACCGACATCGACGATGCCGGCCTGGTCCATGTCAAGTTCCGCAACGGGGTGTTTGCCGTCCTCGATCCGAGCTGGTCGCGAACGCGCAGCTTCCCGACCTGGGGCGATGTGACGCTGGAAGTGATCGGCACGAAAGGGACGATCGCGATCGACGCTTTCGCCCAGAAAATCGACGTCTACAGCAACAAGAGCGGCAAAGGGCAGTGGAGCTACTGGGGAGACAGCATGGACCAGGAGATGGTCGACAGCTTCGTCGAATCGATCAAGAACGGCAAACCCGTGGCCGTAACGGGTAGAGACGGCTATTTATCCGCCCGCGTCGCGCTGGCCGCATACGAATCCGCCCGCGCCGGCGCTCCGGTCAAGCTGTAGCAGCGGACGGCAGGAGCGTTAAGCGGCAGTTAAAAAGAACCTGCAAAGGCCCGAATCGGCATAAAGGCCCCGCATCGGCAACAAAAGTCGGTGCGGGGCTTTGCGTTTCGTTCCTGTTCGCTATATTTCGACGAAATTTTACTTCATTTATAGTTAATAAGGTTAAATATAAATATAATTAAATTATAGTGTCGAGAAAGGGCGATGAATGCGGAGAACGTTGTATTCGAATAGCGGACATGACGTTACAGATAAGGACGTTTTGCTTGAATCCTGTCGCCACAAGATGCGTATAACCGAGTGTATCATTCAATTCTAACAAAAGGGGGGGCGTTCATCGTGTCGACAACCGGTTCTCTTATCGGATTGGCCGGATTGTTTTCATTATGATTCCACTGTTGATTCATATTTTGCTCGGGGTATGGGTTTACCGGGACGCGCGGCGGAGAGGGAGGAGCGCGGAATATGCCATCGTTGCCCTGTTGGCCGTCCTGATGTTTCCCGTCGTCGGCATTATCGTCTATTTGTTCATTCGTTACGACTAGTCTCTGTGCGGGACGAAATCGCCAAGCGCGGTCAGCGTTCTGGCGATGCGATGCGGCCGGTCGCGCCGTCATGCCCGGAAAGAAAGCAAGGCACTAGCCCCGGGCCGCGCTCAGACCGGCGATTTCGCGCAATATCCGGCGCTTCATCCGTTCGACGGCGCCGAAGTCGGTCGCTGCCGCATAAATGCGCTTCAGCTCGTCATGGAGCGACTTGGCTTCGGCGAGGCAAGCGATCGACGCCTTCATTCTGGCGCTGTACCGCTCCTTGATATCGTCAAGCGCTTCGGCATACGCTTCGTCCGTTCCCGGTTCGATGCAGCGCTCGTACATATCGACAATTTCATCGGTCGGGCGGTCCGGGAAGTATTCATGCGGCGCCGTACTGTCGAACACCGCGATGCCGAGCTCACGCAGGACGACCATGTCGAGGCTGTTCGGATCGAAGCCGCAATGGTAGATTTCGACGTCGAACCCCCGGTCGACCGCTTCGGCGGCGAGCTTCTTCAGCAGCGTAGACTTCCCGGAACCGGCCCGGCCTTTGATAAAATAGCGTTTGGCCAGCCCTTCCGTTAAATTCGGAACGAAGTCGACGGCGCCGAGCGGCGTGGCCGCTCCCAGAAACCGGCGGTCGATCCGGCTTTTTCGGTCCCGCTTCCGATCGCCGAAGAGCTCGCGGGAAAACGCTGCGGTCAGTTCATCGGCCGCCTGAAAATTCATTTTGCCTATATAAATCGCTTCCCACTCGTCATGAATGCGGAGCGCCTCGGCGAAGCCGTCGTATGCGCGTTCATAGGCGTTGCGGATTCCGGCGTACAAGCTCGCGATCTCCGATTTCCGTTCGCCGAGCCGGGCGGTATCCCAGGCTTCGCCCAGGTTGACGTATTGTTCGACAACGCCCGGCAACCGCGGCTCGATGACGCGCGGCGCCGTCCCGTCGACGATGGCGACCGACAGGGCGGGAACGATGACGCCGTCAAGCGAACCGTTATCGGAAGCGCAATGGATAGACCATATGTCGTGCCCGGCACTCGCCAGCTCATCTCCGATTTCCTGAATGATGCCCGATTTCCCGGTTCCCGGCCCGCCTATTAAAATGTATACCCGGTCCAGCCCTTGCAGCGATGAATCGAACAGGCTGACAAAACCGCGAGCGGTATTGCCGCCTGCATAGAAGTTCAGGACGTTTCCAGCCATCTCACTCTCACACCTTTCCAGGCATTTGTCACGGTCGTTTCTTTCATCCTATTATGGCCTGCTTGAAATGGTGCATGGCACATTCGGGAGCGGCAACGATCATCGTACAGCTTACGCCATGCAACTTTGCGACGCGCCAATGCGCCAATGCCGATCCCGTACGCCCCGAACAGATCTTTGGTATAATGAACGTACACTTTTTCGCTGTAAGGAGGGCGTCATGACTTGGTTGGCTGCACAGCCTTATTACAAGGTGCAAAGGGAAGTCAGCGGCTTGGAGCAGAAGACGGTCGTCCATGATCGCACCATGTACCTGTATCCGGATAAAATTGCGACGGAGCGGCGGCAATTTCCGATCGGAGACGTATTCGACATGTCCTACCGCAAAATGGGAGGGGAGGGGGGCATGCTCTATTTTCACACGAAACAGGGAGTATACTCCTACATGGTGAAGGACGACCCGCGGAATTTTATCGGAGCGTTCAAGGAACTGGTTGCCGGAAAATAGGGGCCGGGCGGCAAACAGAAGCTGGACGGCGCTCACCAGCAGCCATACGCCGATCACTTCGATTGCCTGAAGCTTATCTCCGAGACCGAGGCCCCAACCATAGAAGACGATATAACACGATGTATTAAAAATCAAAGAAGAAGTTTATAATAGAGCTATGCCCAAAATCGTAGATCATGAAAAACAAAGACGGCGTGTCGCCGAAGCGGCGATGCGGATTATACGTCGGGGCGGACTCGAACAGGCGAGCGTCCGCAACATTGCAGAGGAAGCAGGCTTGTCCGTCGGCTCGATGCGCCATTATTTCGCCAGCCAGGCCGAGCTGTTCGCGTATTGCATGAATCTGTTTCTGGTTCAGATCGAAGAGCGGATCAAAGCGATGAAATTCGACGGTCCGTTATTAACCGTATTGAAGCAGCTCATTTTTCAATTTTTGCCGGTGGACGAAGAGCGGAGAACGGAAATGGAGGTGTGGTTTACTTTTAACGCCAAGACGCTTGTCTATCCGGAGTTGAAAGAGCTGAGCGACGACATGTACAAAAACTTGTTGAACATTTCCGGAATGGTGATCGATCAGCTGATTGCCCATAAATTGGCCAAGCCCGGGCTCGATGCCGACATCGAGCGGGAGAAGCTGTATGCGCTGATCGACGGGTTGGCGATTCACAGCATGCTGCGGCCCGATGTGCTGACGCCCGACCGGCTTGAAACCATTATCGACCAGCATCTGCAATCGCTGTGCGGGGAAGCTCCGGAGTCCCCGGCCTGAATCGGATGATCGCACCGTTCAGGCGAGATGCGGCAAAATTCGCGAGACGGGAGTGAAGATCAGTATGGCTGTTTATATCGCGCTGTTGCGCGGCATCAACGTAGGCGGAAAACATGTCGTCAAGATGGCCGAGTTGAAGCGTCTGTTCGAAGAGCTGGGTTGCAAACGGGTGGAAACCTATATCCAAAGCGGAAACGTTCTGTTCGAGTCCGATGAAGCGGAAGCCGAATTGCGCCGGAAGCTGGAACGCGGCTTCGAATCGGCGTTCGGCTTCTTCTCGAGCATCATTCTCCGGACGTCGGCTGAATGGAAGGCGATTATCGCCGGCTGCCCGTTCACGGAACAGGAGATCACGGAGGCGGAAGCATCCTCGGACGTTGAATGCCAGTACGCCGCAATGCTGCCGGAACCGCCAGGATCGGACGACATCGCGCGTCTCGAGACGCACCGAAGCGAAAACGAGACATATCGAATCGCGGGACGAGACGTGTATCTGCTCTTCCGCAACAACGGCATCCGCAATTCGAAGCTTGCGAACCAATTGCAAAAGCTGAGCGTTCCGGCGACGGTGCGCAACTGGAAAACGATGAACAAGCTGGCCGCTCTTGCGGAAGCGCTGGAAAGGTGACGGACCTGCAGGTATGGGGCCGTCCGTCGGACAGCGGCCCGGCGATCAAGTCGAATGAACGGAACCGCATCGCCGATTTATGCCGATTGAGTTTACAAAACAAAAATTATGTAAACTCACTCACACCAAAATAGATTTAAACTTTCTGATCGGTTGACATATCAACAATCTCGGTGCTATTGGACCGAGTTTGAACACGGCGGCCATCTTGCCGCAATGGAGGTGCCGGATTTGCTGGTGCAGGATCTGCGTACCTTCTTCAGAAGATTCCGAAATGGGGAGTTAAAATAGAACGGTTTGCTTTGTGCTGTGCCAATCGAAAAGCTGCTGTAAATCCGAAGGCAAGGGGCTGCTTTCTCCGGCATGCCTCTTGCCTTTCAATTGGCTTAAAAGTTAACATAACATAAATGATGTAAACCGAATGGAAAAACCGACCTCACAGCAGTTCATTGCACGCTGTTCAACATCTTTAAGCCATAGTCGGGGTCCTCGAGCAGCGGCCGTCCGATCGCAACGGCATCGGCCAGGCCGTGGCGGAGAATGCGGTCAGCCAAGCTGCGGGTGCGGATGCCGCCGACGGCGATGACGGGGACCCGCAAATGCTGCTTGATGATCGCCGCGTCAGGCAACTGATAGCCGGGATGAACATCAGCCGGCTCTACGGGAAGCAGTCCGCCGGACGAGACGTCGACTGCATCGATAAGTCCTTCCGCTTCGAGCGGCTGCAGCATAAGCGCCAGCTCGCGAGGCGTCAGACCTCCGACCGCGTAATCGGTCGAAGAGACGCGTATCATAACCGGGTAGCCGCTTCCGGTTTCGGAGCGGATGGCGGCGAGTACGTCGCGCAAAAATTTCGTTCGGGCAAGAGGCGTTCCGCCGTATGGATCGTTGCGGCGATTGGAGAGCGGCGACAGAAACTGATGAATGAGAAAACCGTGCGCCGCATGCACTTCAATGCCGTCGAAGCCCGCGGCCAAGCTCCGTTTTGCGGCAAGCCGGTAATGCTCGACCATGGTTTCGATTTCGGAAACCGTCAGTTCCGCCGGCATGCCGTAGGCAGCGTCGTAAGGTATCGCGCTTGGCGCGATCAGTCTGCTCGTCACTTCCGGCGCCGATTTTCTTCCGCCGTGGGATAGTTGTACATAGATCGGGGTCTGCCCGGCATGCACGGCATCGGTCACCCGTTTCAGTTTCTCGACATGACGTTCGGAGTAAATGCCGATATCGTTCGGCCACAGTCTGCCGTTATCCGACACTGCTGTCGATTCTACGATCATAAGACCGATTCCTTTCGCCCTCCGTCCGTAATGCTGGATGTGATGCTCGGTTGCCAGCCCTTCCGGCGTACCTTTATATTGCTGCATAGGGGCCATCACAAGCCGGTTGCGAATCGTAGCACGGCCGATGGCGAGAGGGGTTTCCAGAGACAGCGATACTGCCGCAATCAAGGTTATCACTCCTTCGGTATCCGTTTGAATGACATTTTATAAGGTTGCGGCTATCATTTACATAGATAAAAAGCGAAGAACAGACGGAAATTATTATGTATCTAAGTTAAAATGGAATAACTACCTTTAAAAATAAAGGAGGTGCTCCGTTATGGACCAAATCGACCGTAAAATTTTATCGTTGCTGCACGAAAACGCGCGCATGTCGGTCGCCGAAATCGGCCGGACCATCGCGATGACGCAGCCGGCCGTTGCCGAGCGAATTCGCAAGTTGGAGGAACAAGGAATTATCGCCGGCTACAAGGCTGTTCTATCGCCCAAGAAGCTCGGAAAGGACGTTACGGCGTTTGTACTGTTCAAGACGGGCAACTGCACGGAATTCCAGCAGTTTATTTCAGACGCTCCCGATGTGGCGGAATTGTACCGGATCAGCGGAGAATACAATTTCCTTATGAATCGATGGACACGTTGACCGCGTTCCTCGATACGTGCAGCCCGCACGGTTTTCCTCGACGATGATCGTCCTTTCGGCGGCCATTGAGCATAAGTCGCTGATCGCTGGGGTAGATGGTTAATATTCGGTTCAAACCGGCCTTCACGGTTCTATAATAGTTAGAACTGGTCGAAGCGTTCGTTCCGCTGTTAACATGAGCTTAAGCAATTATGCTTCAATGAACAGCGAATCGGGAGGAGAACGGGATGCTTCACTTTCAATGGGCTCGAACCTGCTCCTATATAGTCTCCAAACTTGTCGGTGCCGGCGGCGTCTTTTTCGGTTTTATCGTTTCGACGAACGGGATGGACTTGTATCAATGGTCGGAAGCGGCAAGGCAATTGCCGTTATGGTACATGTTCTACGTGTATGCCGTCCTGTATTCGATGGCGGCGGACTTCTTGCTGCGAAATCGGCCTTTCTCTCCACTGAAAATCTTTCTTATGCTTTTTCTATACATTTTGGGCGGATTTGCTCCGTTCGTGCTCCTCATGCATACAGATCCATTCGGGGTTATCATTGCGGGAACGGTGGGGAGCGTTTGCGCTGTGGCCTTTTGGGGAATATCCGCTTTATCGGCTCGACATTGGCCTTATAATGCAGCGGCAGCTCTGCTGCTGCTCGGTTGTCTTCTTATTTTGGCATACGGGGATTTTACGACAACACGGCAATGGGAGGAATCGCGCACCGACACGTCATATAAAGCGGAGTTTGCGTATTTTCACGGGAAGAAGGAAGTGCCGATCGAGCTTCGGAAAGGCCAGACGCTGCAAGTCAAGTTCGAGTGGAACCATTCGAACGGCGGAGGTTACGGCTGGCATATCCGGGACGAGAAGGGCGATTATGTCGCCCTCAAAGAAACCGGAGATCAAGCGTTTAAGTTCCAGGCGGATGAGGATGGAACATACCGTATTGTCATCACTGGCGATCGGCTGCAAGGATCGGTTGCCATCCTGTGGAAGATCGAAACGGGGGAATAAATGTTCGCCCCTCGCTGGAACTCGCTTTATCCCGCGTAAATGTCCAGTTTTTTAAGAAATGCGCTCCTTCTCCGTTCATGTCCGAGAACTTTTGGAAAATCGCGTTCAATTTGCAATTTGTCCTTCGGACTCTTTTCATCGTAATGTTCAACGAGTTTGCACATTCCTCTCGGAAAGCGAAGCAGTATTTTGAGCAGCTGATAATCGGATCGGTTTAATTTGTAAACCTTCTGATATCCATCCAAGATCGATTGGGCGATAGCGAAATTCCAGTTATGATCTTTGCAGGAATTGAAGATAAGCCTGTAAAGATCGTATGTGCGCAAATCCAACCGCAGCGTTTCGAAATCGATCAAATACATACCTTTTCTGGTTCGAATAATATTGGTCGGACCGCAGTCCCCGTGGCATAAAGTAGCTGCCGTTTTCCGGCAAATCGACTTGTAATCACTGTTTCTCAATGAACGCATAGAAGCTCTCGCCATTTGTAAAATTTCGCCGCCGTGCGTCTGCAGCATGCGGTCGAGCGGACTGTGAAATCCGTTTCTCTTCGCTTTGCGAATGACTCTTAGCAGCGTATTGTATTCTTCCCGGAGATAGGAAGGCCATTTTCCCATCATATTTTGTCTGCCGGATTTTGGAATCTTTATGTTTTTGCCGGCTCGATGAAATTGGGCCAGCAACGTTCCGCAAGTTCTCATTTGCGTGGCCGATTGAGGCGAAGGCCATGACCCTCTAAGCCAAGGAATGAGAACGAACGGGGGACTTTCGCGCTGCCATTTGACAAAAAGGCGTTTCCCCGATTTTTCGCTTGGATTCCGCCACCCGATCCGGATAGAACCTTTTTTCCGCATTTGCTGCAGCGTATTGTCGATCCAACGCAGCCGGTTGGGGGGATAGGCCATTCGTTTCAAACAATATTCCTTTCCTTCGGCTGTGACGATACGATAAACCCCATTTTGCACGATCTTCATTCGTTTTACATCAATGCCAAACTTTCTGGACAAATGATGAACTTCCTGGTTAGGGTCCATAAACGTTATTGCCTCCTTTAACGTAGTGAAGTAATTCCCCTAGAATTGTTGAAAAAGTTTTTGGTATTGTTCTGCAGCATGGGGCCATTGAAACCGGGAAGCCAGCTTTCGACCGGCGGCGACTCGTTGGTCGGTGGTATGTTTGTAGTTCCACATTTTGCGAATGGCTTTGGCGATTGCGGGGCCTTCCACTTTCGGAATCGTTTGAGCTACCTGGCTGTTTACAAATTCGGCGAGTCCTCCTGCTTGTGTCGAAACCAACGGAATCCCACTGGCCAGCGCCTCCAGCGCAACTAAACCGAAAGACTCTTGGAGGCTCGGCATAACCACTGCGCCGCGGGAAGCGTACCGTTTTTGCAACTGCTTCTGATTGCAATGACCAATCCATCGAACTTCAGACGATATTCCAAGCTTTTTAACGAGACTTTTCAGATGTCTGGTATATCCTTTCGGACCGGTTCCGACTATATCCAGCTTGACTTTTTTGCCTTCGCGTTTCAACAATGCGATCGCTTGCAGCAACTGTTTTATACCTTTTAACGGAACGATCCGTCCTACGAACAAAAGATGGTGGCGGGGGGCCCGCGCCCCGGATTTTCGTAAAACAATACCGTGATTGATGACAACTGTTTTGTTACCGTAAAAAGGATAGAGTTTCCTCAGCTTTGTGAGCTCTGGGTGGCTAGGAACAACGATTCTATTCGCCATTTTAAGCAACAGTTTCTGATCGTTGAGTGCCCTCTTTTTACTTGCAGTTTTAGGTCCTGTCTCCATAGCGACCAAAGAATGACAGGTATAAATAACCGGAATGCGATATTTGGCTTGGTAGTGTTGCGCCAGCTTCATAAATTGCAAGCTGTGAATGTGGATGCCGTCCGGTTTGTGGTAACCCCGTTTAGTAAGCCAGCGCTCTATAGCGGCAGGGCTGTATTGCTTGGATTTTGACGAGTAGTAGGCGGCTCTTGTGGGGAAGCGTATGATTTGTATTCTCTTCGTTTTCGTAATTGTGATTCGGGAATGCTTGGTCTGACTCAGCACAGTGGTATGAATGCCATTGCGAGCGTATGCTTTGGTCAAATTTGTCGCAACGGTTCCTAATCCTCCGATAATATGTGGCTCATACTCTCCAGTGAGAATCCAGAGCCGTCTTGGTTGACGCAAGTTTTTTTCCTCCTTAAATCGCTAATTCGGTCTTATCAATATATGAAGAGGGGAGAATCCTGCTTGGGTGAGGGCATAAGGAAGAAGAGAATTAGGGCAGAACCAATCAAATGAAGTCCCGTTGTGCCGCCCGTCACCTTGACGTTGTCTCCGAAGTTTTCCCGCAAAAACCTTTTGAGGGTATCTCTTCCCTCGATAAAGCGCGCGAGGACCAACTGTTCCAAAGAGGGCGTATGCAGATCACTAAACCATTTGAGCGTTCTGCACTGCTCGATCAGAGGACGGGGGAGGACCAAATAGCCGATTCGCAAGGCAGGAGAGAGGATTTTACTGAATGTTCCAATATAAAACACGACGTTCGGATCCAGGCCTTGCAGCGAACTGATGGGAGGGCCTTCGTAGCGGAATTCGCTGTTTCGTTCCGCGCAAGTCTGAGCAGTCAGAACGGTCTGATTCGCGCATACTTGAGCGTTGGAGTCATGATGGTCGGTGGATAGAGGAAGGAACGCTTCAGGCGGTCCGTTAAGTCCGCTCCTGGATAAGGAATGGACCAAACGAGGGTTGCGCTTTGTCCGCTGCGCTGACGATTGGATTGCGGCAAACCGCGTGCTCATTGTAAGCTTTCCAGCCAGGACATGCAGGCTTCCATTAAGGCCACCATTTAAGGCCTCCATTCTTCGATTAAGGCTTCCATTAACGATC
>NZ_BOVJ01000042.1 GCF_018403665.1 Paenibacillus cisolokensis
CCGCATCGCGGGTACCAGCAGTGGGCGGCGCCAGTGATTTTGAAGATAAATGGAAAAAAAGGAGCTGGACGACATGAAAGACACGATCGAAAAAATCATTTCGCTCGGTTTGGGCATTGTAAGCGCGGGCAAGGAACAGATCGAGAAAACGGTTGATGAATTAGTGAAAAAAGGCGAGGTAAACCGAACCGAATCCAAAGCTTTGGTGGAGGAACTGATCCGGAAGGGAGAAGAGGCGCGGCAGCAAATCGAGGCGATGGCGAGGGAACGCGTAAACGCCATTCTGAGCGAAATGCGGTTGGCTACCCAGGAAGACATCGCACGGCTCGAACGGCGATTGGATGCTTTGGAACGGAAAGACCATACCGAGAACTGACGGGAGGAGACCGATGAGCGCCGGAAAACGGATTCGACAGCTGCAGCGGTACCGGACGATCGCCTCGGCTTTTGCGCGCAACGGGCTCGGATACGTCTTTCATGAAATGGGACTGACCGAGAAGTTTCCGTTTATTCGGAGCGAAGAACTTGGCGAGCGGATTCGTCTGCTGCTGGAGGAATTGGGTCCGACCTTTATCAAGTTGGGGCAAATCGCCAGCACGCGTCCCGACTTGATTCCGCCCTCTATCTTGTCGGAACTGGAGCGTCTCCAGGACAACGTGCCTGCGTTCTCTTATCGGGAAGCATCCCGAATCATTGAACAGGAACTGGGGGAGCCCATCGAAAATCTGTTTCTGCAGTTTTCTGAAACTCCCCTTGCGGCTGCCTCCATCGGGCAGGTCTATCGCGCCGTATTAAAGGATGGAACCGCTGTCGCCGTCAAAGTGCAGCGCCCGGATATTCAAGCGCTGATCGAAACCGATCTGGACATTCTGACCGATTGGGCAAGATTGGCTGAAAATCGATTGGAGTGGGCGCGAAACTACCGGCTCCGCGACATTGTGGACGAACTCGGAAAAGCGCTGCGCGCGGAATTGGA
This sequence comes from Paenibacillus cisolokensis, assembly GCF_018403665.1. GTDB lineage: Bacteria > Bacillota > Bacilli > Paenibacillales > Paenibacillaceae > Paenibacillus_AH > Paenibacillus_AH cisolokensis. Next base: position 977 of record NZ_BOVJ01000042.1, read on the forward strand.
CTATATGACCGAAGCGCGGAATGCCGAAAGGTTCGCGCACCAATGCAAAACATGGAAACATGTCCGCGTGCCGACGGTTTATTGGGATTACTGCACAAGACGAGTATTGACTATGGGATACATAGAAGGGATTAAGCTATCCGACCAGGAACAGCTTGATCGGGCCGGACTGGATCGCAGATTGCTAGCGGAGCGTTTTGCCGCGACCATCTTTCATCAGGTTCTGATCGAAGGTTTCTTCCACGGCGATCCTCACCCGGGCAATGTGCTGGCGCTTCAGGACGGCAGCCTTGTCTTGCTGGACTTTGGCATGGTGGGGCGGTTGACGCCCGAGATGAAGAAGCATTTTGCGTCGTTTGTCATCGCCTTGCGGAATCAAAGCTCCAAAGGGGTGATCCGTGCCATTTCCAATATGGGCGTTGTCCCGGAAGATATGAACAAAGAATTGCTGTATGCAGATGTAGACGAAATGCGCGAAAAATATTATAAGGTGCCGTTAAACCAGGTCAGTTTGGGAGAAGCCGTCCAGGATTTGTTTTCCGTGGCGTTCCGCCACCGGATTCGAATTCCGACGGAATTGACTTTGCTCGGGAAATCGCTTTTGACGATGGAGGGGGTGGTGTCGGCATTGGATCCGACATTCAGCGTCTTCGATGTGGCCGAGCCGTTTGGGAAGAAGCTTTTTTTGGAACGGTTGAGTCCCATCCAAATGCTGAAGACATGGATGGAGGATGTACCTGAATATATGGATCTGTTGCGAGAAGTCCCGTTAGGCTTGAAGCAATTGTCTTCGCTGATGCGGAAAGGACAGGTGCGAGTAGAAGTTGAGGTTCCTCAGCTGGAAGCCTTGATGAAAAATGGATCGCATCAGCAATCGGCTGTCGTTCAGCATTGTGCTGCTATCGCTCAGCATCGTCATGGTCGGCCTGATTATCGGCGCCGCCCTGAGCGATTCGCAAACCTTCATATGGCGGATTCCTGTCATCGAGATCGGTTTTGTCATCGCCCTGCTCTTATTTATGTGCTCATCTTCGCCATCTTTCGTTCCGGCCGTTTTTAGCCGGGCTGCATCACCTGAATATTTTTTTGAATAGTTTTTGGGTTTTTGTGATTAATCGAACCACCCTTTGCGGCGAAACCATACATACATGCCGAAACCTATGCTGAACATGACTCCAAGAACGGTAAAATACCCCCAGTTCCACTTCAACTCCGGCATATACTCAAAATTCATTCCGTATATTCCGGCAATAAACGTGAGCGGCATAAATATCGTCGTAATTACCGTCAGCGTCTTCATAATGGCATTCATCCGATTTGAATTGATTGAAATATAACTGTCTCGCATATCGGCGGTCATCTCCCGGTTGGATTCGATCATTTCCGAAAGCTTCAGCAAATGATCGTAAATGTCCGTGAAGTAAGCCAAATGTTCTTTAACGCCTTCAATACGTTCTGAATTCAGGATACGGTATAACAGATCCCGCATCGGCAAAATCGTTTTGCGCAGCTTCAGCAGTTTGGCCCGTATTTCAAAAATGTCGTCCATCAGAGCCTGGATCGATTTGCGTGCGCTTTCCGATTCGGAAAGCTGGTCTTCAAGCTGATAAACGGCAGGGAAGTATTGATCCACTAATTTGTCCATCACCAGGTAGGCGGCGTAAAGCTGCCCTTTTTCCCGCAAGTCGGTCTGTCCGGTTATCCGCTTCCAGGCCTCGTCGATTTCGCTGGATGGCTGCAAATGAAAGGTGACGACAAAGTTTTTCCCCAGGAACAAATCCACTTCTTCCGCATCTAGCGTGATTGGATTGATCGCATGGAGTACAAAAAATGAACGTCATCGTAATGGTCCAATTTTGGACGCTGCAGCAGGTGAAAGCAATCTTCAATGGCCAGCGGATGAAAATGAAAATGCCGTTCCAACAACATCGCTTCTTCTTCCGTCGGTTCGTTGAAATCAACCCAATACCACTGAATATCAGGTCGGCTCAATTGCTGCAATGGCAAGTCGTTTGCAATTGTACCGTCTTTATGGATCGCCATAATCCGAAGCAAATTCAAAACCCCTTATCCCAAAAGTTGCATATCGTTTGACTCCTTGCAGACGTTATTCATTATACCTTAAACGGCATTGAATTACAGAATACCGGGCCATTTTGCTGTCATGCGCACGAGCCGATTGTTTGTATCCGCAGTCCTAAGTAGCATGATGTTTCCAGTCCCCGCCTTATGGATAAGGCGGGGATTTTTTGATGCCCGGACGGTTAAATAAAAAGGATTGAAATAGAAAATGTTAGCAATTATAATGAAGGAGAACAAATTTCCACCCTAAATCAAGTTTTAGGGAGAAATTTTCCACACAAAAGGAGGCGAAGAATAGTGGTATGGAAGAAAGGGCTAAACCTATTTCTGCTCCTTTGTATGACGGTCTCTTTCTTATCAGGAAATGTAAGCGCTCAACAGGAAATATCAGCGGTTTCAAAAACGGCGGATGAAGGGGAAGAAGGGGTCAACCTCGCCTATGGCAAACAAGTCGCGATTTCACAGCCGGACGCCGTATTCGACCAGATTCAGGGAATCGGCTTGTATGGAAGCGAATCGCCTTTGAACCAGGCATGGAAGCTGACCGACGGAAAGTACGGAGATGTAACCAACTGGGCCAACACTGCCGATTGGTTTGTGTTATATCGGAAGCTGAAGCGCGAGGTCGTCATTGATTTGGAACAAGTCAGCACCATCAACAAAATATCTACCGGCTTCGGGATGCGCGGGGATGTCGGCATCGCGCCGCCGATCAATGTTCGTTTTTATGTATCCAATGACGGGAGCGATTATCGGTACTTGGGCAAGTCGGAGCCGGATACGCCTTTTTACTTCGAATACACAAACGGCAGCAACGATATGCACCGTAAAGTGTATGCCATTGACCGGACGGTTGACGGACAGCCGCTTAACGTCCAGGGACGGTTTGTCAAGCTGGTATTTGCCATCAACATTTTTGGTTGGATGGATGAAATCGAAGTGATCGGCAAGCCAGGCGTAGTCGATGGAGCCGAGCTTCCGCCGCAGCGGGACGACGGGTTTACATACGATCAGTACGCTGCTCCGGGCGCCGCTTCTTCGGCGGAAATTCGGGACCAATTTCTTTGGTATTCGGGGCCGATGAGCGCGTCAAACAGCCATTTTACGGATTGGACGAAAGAGAAGGCCGCCGCTTTTCTCGCCTACAAAGATATTTATGGCCGTATTCGCGATTGGTTCTTCAGCGACATTCTGGCTATTCCGGTTACGCAAATGATCACGCCGTCCGGGTTTGACCAGGCGGGCAATGCGCGGTATGTGACCAAAGAAGACCTGCTTGCCTATCTCGACTTCATCTTTCAGGAGGATACGCAGCTCGGGGCGATCGATCAGGCCGCTTCGGAAATTAACCGGACGCTGCGAACGAATCAAAAGGTGCGCGTCAATATGGCCATTCCATTTATCGAAGAAAGCTCCAACTTCGGCGACATTTATAACGATGGCAGCACCTTGCCTTTAAGGGCGATCGACTTTGCCGATCAAGTCGACGATCCTGCCAGCTATGAAGGGCGGCTGGAAATGGCGCGGCTTGCTTTCGAGAATAAAAAAGCGGCCGTCCGCTGGTATATCGAGGAGGTGGAACGGCGCTTCCAAGAGGCGGGCTATCGCAATCTCGTCCTGAACAGCTTCTATTGGTATCATGAGCGGATTATGGAGCCGACCGGTGAAGCGGAGCTCATTCAAGCGACTTCCCAATACTTGAAGGACAAAGGATACTACTTTACCTGGATACCTTATATCGGACCCGGTTCAGCTTATTTGTGGCGCGATCTCGGTTTTACGACCGCATCCGTTCAGCCCAATTTTGCGTTTAGCAACTCGAAAAAGGCCATTTTTCCCGCCATATCCGACCTGGCAAGGCGAACGGGAGGGGCGCTTGAAATCGAGTACGACGACTACCGCACACTCTCGCAATATTTGAATTATGGCGTTTTCGAAGGCTATATGACCGGGGCGCACAATACTTACTATCTGGCGGCCATGCCGATCGTGGACGGGGCCTACGCCTTTACGCCCTTGGATCCCACGAAGGTTCCCGACTCGCTATCCGCAATCCGAAGGGGGGTGTACGATCAAATTTACAACTATGTAAAAGGGCGGTATGAACCGACTTTTGGTATGCATCAGTCTGTCGACTTGTCGGACCCGGCCGATCTGAAAGTTACCGTTAAGCTGCCGCTTGCGGATCATGTTGTGGAAGGCGAATTTACGCTTCATTATGATCAGGACCATGTAACGTTTTCGCGATTCAGTCTTCCTGCCGCGCTGCAAGGAAAAGGGACGTTTCAAGTGGACGACAGCAGAAAGGGGCGGTTGAAAGTCAGCTTCCGGATCGATCATCCTGATCATGCCATTTTTGCCGACCTGTTGGAACGGCGCAATCCGCTGGCCGGCGCTCCGGATCTGATTACGCTTCATTTTGTCAAACGGGATGCCCGGGACGACGCCGCCTTGACATCAAGGATGTTCGCAATCGACGACAGCGCCGTCATGAAGGGGAAGAACGGGACGGTTTACCGGTTGTGGAGCGACAGCGACATCATTCCGGGTTCTCCGGAGGATCAGCTTGTCAGCGCATTCCTGGCTGTGAAGAAGGCGGAAGAGACGAAAATGAGAGCAGATATTACCTATGCGAGAGTGCTCGTCGCCAGATTGCCTCATAGTCCGGTCCGATCGGAGCTGACGGATCGGTTGAACGAATTGAACCGGAATCATCAATCCTGAATGGGGAAATAGTTTATAAAGAATGCGGGGGCTGGGAAATGAGTATGAAGGCATCGAAATGGTGGTTCGTATGTCTTGCGGTTGTCCTTGTGTTTAGTCTGGCTGCGTGCTCCGGCAGTAAAACGGGGAATTCGGAACAGGGAACCAATACGCCGGAAACCGGCTCGACCCCTCCGGCTGAAAATCAAACGTCCGGCGAAGAAAATGAGCCGGCTGAAGACGACCAAAAGCAGTTGACACTCGAATGGCTGACCTATCAATACGGACCCGTGGATGAAAATGCCGCAGTCAAGAAAAAACTGGAAGAGATGTTCAATGTAAAGTTCAACATTTGGTATATCGATGTGACCAAGCGTGAGGAATTGCTCGGCGCCAAGTTGTCGGCAGGGGAAATTCCGGATCTGATGACCGTTTATTCTTCAGCGGATCTGGTGAAATTTTTGGACCAGGGCATTATTACAGGTTATACCGAGGAAGAGCTGAACCAATATATGCCCAATTATAAAAAGCTTGTAGACAAATATGATCCGAATATTTGGAAATATGCCAAATTCGGAGACCAATACATCGGCATACCGAGCATCGCGGATGGCGGCGCGAGTTTGGCGACCGCATGGCGAAAAGACTGGCTGGAAAATGTCGGCATCGACAAAATACCGGTAACGTTGGAGGAAACGGAAGAGGCGCTTTATAAATTCCGCAACGAAGACCCGGACAAAAACGGCAAGAAAGATACGTACGGCATGTCGGTCAGCGGGATGACGAATGTATACGGAGCCTACGGCGTCTATCCGGAGTTTTGGACCGTTCGCGACGGCAAGATGGTTTGGAGCGGTATTTTGCCGGAAACGAAGCAGGCGCTTGCCAAGCTGGCTCAATGGAAAAAGGACGATATTATAACGCCGGAATGGGTCGTCGGCGAAAATCAGGGTGGATATTGGGCGGTCTCTCACGATTTCGTCAACGGCAAAATCGGCTATTCCACTCATGGCATGAACTATCACTGGAATCCGGATTTGACCAAAGAGACTGGCGGAGCGCCTGGCGATAATGTCAAATTGACGCTTGAAGTGAACCCTGACGCCAAAATCGGCTACGGTCAGCCGCCGATCGGACCCGACGGGAAGTTCGGCAATATTACGCCCGATTTCGTCGGCACGACCTATATGGCATTCGGCGCGAACGCCGATCCGGAGAAGAAACATCGCATCATGAAAATCTGGGACGCCCTTTACGGCGATTTCGATTTATGGCTGGCGGTCAAGTGGGGAGAAGAAGGCGTCCACTGGGAGCACGGCCCGGACGGGGTATCCGTTATACGCACGGAGGCGTACAGTCAGAATGATGCGCAGGCGAAGGATGGCTTGAACATTACCTTTGTCCCCTTCGATCAGCCCGATTTCCGCTATCAACTGACGAATCCGAGAAGCCTGGAAGTGCGCGACGAATTGTTCGTCTGGGAAGGGGCCGGCTACAGCGATGCCAAAAAACGGCGCTGCCTTCGGAATCGAAGTATATGAGCAATTTGATCGCTTTGCAGAAAGACACGTTCACCGCCATCATCAACGGGGAGAAGCCGCTTGATGAATTCGACAAATTCGTGGAGGAATGGAAGAAAAACGGCGGGGAACAGTTGACGGCCGAAGCGAACGAATGGTATGCGCAAATCCAGTAACAGCAACAAAAGCGGTCAGTTGCACGTCCGATTGACCGCTTTTCCCCTAAGGAGTGAACAGCTTGGAAACTGTTGAAATCAGCTTGGAGCCGAAAACGCAGAGCGCATTCCGGAGATGGGCCCGTTCCTATTGGAAGCATCGTTATTTGCTCTCCATTCTCTTTCTGTGCCTGCTCTATTTTTGCTGTTTAAATATGTGCCCATGTACGGCGTCATTCTGGCATTCAAGGATTATCGCTTTATAGACGGCATATTCGGAAGTCCTTGGGCGGGATGGGAGAACTTTCGGACTCTCGTGGAAGGAAGGGATTTTCCCCGGGCATTCCGGAATACGGTGATCATCAGTCTATACAAGCTCATATTCGGTTTTCCCGCGCCGATTATTCTGGCCCTCTTGCTGAATGAACTGCGAGTCATTTTGTTTAAAAGAATCGTGCAGACGCTTAGCTATTTGCCGCATTTTTTGTCGTGGGTCGTCCTGGCCGGCGTGTTTATGGAATTGTTTTCGCCTACGCGCGGGATCGTGAATTATATCATTACCGCCATGGGCGGAGAAGCGATCTTCTTTTTCGGAGACAAAGACTGGTTCCGAACTTTGCTCGTTTCAACGGATGTGTGGAAATCGGTAGGCTGGGGTTCCATTATCTACTTGGCCGCCTTGTCAAGCGTGGATACTTCGTTGTACGAAGCGGCCGTTGTGGACGGAGCGAACCGCTGGAAGCAGATGGTTCACATCACGCTGCCCGCCTTGATTCCGGTTACGACCATTATGTTCATTTTTGCTGTCGGGGGCGTTATTACCGACGATTTCGACCAGGTATTCAATTTTTACAACCCGGCCGTTTACGAGGTTGCGGATGTTCTGAGCACCTATACGTATCGGGTCGGGATATCCGAGATGGAGTACGGCTTGGCCACCGCGTCGGGCTTGTTTACCAATGTGATCGCGCTGATTCTCATCGTATCCGCCAATTTTATTGTCAGACGCTATAGCGAATATGGGATTTGGTAGGAGGGTGGCAGCATGTCGCTAACGGCAGGGAAACCGTCTGCGGGCGAAAGAATATTCGACATTTTCAATGTGTTGTTTTTGACGGCGTTTGCGGTTACGACAGTGTATCCGTTTATTAACGTGCTCGTCGTGTCTTTCAGCACGCCCGCAGCCGCCAACGTATACGGAATCAAGCTGTGGCCCAAGGATATAACGCTTGAAGCTTACAGGTCCGTTTTCGCGAATGAATATATCTGGATCGGATATGCCAATACCCTTTTCCGGACGGTGATCGGGACGTTCCTGAATGTCGCGTTTACCGTATTATGCGCCTATCCGCTCGCGAAGAAATATTTGCCGAACCGGGACCTGTACACGCTCATTATTATTTTCACGATGTTTTTCAGCGGCGGTCTCATTCCCAATTATCTTCTGATCAAGGAGCTGGGGCTGCTGAACAGCCGTTGGTCGCTCATTTTGCCGGGGCTGATCGCTCCCTTTACGATGATTATTGTAAGAAATTATTTTATGTCTCTGCCGTCTGAGGTCGAGGAATCGGCTAAAATAGATGGTGCCAACGATATCCGGATTTTGACTTCCATCGTGCTGCCGGTGTCGCTGCCGATCGTGGCGACGATTTCCCTCTGGTATGCCGTCTCGCATTGGAACGCATGGTTCGATTCGCTCCTGTACATTACCGATCCGGAGAAAACGGTTCTTGGCAATGTTCTGCGTAAAATCGTCATTGAAGGCTCTTCGCAGTTTCAAAATTTCGAGACAGCTCGGCCCGGCGAAGGCAATACGGTCACACCCGACATTATAAAGGCGGCAACGATCATGGTGGCGACGATTCCGATCTTGTGCGTATATCCCTTTATTCAAAAATATTTTGTCAAAGGCATCATGATCGGTTCCCTGAAAGGATAAAGAGAGAGGTGTTAGGCAGCATGTCGATCAAGGAAGAAACCGTAGCTGTACCGAAAAGCGGGCTTTACTTTACGGGCAAGGACGTCCAGCAGGCCAGGCGCAACATCGAAATATACCCATGGGCCCGCGAGAAATATGAGGCGCTGAGAAGGGCTTGCGACGAACATTTGCAACTGTCTGACGAGCATCTGTATCGCGTAGTCCTCGGGATGAAAGATGCGACATTTGCCTACGGCATTTCAGGCTGTCCGAAATGCGGGCAACCTTTTCCGCTGGAGCTGGAAGACCAGCTCGGCATGTTTTCGTCCATATCCGAGTGGCCCCGAAAACCGTGACTTGCCCGCATTGCGGCACTGTATTTCCGAATGAAGAGTATCCGGATGACGGAAACGGATTGGAGCGGGACGGGAAAGCTTATTATTTGATCGGGATGTGGAATTTTTATCACGCCGGTCTGCTCTTCGGCGGCGTGCGCAATCATGAAGGGCTGGTCACCAAGCTGGTTGCCATGTATATGCTGACCGGAGATGCCCGATACGCGAAGCGGGCGTTGTTGCTGCTGGACGCCTTTTCCGCCATTTTTCCGGGAACTTTGGGTCCGAGAGATTTCACGCCTTTCGGCAGCGATTTTGAAATCGGAAGACTGCATTTGTTAACGAGCATTGTACATCGTGTGAAGGTATGGCTGGCTCACGACTATGACTGGCTGCACCGGTTGCCGGAGCTGGACGGACCGTCCCCCGCGCTGAGGCAATTGGGCCGTGAAGGCACGATCAGGCAAAATATCGAGACGATGCTGAATGACTATATGCTGACCGAGCCTGGAGGGCCCTATTACGATTTGACCGATGGCAATTTGACCAATCTGCAAAATCATGAAGCGGACGGCGTGCGCGCTATGCTTGCGGTGGGCCTCGTATCCGACAGGGAAGATTACTGCAAGTGGGGGACCGATTCACTTACGGCGTATTTTTATAATGCCATCGGGCGGGACGGCATGTATTTTGAAAGCTCTTACGGGTATTCATTGTTTACGGCATCCGTCTATTTGGATCTTGCCTTGCTATCCATGCGTGCGGCGGAGCTTTATAACTGGGACATTGCGCATCCTTTCGCGAACGCCCGTTTTTCCGTTTTGCCGTCGAAAATCCGCTCGATATGCTGTGCGAAGGCCATATGCCAAGCTACGGCGATTGGGGGGCGGACAGAAGGATCGGCAAAGATCCGGATGTGAAGCTTTGTCTGGACGTATACCGTTCCGCCCAGTTTTTTACCGGTATTCGCCCGATGAAGTGATACGGATGAAGGCCGGTGAGACGCTTCGTCTGCTTTATCCCATCGTCGAAAGCAAGCTCGGAGAGCGCAGTTCGGAATTGTTTTTACCTCATAACGGCGTGCACAGTCCGTCCGGCTCGTGCCTGGATAAAAAAGGCATTTTACTGTGATGGGTCAATCCGGCGTGTCCATCATTCGCAGCTCCGGCGATACGACGGCGCTGATGCGGTTTGGCCGCAACAATACGCACGGGCATGATGACGTGTTGGCTTATTCCTATTATGCCGGCGGCAAGGAAATATCGGCCGATATCGGGTACAGCGTTTACGGTACGAATGCGCATTACGGCTGGGCGTCCAAGTCGATTGCTCACAATACCGTCGTTGTCAATCAGGACGAAGGCATGAAAAAAACCAATTGTTCAAGATTTTTCCGGCGGCGAGTTAACGCTGCTGTATTCGTCCGAAACGGTTGCGGCGATGGAAGGGGACGCTACCGAATTATACGGAGAATGCGGAGTCGAGCAATACCGGCGCATGATCGGACTTGTCGATAACGAACGCGGCGGACATTATGTCATCGATTTTTTCCGTGTGGAAGGGGCGCGAGTGACCGATTATGCCTTTCATGCGTTTCAAAGCAGCAGCACACTTGAGCTCCGTCATGCACAGCCGTCCCCGCGCAAACATTGGACGCTCGCCGGAGTGGATTCGCCTGACAAGCTGTATTTTGACGAACCGGGCAAGAGTCTGGGAGAACGGCTGATGACCGGAGAAACCTTTGTCCCGCTGCTTCCCGGAGAAGAGCCGAGGCTCTGGACACCCGAACGAAATAACGGGTACGGCTTTATTTACAATGTGCAGGAGTACTTGCCCGATCAGGAACTGGTTTATGCGGTCTGGAACTCGGAACAGCAGGAAAGGTTGCACTGGTTTGGTCTGTGCGGCGGGGGAGACCGCATATTTACAGGATTATGCCCCGATCTGGAAGGGGGACGCAAGCATGCGATATTGGTGCACCGCAGCTCCCGTCCGATCACACAGTATGCCGTTGTCACATGTCTCCAGCACGATGCGCGGCAGCGGATGCCCGTCGAGGGAGTCGCCAGTCTTTCCGCGGAAGGCCGGCATGCAACGGCGCTCGCGGTTTCGCTTCCGGAAGGGTATACGGACTACTGGTTGTACAGTCCGTCGACACAGACGATGAAGCTGCTCGTTCAGGGTCAGGAATGGACGGTAACCGGCAGATGCGCCCTGCTTCGTCTGGATCGTGAGGGCCGAGTCGTCAGAGCGGACTGCATCCAGGCGCAATCGATGTCGTACGGCGATTACCAATTGTATGGAAGAGAGGATAAATGGCTGACGATCGATCAGATCGACGAACAGTCCGGAACCGTCTGGGTACCCGAACGGCCGCCTCTGAAAGGAGATACGCCGAGATTCGTTCGTTTGCGTTCTCCGCACAAAGGCGCTTCTGTCGTTTATCGCGTGAACAGCATGCATGTCTTCGGCAACCGGACGGCCATTCAATTAACCGATTCGCTTATTTTGTCCAAAGGAATTGTGCGTTCCGTCACGGACCATGAGATGGAAACTTTATATCCTTTGCCGCTCGGCGTTGCGGAGAAGGGCAAATCCCCTTTTGCCGGAAAACGGATTGTCGGCCAGCGAGGGGGACTAGGCACCATTGTCGGAGTTCCGGAGCTGAAAAAGCTGCAAATTCAGGTGATTCGGCCTTTTACTGCAGGAGAAGCATTCGATATCGTCGATTTGGAACCGGGTTATGAGTTGCAATGGCTTTAATGGGCTGGACGGAATGACAAGGCAGTATAGATTATCCCATACCATTCAATATTGATATAATGGAAAGTAAATCATATTGAGCGAGGTATAGGGATGAAGAATAAGGCCGTCTTCCATCAATCTTTGCCGCTTATGTTAGAAAGCATATATCCCTCCCTGACCAATTCGGAGCAGAGAGTGGCGCGGACCGTATTGGACGATTTGGAAGGAGCGCTGTTTTATACGATAACGGACCTGGCGGAAAAAGCGAATGTAGGCGAAACGACCGTCATCCGATTATGCCGCAAACTCGGATTCAAAGGGTATCAGGAATTCAAGCTTGCCGTCGTGCAGAACATCTCATCGCCAACGAAACAGATACACGATGAAATTCAGGAAGATGACAGCTTGATTCAAATTGCGGAGAAGCTCGGCAATATCAATACCCAGACGATTCAGAACACAACCGCGCTGCTGGATGAAGAACGTTTGCAGCGAACGATCGACGAATTGGTCAACGCGAGAAAAATCTATTTCTTCGGTGTCGGTTCCTCGGGCATAACCGTGGAAAGCGCCAAGTATCGTTTTATGAGAATGGGGTTCAATGTGGAGGCGGCGACGGACGCCCACATTATTGCCATGAACGCCGCGGTAGCGGGGAAGGGGGATGTGGTGGTCGGCATCTCGGTGTCCGGAAGCACCAAAGATTTGGTCGATGCGGTCCGAATCGCCAAACAGGGCGGCGCCACGATCATTTGTTTGACCCATTATGCGAGATCGCCGATTACGCAATATGCGGACGTGGTGCTGCTCGGTTCGTCCCGGGAAAATCCGCTCCAGGGAGGAGCGTTTTCATCCAAGATGGCGCAAATCCACATCCTCGATATTATTTGCACGGCTTTATCGATACAGCATCGCGACAAAGTTTACAATATGCTGCAAAAAACCGCGAGATCCGTATCGGACAAGCTTTATTGACCGCGGGCACAAGCGGCCGGGACAGGACTTCCGCAAGCCGGGAAGTGTATCCCGGCCGCTGGTTTTCAGCCAAACTCAGGTTTCTGCAAAAGGCGCGCGATGCGGGCATCAAGATCGTATGAGATCGGCAAGGCCGTCACGATGCTGGAAGGGGATGATCTGACCCTGATCGCTTCCGGCGAGACGGTCTGATATATTAATAGTTTTATAATATGTGAAACAATATATCATACTTATATAATTTTAGTAGAAACTATGGATTTTTGAGGAGGGAGAATACAAGAACGTGTCTGAGCGGTTCTGTGAGGAGTTTTAACGACGAATGGGTTTGAAGAAATTCTCTGAACGACATAATTTTTATTTTAGGAGGGAACAACATGGAAGTTTTTGCAAAATATTTAGCAGGTATCGATAACCCCGACCACCGCGACCGAACAGAGGAAATTTTGGCGTGGGTTGCTAATAAATTCCCGAATTTGGAACCGCAAATCAAGTGGAATACGCCAATGTTTTCCGATCACGGCACATTTATTATCGGCTTTTCCACAGCGAAACATCATTTGAGCGTTTCACCCGAAGAAGTATGCATTGCGCACTTTGCCGATGACATTGTACAAGCTGGCTACAGCGCTACCAAAGGCTTGTTTCGAATTCCGTGGAATAAGCCGGTAAATTACGAATTGCTTGAGAAAATAATTGAATTTAATATTCAGGATAAAGCAGACTGTTCAACATTTTGGCGGAAATAAAAAATAGGATAGCTTAAGGGCGCGATTGTAGAGTAACAAAAAGCCCAATTTCTCAGTATTGTATTTGAGAAATTGGGCTTTTAATTATTGGCGTTTTCTAAGCGTTGTAAATCCCCCCCCCCGATGATTGCTGCATACATGAACGCTTTTTGGGTACAGTAACCATCAGAGGAAATCACTAACGTTTGGTTCGATCGAGGGGGATACGTTTTGGAGACGGTGGATTGGAGCCGCGGATTAACGGAAATGACACTGGCCTTTCATATTTTGTTTGCGACGGTCGGGGTGGGCGTTCCGGTATTCATTTCGCTGGCCGAATGGATAGGGATTCGTAAAAAGGATGCTCATTATTCGTTAATGGCCCGGAGATGGGCGCGCGGCTTCGTCATTACGGTGGCCGTAGGCGTCGTCACCGGAACTTGTATCGGCCTTCAGCTCAGTCTGTTGTGGCCGGAATTTATGCGGTTGGCCGGTAATGTGATCGGCTTGCCGCTGTTCATGGAGACGTTTGCGTTCTTCTTCGAGGCGATCTTCCTCGGCATATATCTCTATACCTGGAACCGATTTTCCAATCCGTATTATCACTGGCTGCTGACCCTTCCGATCATCATCGGCTCGTCCGCCTCCGCGCTGTTTATTACGACCGTCAATGCTTTTATGAATACGCCGCAAGGCTTTTCGCTCGAAAACGGGAGGCTGACGCATATCGACCCGATCGCAGCCATGTTCAATCCGGCGGCTCCGTCGAAGGTGGCGCATGTCCTGTCTTCCGCTTATTTGACGGCCGCTTTTCTATTGGCCATGATCGCCGCTTTCGCGTTGCTGAGAGGACGAAAGGACGAATATTACCGAAAATCGATTCGCCTGAATATGACAGCAGGCCTGATCCTGGCGGTCGTTACGATCGGAGTCGGGGATATGGCCGCCCGTTTTTGGCCGCGGAGCAGCCGGAGAAGCTTGCGGCAGCCGAGTGGCATTTTGAGACCGGCAGCAGAGCTCCGCTGGTCGTCGGAGGCCGGTTGGACCCGGATACGCAAGAGGTAACTGGGGCTATTGAAATTCCCTGGGCGCTCAGTCTGCTCGCAACCCACGATCCGGACGGGGTCGTCGTCGGCCTGAACGATATTCCGAGAGACGAGTGGCCTCCGCTGTATGTGCATTACTTGTTCGATGCGATGGTCGGCATCGGGTTTTATTTGCTGGCCGTTCCGGTCCTTTTTCTTGCGCTGCTAAGGCTGAAAAGGGGATATGCTTACCATCGCTGGCTGTTGGCCGGCATTTTGGCGGGAGGTCCGCTGTCCTTGCTCGCCATCGAACTTGGGTGGTTTTATGCCGAGGTTGGCAGACAGCCATGGATTTTGCGGGGATATTTGCGCGTGTTCGATGCGGCGACCACGAACGCGCATGTTGACATTGCTTTCTGGCTGTTTGCCGGCTTGTACGCCGTGCTCGGGATCGTTTGTCTATTCGTGCTGGTCCGTCTGTTTCGCAACAAACCGGCCGAACTGGAACTGGAAATGCGCCGCATCATCTTGTAAGGAGGAAGCCGGACATGTCGATCGAACAGCTTGGCATCACCATCCTTTGGAGCTTTCTGTACGGTTACTTGATCGTAGGTTCCATCGATTTCGGGGCGGGTTTCTACGCTTATTACAGTCGGGTGAGCGGTATGGAATCGATCATCGGGCCCGTCATTTCCAGGTACTTGTCCCCGGTCTGGGAAGTGACCAACGTGTTTCTCGTGTTTTTTATCGTCGGGATCGTCGGTTTCTTTCCGGAAACGGCTTATTATTATGGCACGGCGCTGCTCATTCCCGGCAGCATTGCGCTCATTTTGCTTGCCATTCGGGGATCGTTCTACGCATTTGCGAATTACGGGGCGAAAAATAATTCCTTCTACCTGTTCGCATACGGAGCTACCGGACTGCTCATTCCTGCCGCTTTATCCACGGTATTCACGATATCGGAGGGAGGTTTTTTGTCCGTTCGGGGTAGCCATGTCGTCTTGCTGCTGGAAGAGCTGTTTTTCAGCGCGTACTCCTGGGCGGTTGTGTTGCTTGCCATGTCCAGCGTGCTGTTTATCAGTTCGACGTTTTTGACGTATTACGCGGCCGCGCGGAAGATGCGAGAGCGCTCGAGCAGATGCGCCGCTTTGCCTTGTGGGGCGGCATTCCGACGATCATATCCAGCCTGTTCGTCTTCATTGCGCTGCGAAACCATAATCTGGAGCATTTTCAGCGCACGCTGGACGTATGGTGGATGTTCGGGTTGTCGCTCATCAGCTTTGCGATCGCCGTGTGGCTCATTTGGCGGCGAAAATATTTTGGTATCGCTTTTGTCATGGTGATGCTGCAGTTCGCCTTCGCTTTTTCGGTTACGGCATCTCCCACCTTCCTTATTTGCTGTACCCTTACTTGACGGTGTACGGCGGGGTGACGAATCCGGCAATGGGGCGCGCGCTGATCGCGGCATTTATTGCCGGGTTCATATTGCTCGTCCCGTCGCTCGTTCTGCTGCTCCGATTGTTTTTGTTCAATGCCCGGTATGTGAAGGGGGAACTGTCGTGAATGTGTTCGATCAACAGGACAAATGGCTGATGCGCCTTTGTTTCGGCATCGCGTTCCTGCTGTTCGTATCCATCGTAAGGTTAATATTGGAATGAAAAAAGAACAGGCAGCCAGGCGGCGAACGAAGCACCGGCTATGGCTTGCAAGCATGGCCCGTTGGCACGAGCATCCCGGTATAACCGAGCCGGTCCACCGCTTGCGCGATTTGCCGGAAGTAATGCAGATCCGTAATTTTGGCGCCTTTCGCAGTGCCCAGATATCTTCCGTCGCCCATCGTGGGCAAGTACCAGAACATTTCCATATCGCATCCTCCTAGTCGTTTGTCGTACGGCTGCCGGCAATGAGAGCTAGCAAATGCCGCCGCAAAGCGGTAAATTCCTTGTTGGCGCGCAGCTCGTCGAACGGCACGTCGAGTTGTTCGCGGAACAGCGGATTGGCAAAGTCCTGAACGATCCGTCCGGGACCCGGCTGCATGACCAGAATCCGGCGGCCAAGCAGCAGCGCTTCGTCCACATCATGCGTGATGAAGAAAATGCAGATGCGCGTTCGCTGCCAGATGCTGCGCAGGTGCAGCTGCATGGACTCCCGGGTGAGCGCGTCGAGCGCGCTGAAAGGTTCGTCCATCAGTACGATGCTGGGCTCCGCGGCTAATGTCCTCGCCAAGGCGGCGCGCTGCTTCATGCCGCCGGAGAGCTGATGCGGCAGCAGATCAGCCGCTTCCTCCAGGCCGACCAAGGCCAAATATTCGGCAACGATGCGTTTGCGCTCCTTGCGGGGAACGCCTGCCATCCGCAGACCGAACGCCACATTGCCGGCGATGGACAGCCACGGAAACAGGTTGGCGTGTTGGAAGACGACGCCGACATGCGGATCGGGCTTCGTATGAATCGAACCGTTGATCCGGACCGTGCCCTCGGTCGGTTCCAGATAGCCTGCAATAATGTTCACCAGGGAGGACTTGCCGCAGCCTGACGGTCCCAGCACGCAGACAAACTCGTCGGGCTTCAGGTCGAGGTCGATTCCTTGTCAATGCATTTTTTGATCCCCTGCTATCGAGCAGCATATCGAGTGTTTTGGGGCGGCTACTCGGGGCTTTAAGTCGGTGGGACGTCGTAGGGCAAGGAGCTTATGATTGACATTTTGAGGTGAGGCAAATGAGAAATGATAATGAAATCTTGTATAAAGAGGTGCAACTCTCCCAAAGTGGATATTGATGATCTTCTTGTTGCCCGCTCTTCTTTTTTGGGGGATCGCATATGTACAAATCGGATTAGGTAAGACAGTTGGAAATCAACCGATGTCAGATACAGGAGTTATGATTATGGCTTTGATATTTGGACTCCTAATACCAGCGCTATTCATATTTATGAAAGCTGGGATCGTCGTAACAAAACAAGAAGTGATCATAAGCTTACTTCCTATATTCAGGAAAAAAATCGCTTTGAAAATATTGAAGGCATCAAACAGATTAGGATAAAACCAATTCAAGACTTCGGTGGCTGGGGAATTCGCTGGAATGGAGAGAAATGGGCTTTGATATTAGATGGAGATGAAGGGATTGAAATACAAATAAATAATGCAAAACCATTTGTTATCAGCACCAGGAACGCCGGAAAGTTATTTCATGCTTTGAAGGAGAACTTAAAAACAAGTTGATGAAAGATTCGAAGAAGCTGGCATCATCTCACAAGAATGCCGGAAACTCTTGTACCACAAGGGTTTTCGGCATTTTCTCACTTCGCAAAGACAAGCCGTTAGGCTCAAAAACCGGATGCTCCTCACCCGATAAAGCATCCGTTTTTGCGTTTAATACACGTCGCGCCTATATCTTTTCCCTTTGTTCCGGGCCCCGGAACGGGAAGATCGTTCATTCCGGCCAGACCTTCCGGAGTCTGGCGTTGTGGCCGGGTCAGCCGTTTGTCCGTATAATAAGTAAGGATGACAAACACCGACAATAAACCGTCTCCAAAGCCAGCTGACAAGGAGGAGTAACAGAACGTGGAAATGAATGATGCCGCTGTCCGGAATAAGCCCAAAAGCAAAACTCAGGCGCTTCTGGAAGTATTCGCCGTATCCACGAAACTCGGTCTCACTTCATTCGGAGGGCCGATCGCTCATCTCGGTTATTTTCATGACGAATACATACGCCGCCGCAAATGGATGGACGAACGAAGCTATGCCGATCTGGTCGCGCTATGTCAATTTCTTCCCGGTCCTGCCAGCAGCCAGGTGGGGATCGGAATCGGCATCATTCGCGCCGGTCTGCTTGGCGGGCTGACCGCTTGGCTCGGATTTACACTGCCGTCGGTCATCGCGCTTGTTCTGTTCGCCTTTCTTTTGCAAGGTTTTGATATCGGCCATGCAGGATGGATTCACGGGCTCAAGATCGTCGCCGTGGCCATTGTCGCTCAGGCCGTTCTGGGCATGGGACAAAAATTGACTCCTGACCGCAACAGGGCGACAATCGCGATCGTTGCAGCGTCCGTTACCCTCTTGTGGCAGACCGCTTTCAGCCAGGTATTGCTTATTGTTCTCGCCGGTGCAGCCGGACTTCTGCTATACCGAAAAACGACTATACCGGAAACGCCGAACCTGTCTGTTCCGGTCAGCCGCAGCTTTGCTGTCGTCTGCTTGACGCTTTTCTTCGGACTTCTGATCGTATTGCCTCTGCTTCGACAATTCGGTGCCTTGGATTGGCTGGCCTTGTTCGACAGCTTTTATCGCGCAGGTTCCCTTGTGTTCGGAGGAGGGCACGTCGTTCTTCCGCTGCTCGAACGGGAAGTCGTGCCTACGGGGTGGATCAGCAAGGAGGACTTTTTAGCGGGTTACGGCGCGGCGCAAGCTGTGCCCGGACCGTTGTTCACCTTTGCCGGGTATTTAGGGGCGATGATCAGCGGTGTGAAAGGGGCTTTAATCGCGACAGCGGCTATTTTCCTGCCCGCTTTTCTGCTGATCACAGGCGCGCTGCCGTTCTGGAATGCCTTGCGGAAAAGCCCGAAAGTACAGGGGGCGCTGGTCGGGATCAACGCAGCGGTTGTCGGTATTTTGTTAGCCGCGCTTTATAACCCTCTATGGACGACGGCTATTCTGGCTCCGGCCGATTTTGCCCTCGTTTCGATTCTGTTTTTAATGCTCGTCTTTTGGAAGCTGCCGCCTTGGGTTGTCGTCATCACGGGTGCAATAGGGGGAACACTAATTGGTCTTATTTGAGTCAGATATACCCCACCGGATATCCATTTCGGTGGAGGTATTGACCTTTCATATTCATACATAACAATATGGTTATATGGTGATTGAATAGCGAGGTGACATCGCGATCATGACATTCGAGAAATTGGCCGATACGTTGAAAGCACTCGCGGACCCGACCCGGTTGAAAATCATTTCGTTATTGCGTATCCGCGATTGCTGCGTCTGTGAACTGGTTCCCATTTTTAATATATCCCAACCGGCCATTTCCAAGCATTTGAGTCGTCTTAAAACGGCTGAACTGGTCCGCGAGACGCGCAAAGGCCAATGGGTGTTTTACTCGTTGAATGAGAAGAGGCTTGCGGAAACCGGATTGGCTTTAAGCCATTTGCCCGATTTATCCGAGCATTTAAAGAAATTGGAGGAGCAAGGGCTGTTAGTCACATGCGAGTAAACAAGAGGGGTAAACGAAATGGGTGAAAAGGCGGGAAAGCGATTATCTTTCCTGGATCGTTATTTGACATTATGGATTTTTGTTGCGATGGCTATCGGAATTGGAACAGGCGCTATGTTTCCGAATTTCGTTGCGTTTCTCGATCAATTTCAAGCGGGAACGACGTCCGTTCCGATTGCGATCGGTTTGATTCTGATGATGTATCCGCCACTTGCAAAGGTTCGTTACGAGGAGTTGGGGCGCGTTTTCCGGAACGGAAAATTTTAGCGCTTTCCCTCGTGCAAAACTGGGTCATCGGTCCGCTCTTCATGTTCGTCCTTGCAATCGTCTTTTTACAGGGATATCCCGAATATATGGTCGGGCTCATTATGATCGGGCTCGCCCGTTGTATTGCGATGGTCATCGTTTGGAACGATTTATGTCAAGGAGATACTGAATATGCCGCGGGACTCGTCGCGTTCAATTCGATTTTCCAAGTACTGTTTTACTCGGTGTACACCTATCTTTTTGTGACGATCTTGCCGGGGTGGTTCGGTCTCAAAGGTATGGTTGTCGACATTACGATGTCCGAAGTGGCCCGAAGCGTGTTGATTTATTTGGGCATTCCGTTCCTGGCCGGCATGATCACCCGCCTCCTATTCGTGAAAGCAAAGGGGCGGACCTGGTATGAAAAAGTCTTTATTCCGAAAATCAGCCCCGTTACCCTGATTGCTTTATTGTTTACCATTATCGTCATGTTCTCGTTAAAAGGCGACACCATTGTTCGATTGCCGCTCGATGCGGTCCGGATTGCGATCCCGCTGCTCATTTACTTCGTGGCGATGTTCTTGATTTCTTTCTATATGGGAAAAAAATCGGGGGCGAATTATCCGGTTACGTCGACTCTCGCGTTCACGGCTGCAAGCAATAACTTCGAGCTGGCGATTGCCGTTGCGGTTGGCGTATTCGGCATTCATTCGGGCGCGGCTTTCGCTGCCGTCATCGGTCCCTTGGTGGAGGTGCCGGTCATGATTGCTTTGGTCAACGTCGCCCTGTGGTTTCAGCGGAAGTATTTCCAACCTAAAACGATATCCTGAAGGGAGTTCCTGTCATGGCCCAAAAATCATTTACTTCCTATGTACCGGCAATTCTTGCCGCAGCCAGATGGCGGAAGGATTCGGGAAGAAATATCTCGGTGACAAGTACGACGTGTATAGCGCGGGCATTGAAGCGCATGGTCTGAATCCCAATGCCGTCAAGGCAATGGCGGAAAAAGGGATTGACATCTCCAAGCAAACGTCGGATGTGATCGATCCGGAGATTTTGAACAACGCGGATTATGTCATTACGCTTTGCGGTGACGCCAACGATAAATGCCCGATCACGCCGCCGCACGTTGTCCGGCTTCATTGGGGATTTGACGATCCGGCCAAGGCCACAGGCACAGAAGCAGAGAAATGGAACGTGTTTCAGCGTGTGCGCGATCAGATCGAAGCAAGAATCCAGCAGTTTGCAGCCGAAGGCAAATAAAATACGGAAATGTTTGCTTTTCATCCAGTGAGTACATGAGGTGAAGATTGGTGAGAATGAAGAAAAGAGGAGGGGTTCTCCTTCAAGCTGAAAAAAGAATAATCGCCTAAACTTAGGAGGCTGCTTATGAACGCTTTAATATTTCGCGGGCCAGGAAAGTTCGAGTGGGTGGAGAAAGACAAGCCGACGATTCAGAAACCGACGGATGTCATCGTAAAAATCACGAAAACGACGATTTGCGGCACGGACTTGCATATTTTGGGCGGCGACGTACCGGCGGTAACCGACGGCCGGACACTGGGACACGAAGGTGTCGGCATCGTTGAAGAAGCGGGGGCGGCCGTCAACAATTTCAAGCCCGGAGACCGCGTGCTGATTTCCTGTGTCACGTCCTGCGGAAGATGCGAGTACTGCAAAAAAGCGATGTACGCGCATTGTGAAGACGGCGGCTGGATTTTGGGACACCTCATCGACGGTACGCAGGCGGAATACGTTCGCATCCCTTACGCCGATACGAGCATGTATCATATTCCTTCGGGAAGCGATGAGGAAGCGCTTGTCATGCTCAGCGACATTTTGCCGACGAGTTTGGAAATCGGGGTCATAAACGGCGGCGTTCAGCCGGGGGATGTGATCGCGATCGTCGGGGCCGGTCCGGTCGGAATGTCGGCGCTTCTGACAGCGCAGTTGTATTCACCGGCGGAGATTATCATGGTCGACCTTGACGATAATCGCCTGGAACTGTCCAAAAAGTTCGGAGCTACCCATACCATTAACAGCTCCGAAGGAAATGCGGTCGAGCGCGTGATGGCCTTGACCGATGGCAAGGGTGTCGATGTGGCGATTGAGGCCGTCGGGTTCCCGGTAACCTTCGACATCTGTCAGCAAATTTTGAAGCCGGGCGGACGGCTGGCTAACGTCGGGGTGCACGGCAAGCCTGTCGAGCTGCATCTGGAAAAATTGTGGATTCGCAATGTCAAGATCACAACCGGGCTGGTTAGCACGAGCATGACCCCGATGCTGCTAAAGACCGTGCAGTCCGGGAAGATCAAACCCGAACAATTGATCACTCACCGATTTCCCCTGAACCAGATCGCAGAGGCGTACGAGGTGTTTAAAAATGCAGCCAAAGCAAAAGCGATGAAAGTCATTTTATACAACGATTGAATTCCCGTTGAAATGAACGGTTTACACCGTTCTTTTTCTTTTTTCTGGGATCAAACAGTACTCCCTGCTCTCCCTGTTGTCCATCGCCGCGGGGTTGCTGCTCGCATGGCTGATGTGGAGAATGGTTTACGTCCCGCTGACGCAGTTGAGCAAAGAGATCCGGCAACTGGGCAACAGCAGATTCCATTCGGAAATCAAAAAGACGAACATCCCGGAATACGACGAACTGCTGCATCAGTTTTGGCGCACGCGCAAACAGGTATGGGAGCTTCTGCTCGAGGTGGAACAGAAAGAGAAGCGCCGTGCCGATCTGGAAGTCGAGAAGCTGATGTACCAGATCAATCCCCACTTTCTATACAATACGCTGGATACGGTTTCATGGATCGCCTGTCTGAACGGGCAGGATGAGATTGACAAGCTGGTCACGTCCTTGAACAAGCTGCTTCACTATAACCTGGGCAAGCAGGGGCAGGATACGACCGATGTCCGACAATACAGCCTTATCCGTTCAATATTTGAAGCAGTTGTTGGAGGCATGGAACTGATATGTCCGTCGAGCAGCAGATCGACAAGTTGTTGTCGCGTATGACGTTGCAGGAGAAAATCAGGCAAATGATCCAGACGGGCACGTTCGAGGAAGCCGACAAGGAGAAGATTCGAATGGGCCGGATCGGCTCCGTGCTCGGCGTAACCGGTGCGGACCTGGTCAACGAGCTGCAGCGGATCGCGGTGGAGGAGTCGCGGCTCGGCATACCGCTATTGATCGCCGGCGATGTTATTCATGGCTACCGCACGACGTTTCCGATTCCGCTCGCGGAAGCTTGCAGCTGGAATATGGCATTGATCGAGGAGACGGCCGCCGTGGCCGCCAGGGAAGCGTCCGCCGCCGGCATTCATTGGATTCTCGCGCCGATGGTCGATATCGCGCGTGATCCGAGGTGGGGCCGCGTCGCTGAAGGAGCGGGCGAGGACGTCTGGCTGGCGGCGGCAATCGCCCGCGCCCGCGTAGCGGGCATCCAGCGCAACGATTGGGAAGACCGTCCGCACATGGTCGCTTGCCCCAAGCACTTTGCCGGCTACGGGCTCGCTGAAGCCGGAAGGGACTATAACACGGTCGATGTCTCCGAGCGGAGGCTCAGGGAAACGTATTTCCCGCCGTTCCAGGCGGCCTTGGAAGCGGGGGCCGGCACCATGATGTGCGCATTCAACGAACTGAACGGCGTGCCGTGTACGGGCAACCGGTGGCTTCTCACCGACGTGCTCCAGCAGGAATGGGGCTTCCAGGGCTTCGTCGTGAGCGACTGGGAATCGATCGACGAGCTTGTGCAGCACGGCTTCGCCGAGTCCAGGGAGGAAGCGGCCCGGATCGCCATCGAAGCCGGCGTGCATATGGACATGCAGGCCCGAGTCTATAACGAGTACTTGGAGCAGCTCGTGAACCGGGGGATCGTACCGGAGTCTGTAATCGATGAAGCGGTGCGAAGAATATTGCGCATCAAATTCCGGGCGGGCTTATTCGACCAACCGTATACGCCTCCCGAGCATGCGGCTTCGCTGCTCCTTCATCCCGACCATGTGAGGACGGCCAGGGCAATGGCGCGGGAGTCCATCGTCCTCCTGAAGAACGAGCATAACGTGCTTCCTCTGACAAGCCGTGTCCGCAAACTGGCGGTCGTCGGACCGCTCGCCGACGATCGGGCTGCCGTTCTTGGCTGCTGGGCCGGTCAGGGACGCAGCGAAGACGCGGTGTCCATCCTGCAGGGCATCGTCGCGACGGCGGAACCGGATGTGGAAATCATGTTTTGCCGGGGATGGCGCGAAGAGACCGCAGAACCGGACATCGCGCAAGCCGTCGATATCGTCCGGCAATGCGAGACCGCCGTTGTCGTATTGGGGGAAACCGCCGATATGAGCGGCGAGAACAACAGCCGCACCTCGATCGAGCTTCCGAGCGGTCAACTCGAGCTGCTCAAGGCGATCCATGCCACGGGCGTGCCGGTTGTGCTCGTCCTGGTGAACGGCCGGCCGCTCGCGCTGGAATGGGCGGACCGGCATATACCGGCTATCGTGGAAGCGTGGCATCTGGGAACACAAGCAGGCATGGCCGTCGCCGATATTTTGTTCGGCAAGCATAATCCGAGCGGCAAGCTGCCGATCACGTTTCCGAGAAGCACCGGTCAAATTCCGATTTATTACAGCGCGAAGAAAACGGGCAGACCGGGGCTGAAACGTTATGCGGACAGCGAGGTTGAGCCGTTGTATCCGTTCGGCTACGGACTGAGTTATACCCGGTTCGAGTACGACCGGTTCGGCATCAGCAGCACCGAGATAAAGGCCGGCGACACGATAACGGTATCGGCGCGGATTACGAATGCCGGAACGATGGAGGGCGCGGAGACCGTCCAATTGTATATATGCGACGAGGCTGCCAGCATCACGAGACCGGTCAAGGAACTGAAAGGGTTCGCGAAAATTTCGTTGAAGCCCGGAGAAAGCCATCTGGTGGAGTTCCGGCTTTCCGCAGAGCAGCTCGGATTTTTCAATGCGGACGGCCGCTATGTCGTGGAACCGGGCCGCTTTACGGTATGGATCGGCCCCGACAGCAGAGGGGGATTGTGCGGAACGTTCTCCGTCATTCCCTGAATTTCGGATGAAGCCTAAACGGCCGGGGGAACGGCGCATGTCCTGCAACGGAATCGCCGCCCCCGGGACCGGATGCCGGATCGAACCGGCCAATCGTCCGGCTGCCGCCCGGATCAAAATAAAGGGGAAAGCAGACGCGCAAAAATTTCTTTCCGTTTCTGGGATTTCGGCCGCTTCTCGAATTCCGCGGGCACGATTTCTTCGCTTTCCCCAAGATCGCGAAAAAATCGGCAACGAGGCGGTTGACGACCTGGCCGTCAAAAAACATCGCATTAATTTCGAATTGGCCGATAAAGCTTCGCATGTCCAGATTCGCGCTCCCGGAGCAAGCCGTTTCGTCGCATATCACAACTTTGGCATGGATAAACCCTTTTTGATAGCGATAAAACCGGATGCCGGCCTGCAGCAAGTCCTGAACGAAAGACAAAGAAGCCCAATATACGACCTTTGAATCCGGAACCGCGGGAATAATGACGCGCACATCGACGCCGCGCATCGCAGCCGTTTTTAATGCCAGGAAGACGGCGGGATCGGGAATGAAATAAGGGGTTTCGATATAAATGCGCTTTTTCGCCGATACGATCAAGGTGAAAATCAGCTCGAGAATCGTTTCATCCGGTCCGCTTTTGATCATTTGCACGAATTCGTTTCCTTGCGCCGGCCGAACGGGATAATAGACAGGATCGTCCAGCAGCTGCCGTTTGACCACGAACCAATCCCGGGCGAAGGTATATTGAATCCACAGTACCGCATCCCCTTTTATGCGAAAATGGGTATCCCGCCAGTAGCCGATTTCCGCTTTCCGCCCCAAATATTCGTCGCCGACATTCAACCCTCCGATAAAGCCGACTTCTCCGTCCACCACGACGATTTTCCGGTGATTTCGATAATTGATCCGCTTGTTCAGGAAGGCGGGTACCGGGGGAGCGAAGCACCCGATTTCCACGCCGGCATCCTTGAGCTCCCGCAAATACGTTTTCCGCAAGCGAAGGCATCCGATTCCGTCGTACAGCAGCCTCACGTTTACGCCTTCCCGCGATTTTCGGATTAGTAATTGTTGGAAACGCTTGCCGATCTCATCGTCGCGTATGATGTAAAATTCAATATGGATATAAACTTTTGCCAGGGAAATCGATTCGAACATCGCCGCAAAGGCTTCCGTTCCTTCCGTATAGACCGTTGTCTGATTGCAGACGGTAATGGGAAGGAAAATGTTGTTTTTTAGCATCGCCCGCAAACGTTCGTCGCCAACGTGCTGCCGGACCGTTTCCGGCGGGAGACGCTGCGCGCACCTGTCTGCAAGTTTTTCCTTTAAAGGGGCCAGCATCCTGTTCGTTTTGCAGCGTGCGGGATCGATCCGGGAATATTCTTTGCCGATAAAATAATAAGCCGCGAATCCGATCAGCGGGAAGACCATCAGGATGACCAGCCAGGCAACCGCTTTTGCGGACGGCAATATTCATTAATTAGCACGATTGCCATCTGGCCGATGATCAGCAAAAGGGCCGATATGATCCAGAGCAAGGGTATCGTCTCTCCTCCATGGCCGCGTAAGCGTGTTGTCGTTTCGTAAGAAAGAGCTTTGATTAAGTTGTCCCAAAAAAGTTCGAACCCGACATGGGAACTTCCGGTTTTGGGATAAAAGTTATCCCATATGAAGAATCTATCCATATCAAAAGACTGGAAAAAAGGAGCTGACCTGTATGGGATTCGGCAAACAAGGCAGCGACAAGCTGATTATCGGCATAGATGTGGGATCGACGACCGTCAAAGCTACGGTGGTGAATCCGGAAACCAAACAAATTCTGTGGTCGGACTATCATCGCCACCATACGAAACAAGCGGAAAAAGTATTGGACATGCTGGTTGCGATCGGCAACGAATTTCCTGACATCATACAGGAAAACATTCGCGTCTTTGCGACGGGTTCCGGCAGCGCTCCCATTGCCCCGCATATTGGAGCGAAGTTTGTCCAGGAAGTAAATGCCGTTACGATGGCTGTCGAGCATCTTCACCCCGATGTCGGGAGCGTCATTGAATTGGGGGGACAAGACGCGAAGATTATCATTTTCAAGGAAAACGAGGAGACGGGGAACAAGCAGGCGCTGACCTCTATGAACGACAAATGCGCATCGGGGACGGGCGCCACCATTGACAAGTGCATGATCAAAGTGGGAATGCCCATGGAAGAAGTGGGAAAGCTGCACTTCGACGTCACGCGTGTCGCCCATTTCGGGTCGAATCAGCCTGCCTGTTTGTTCTCGTTCACCAGGAGCATTTGATTTTTTTGTGCAAGCCTTTGTTGTAATATACCGCAATCAGGAAGACAAACCAGAGCGGTCCGACCACGAGGGCGATCCGCGTGTCCGGCGAGAAAGCCATCAGGACGATGACCAGAGCCAGAAACGCCAAGGACAGATAGGAGCTGTAAGGCGCCCAGGGCATTTTGTAGGCCAGCTGGCTCCGCTCGGTTTCGGACAGCGATTTGCGGAACCGCAGCTGCGAAATGAGGATTACCGCCCAAGTCCATACCGCTCCGAACGTGGCAATGCTCGTCACCCAGATGAATACTTTTCCGGAACCAGGTAGTTCAGCACGACGCCGACGAGCAGCGCGAGCGCGGAGACAATAATGGCGGTTGCGGGTACGCCTCTCTTGCTCAACCGATTGAATTTCGGAGAAGCTTCCCGTTGTTGTGCCAGATTGAACAGCATGCGTCCGGTGCTGAAAATCCCGCTGTTGCAGGAGGACAAAGCCGCCGTCAGCACGACAAAGTTGATGATGCCCGCCGCATACGGAATGCCGATCTGATCGAAGGTCATGACGAACGGGCTGCCTTTTGCCCGATTTCATTCCAGGGATAAATGGACATGATCACGAACAGAGCGCCGACGTAGAAAATGAGAATTCTCCAGAAAACGCTGTCAATAGCGCGGGACAGCGACTTTCTAGGGTTTTGAACCTCGCCGGCGGTAACCCCGATCATTTCAATCCCCAGATAAGCGAACATGACCATCTGCAACGATAAAAATACGCCTTTGAAACCGTTTGGAAAAATCCGCCGTTCTCCCACAAATTACTGATACCGGTCGGGATGCCGCCGTTGCCGATACCGAAGGCAATCATACCGACTCCAAGCACAATCATGGAGATGATGGCTACAATTTTAATCAGCGCAAACCAGAATTCCAGCTCGCCGTAAGCTTTGACGGCAATCAGGTTGACAGCGCTCATGATGACCAGCGCGGCCAATGCCCAGATCCAGCGCGGCACGTCCGGGAACCAGAACCCCATATATACGGCGACCGCCGTAATTTCCGCCATGCAGGTAATGACCCACAAAAACCAGTAGTTCCAGCCGGTCAAATATCCGAACAGAGGTCCCATATAGTTGCGTGCGTATCGGCTGAAGGAACCGGCAACCGGGTTGTGAACGGCCATTTCCCCAAGCGCGCGCATGATGAAAAAGATCGCGAGGCCGCCAAGGGCGTAAGCAAGTAAAATCGCAGGCCCCGCCAATTTGATGGCGGATGCGGAACCGAGAAACAATCCGACCCCGATCGCCGCTCCCAGGGACATCAACGTGATGTGCCGTTGTTCAAGCCCCCGTTTCAACTCGGTTGTGTTGGAATGATTGCTCATGTTGAAACCCCTTTCAACTTTTTTGTAAGCGCTGTCAATCTCATCAAGTATGCCGAAGCAAATGGAATCGTTCATTTTGTTTCGTTCGGCATCTTTATCGTACTGCAAAATGGAACGTTCGGATTTGTTTCATAGTGAGAAATTTTCCGGCCGCTTTTGTGGTATTCTACAAATGTCAGTCTGTTATTGGGGCGGTGTGTCCGCTTTTGGCAAAATTGATGGTAGGAGAGTATGAGAATGGATCAAGTCATCAATCCGTTTGACCGGGGCTTCGATAGTCTGGATACGTTGGCGGAGGCGATCTACGGCGCGCTCCGCTGTCCGGTCACGATCGAAGACGCCAATCACCGGCTGTTGGCATACAGCTCTCATGAAGATATGACAGATCCCGCCCGAATTTCGACCATTATGGGACGCAAGGTTCCGCAAAAGTGATCAGCTCGCTATGGAGAAACGGCGTGATGAAGCGTCTTTTGCAGAGCGAAATTCCGGTCCGCATCTCCGCGGTGGAGGAGATCGGGCTGGGGGACCGGGTGGCCGTCGCGATCCGAAAAAATCAGGATGTGCTCGGTTTTATCTGGGTATTGGAAGTGAACGAGCCGCTCGGCGAACCGGAGCTGCGTCAGCTCCAATGGGCAGCCGAAGCTGCCCGCTCGCAACTGGACCGGCTTCAGATGAAATCCCGGAAAGAGGAGAAAAGCTATCACGATTTTTCTGGCAGCTACTGACCGGCCACCTGAAATCGGACGAAATCGTTCGCGGAAGGGCGAAGCAGCTGGGGCTGCAGCTGCCGGAACGGTATCACGTGACCGTGCTCCAGTTCGATGCGCCCATCTCGGACAAGCTGCACCAGCAAATTCGTTATACATTGGAAACGACGCCTTTCGTCCGGATCGTCCTGCATGCGGTGACCGATTCCCAATTGGTGCTGCTGGCGGCGGCGCCTTCCCCCTCTGCGGATGATGAGGAGGAGCCGCAGGAGCCGCTCCTGCGAATGGTCCGCCAAATGAAGCAGCGATTCGGGATTTCGCCTGTCCAAAGCTGCAGCGGGATGATCTACGACGACTACGCCATGGTGGAACGAAGCTACCAGGAAGCCTCCGCGCTGCTGCAGATCAAGCAGCGGTTTCCCGAGGAGACGAAAGCGGTGTTTAACTACACCGATCTGGGTTATTACCGCTATCTCCCTCATATTTTGCAGGAAAAGCAGCTGCACCGGTTCGAAAATCCCGCGCTGCGAAAAATACGGAAGTATGACCGCGAACACCACAGCCGCCTGCTGCAAACGCTCGAAGTTTTCCTGAACAACGACAGCAATGTCAAAGCTGCGGCGGAGCTGCTGCATATTCACATTAACACGCTCACCTACCGCTTGAAGCGTATCGCCGAGATCGGGGGGATCGATCTGAACAGCATGGATCAGAAGGTTACGCTCTATCTCGATTTGAAGACGGAAAAATGGAGCAGTAACCGGGAATGACGTTCCATTGCGCAGCGGAGGCTTTGTTTATTTTCACAAGACCCCGGCTATTTTTTCTGAATTTGAAACAACGAAATAAAGCGCTTTCTCCCTTATACTTGCGGTAGACCGCAAAACAAAAGGGGAGATACTGATATGAAAATCGGAATTCCGAAAGAAATTAAGAACAACGAAAACCGGGTGGCGATCACGCCGGCGGGCGTCGACGCTTTCGTCAAAGCCGGACACGAAGTGATGATCGAAACGAATGCCGGAGTCGGAAGCGGTTTCACCGATGAGGACTACGCCGCAGCCGGGGCGACGATTTTGCAACAGGCGGCCGACGTCTGGGCCGGCGCCGATATGGTCATGAAAGTGAAAGAGCCGCTGTCGTCCGAATACGGCTATTTCCGTGACGGACTGATTTTGTTCACGTACTTGCATCTGGCGGCGGAGCCGGGATTGACCCGGGCGCTGATGGACAAAGGCGTTACCGCCGTCGCTTACGAAACCGTGGAAGTGAATCGCACGCTGCCGCTTTTGACGCCTATGAGCGAAGTGGCCGGCCGGATGGCGCCGCAAATCGGCGCGCAGTTTTTGGAAAAGCCTTACGGCGGCAAAGGCGTTCTGCTCGGAGGCGTGCCCGGCGTGAAGCGGGCCAAAGTGACGATTATCGGCGGAGGCATCGTAGGCACCAATGCGGCGAAAATCGCCGTCGGGCTCGGCGCTAACGTGACGATTATCGACCTGAATCCGGAACGTCTGCGTCAATTGGACGATATTTTCGGCAGCGGCCTGCAAACGATGATGTCCAATCCGTTCAATATTGCCGAAGCGGTGGCGGAATCCGATCTGGTCGTGGGGGCGGTGCTCATTCCGGGCGCAAAAGCGCCGAAGCTGGTTACGGAAAGCATGATCCGCTCCATGAAGCCGGGTTCGGTCGTTGTGGATGTGGCGATCGACCAGGGCGGGATTATCGAGACGGTAGACCGCATCACGACCCATGACGACCCGACGTTTGTCAAACACGGTGTCGTCCACTACGCTGTCGCGAACATGCCGGGGGCCGTTCCGAGAACGTCGACGATCGCGCTGACCAATGTGACCTTGCCGTACGCCCTGCAAATTGCCAATAAAGGCGTCATCCGCGCCGTGAAGGAGAACAAGGCGCTGCTTCAAGGGGTCAATGTCGCAGCGGGAAGCGTGACGTACAAAGCGGTGGCCGACAGCCTTGGCCACGAATACGTCCCGGTCGAAGAGGCGCTGGAGAAAATTCCGTCTGTCCTGTAACGATGTCCGTCTCCTCCGGGCTTCGGTCCGGAGGAGGGATGCAATTGCCGCATCGGACAGCAACGTTGCCAGAACGGAGGCGCTACATCATGTTTGGTTACAGAGAGACTTGGGCCGAAGTTTCGCTCGACGCCATAGCCCATAATGTAAGGGCGATCAAAGCGGGGATCAAGCCTTCCTGCCGCTTCATGGCGGTGGTTAAGGCGGACGGTTACGGTCATGGCGCGGTCCAGACCGCCAAGGCGGCGCTTGAAGCCGGAGCCGATCGGCTGGGCGTGGCCTTGTTGGACGAGGCGTTGCAGCTGCGGGTGTCCGGCATCGATTGCCCCATTCTCGTGCTGGGGTACATGCCCCCCGCGTCCGTCGAAGCGGCTGTAAAACATCGCATCGCCGTGACCGTATCCACCAGGGAAGAGCTGGAAGCCGTGATGGAATGCGCGGCCAGCCATCGGCAGCATGCCGATGTGCATTTGAAAGTGGATACGGGGATGTCGCGGCTCGGCGTAACCGACCGCGAGACGGCTCTTGACCTGGCGCGGCTGGCAGCAAGCTCGCCATGGATCAGGCTGGAAGGAATCTTTACGCATTTTGCCAGCGCCGATAGTCCGGATGAGACGTACACCCGGGGCCAGTTCCGGACGTTTCTGGCTTATATCGCGCATCTGGAGCGCCACGGTATCCGGGTACCGGTCAAGCACTGCTGCAACAGCGCGGCGACCCTGCGTTTTCCGGAGATGCATCTGGATATGGTTCGGGTCGGCATCAGCTTGTACGGTTTGCTGCCTTTTGCCGGACCTGTGCCGGGATTGCCCGAGCTGCGGCCGGCGATGCAGTGGAAAACGAGAATTGCGTCGTTGAAGCAGATACCCGCCGGGCAGCCGGTCGGATACGGCTGTACGTATCGGCCGGAACGGACCAGCCGGATCGCGGTCATTCCGGCCGGGTATGCCGACGGGCTGTCCCGCCGGTTGTCCAACCGGGGCAGCATCATGATCGGCGGACGGAAAGCGCCGATCGTCGGCAGGGTATGCATGGACCAGACGATGGCAGATGTCAGCGCCATCCCCGGCGTTCGGGTCGGGGACGAAGCGATCCTGTTCGGCTGCGCCGAAAAAGGCTGCCTGCCGGTCGATGAGATGGCTTCCCGGCTGGATACGATCCACTACGAAATCGTCTGTACGGTCGGCAAGCGGGTTCCCCGCGTATACTTGCGGGGAGGGACGGTTATCGAGACCGTCAACCATGTGCTCTCGCAGACGGAAGCTTTATGCTGTCATTCTGCCGAATCATCCGGCACTTTGTCATTACACGCCACAGGAGGTCATCATGAATCAGCAGGTAGGAATTAGCGGCACGGGCAGAATCGGCCGGCTGTTAATCCGGAAAGCGTTTGCGTCCGGCATCCCGGGGGCGCAAGTTACGGTAATCAATTCGACAAGCCCGATCGGGACGGTAGCGCATTTGCTGAAATACGATACGGTGCACGGCAAATGGGACGCCGACATTCAAGTCGAAACAGACAAGCTGATCATCAACGGGCAAGAGGTGGCATTCGTTTCGGAGCGCGACCCGTCGCTGCTGCCGTGGGCCAGATACGGGATTGACATCGCGATCGACGCCACAGGCAAGTTCAACGACCGTCCGGGAGCGTCGAAGCATTTGACGGCGGGCGCGAAGCGCGTCGTCGTGACGGCCCCCGGCAAAGACCTGGATCTGACGGTCGTGATGGGCGTCAACGAATCGAGCTACGATCCGGACAAGCATACGCTGTTGTCCACCGCATCGTGCACGACGAACTGCCTTGCGCCGGTGCTGCATATTCTCGACCGCGCGTTCGGCATCGCCTCCGGCTGGATGACGACGGTTCACGCCTATACGAACGATCAGAACCATCTCGACAATCCGCACAAGGACTTGCGGCGCGCGCGGGCCTGCACGCAATCGATCGTGCCGACTTCCACCGGTGTCGGCAAAGCGCTGGCCGGGGTGCTGCCGCATCTGGCACCCGTCATTCGGGGGTTGTCGCTGCGCGTGCCGACGCAGGACGTTTCGCTTGTCGATTTGACGGCCGAGGTTCACCGTCCCGTATCCAAAGAAGAAGTGCAGCAGGCGTTCAAGACAGCAGTGCAAGGCACGCTCGCGCCGTATGTCGAGTACAACGAGCTGCCGCTCGTATCGTCGGACTACGTCGGCAATGACAAGTCGGCGGTTATCGACGGCCTTTCGCTGATGGCTTCAGGACGGCAAGTGAAGGTGCTGGCATGGTACGACAACGAATGGGCGTACGCCTGCCGGGTGCTGGATTTCGTCGCTCATGTCGCCGGACACCATGCGGAAAAGGGTGAGCGAACGATAAAGCAAAACGCCGATACGTTGACGCCGAGCGGGGTCTAGCTTTTTACGGAGAATGCGGAACGAATTTTGCCGCCGACGGAAAGGGGACGAATCGCGTCAGTTCTTGGGCACGGTTCCATGCCCTCGTTTCTTCACCAACGCAATGCAGAACAGCAGCATCGGCACGCCGAGCAGTACCGTCAATACCGTAAAAGTAACCGAGGTCCCGAGGGCATGGATAAGTTCCTGCAGGTTGTTTGCAATCCAGTGACTGAACACAATTAAAATAAAACCGAGCGGGTAGACAATAGGCCGGTAATCGGACAGGTTCATCCATTGAGCGGCGGCAAGCACGAGTACGTAAAAAACAAATAAATTTTCATAAAAGCGCCAAATACCCAAATCGCGGTATACAGCGATTCCAGATGAGAGAAAAATTCGACCAGGCTGATGTACCTTGCCAAAATGAGAAAGGGATAAGTGAAATGGCCCGTAATTTCTCCCAGGAGCAGCAGCGTCACCAAATTGGCAACCACCAACGTCACGATCACCGCGATTAAAGCGATCGAGACGCTTTTGGCCGCTTTCTCGCGGTCGCTGACAAAAGGAAGAAGAAACGAGACGGTAATAAATTGGCAGTACCAGGACTGCAGCACAATCGAGCCCGCAATCGAAGGCATAATCCCTTCCGGCATGACCGGAAAAATATTCATAGGCTTCAGATCGGGTATGATCGGAAGCGCGTTCGATAAGAAAAGAACGATAAAAACAGGCAGGATAAGCTGCGCGAATCTGCCCGTTATTTCTACGCCTCCGCGCGAGGCTAATGCGCATACCAGCACCATGGTGCCCGTCACGACGATGAGCGGGGTCTCAGGGAGAAAGGCCTCGCTCACGAATTCGCCGTACAGACGAGTGGTACCGCTGTTGATATATAAATAGATAAACAGAATCAGGAACCCGACCGCTTTTCCGGGCCATCGTCCGATAATTCGCTCGCTTGCCTGGACGATATTATGACCCGGATACATGTCATGAAGTTTGAAAGCCAGATAGATGGCCATCCATCCGCTCAAAGACCAAATTGGCGAAATCCACAAATCCTGTTTCGCATATCGGAACGAAATCGACGGCGAATTGAGAATCGCCGTAGGGGCAATGACCAAATACATCATCATTCCCAGCTGCAGTGCAGAAATTTTCCCTTTCTCGATCATTGTCAATGCCCTCTTTCCACGCGTTTATTTCTCGAAAATTGTCCCCAGCGGTTTATAAATGGCGTTCATCAAATGCGTAGGTCCCGGCATTTCCGGATAAAACATGAGCAGGAATGCCAGAATTCCTCCCAAAACGGTTAAAACGGCAAAGGCCGTCTTCTCCTTTTTCATTTCTCTCTTCATTTTCGGCCATTCGTATACGGTCATGATCGCCAATATGACCGCTATTCCCAGTATAAAAGCCCATCTCATCGTTTCACTCACCTCTATTCCGGCTTAATAATGCTTTTACCGGTCATTCCCGGCCTTGAAATGACGGTCCTTGTCTCCAGTTTCACTTTCAATTTCGGAAAGATCTCATCCCAGCGATCCTGAGCCCGCTTCCACGCTTTCGGATACTTTCGGTAAAAAGCGTCGGCAAAACCGAAAATGTCGGCGTTCATGTTTTGTGCTTTCGTCAGGGCCAGCTTCATCCGATGCTCAATATCGTTTCCGAGTTCCGTCTCCAGCTCTTTAACATTGTTCGGTTCCATCAGATTCAGGTCTGTCGTATTTTCAACGATATCGTTCAGCGTCTCAATCCGGGCCGTGATGCTCCAGTTATCGCCGTCAATGTGCGGGACCAATGCCGTACTGCTTTTTTTCAGTTCGAAGGATACATATCCTTGCGTATTTTTCGGGGAGAAGGTGATGGTGGCCAAATTGATTTCGTTTCTCAGCCACATAACCCCCCTGGTGGCGTATTCGTTTATGCGGCCGACCATTTTCCCGTTTTTCAAAACGGCGGAGCCCATAATAAACGGAAACGGCGTTTGGTTTTTGAAGCCCGGTTGGATTTCCAACCAGGGGACGATTGCAGCCTTGGATTTGCCTGCCATCATTTGCGCCAATTCTTTCAACGTAATATTCAACCCGGTTTGGGACTTGGCCACTTCCCGCAGCTTATCTGCGATCGTTCGTTCAATCGAAGGCGGAAGCATCAGCACATCTTTCGCCAGCCCTTTGCTGACGAATACGTTGCCGCGTTCTCGCGGAGCGGGGTGCCGGGTCAAAAATTCGATCGGTTCGCCAATGCCTTGCTTTGCTAATCTTTCCCCGAAAATAAACACCTCGTCATGTCCCCAAAACACTTTGCGCGGCAGCATTCGCTGCAGCTTGGATGTCGCATCCGCCAGGGTGAGCCCTGGCGCGGATCGAACGACGGATACATTGGCCCCCCCGCCGCTGGAGTCGGACATCCCTCCTATCTGTTGACCGCCTGTGCCTGATTGAGATGTAACATATATATTTACGGACAGCTCAGGGTAACGATCTTCCGTCAGATCGATACCAGCCGCTGTAATGATCGCCAGATCGTTCACTTCCGTTCGGTCCCAGCAGCCGGCCAGCAACAGAGAGTGGATGGAAAAGAAAAGCAGGAGAAGAACGGTTTTTCGTTTCGTCGTATCCATACAAATCCTCCTTTCGGTTACCCTTCTCCATTGCCTTTGGGCGGATGAGGCTGCTGTCCGGGGGCCTGCCGATATTGGTTCCATTCCCCGGTCAAGTGAGGACGGGTATTCATCTTCCAACGCGGAGCGCGCCAGAGCACGTCTTTCAGATCGTTGCGTTTCAGAGGAGCCAATGGCGACATGTAGGGAACTCCAAACGAACGAAGCGTGAGAAGATGATACAAAATGACAATCACCCCGAGGATCAAGCCGAGCAATCCCAGGAAGCCCGCAAGGAACATCATCGGGTAGCGAAGGAGGCGCATAGCAATGCCGACAGTGAAGCGGGGAGCCATAAACGAAGCAACCCCCGTCACCGCCACGGCCAGTACCATTGGAGAGGAAGCGATACCGGCCGCAATCGCCGCTTGACCGATCACAAGCGCCCCGACAATACTGACGGCCTGCCCGATTTGCTTCGGAAGTCTGGCTCCGGCTTCGCGCAGCGCTTCAAATACGGTTTCCATGATCAAGGCCTCTATAAGCGCAGGAAACGGCACCTGTTCCCGTGACTTCGCCATCGTTAATAACAGGGCGGTCGGTAGCATTTCCTGATGGAACGTAACAGCGGCGACATAGAACGAAGGGCCCAATAAAGAGATGAAAAGAAAAATGTAGCGAAGCCAGCGAATGGCAGAACCGACAAAGTATCGCTCGGAATAATCATCCGGCGATTGCAGCAGGGAAACGATGGTCACCGGAGCGATCAGCGCACTGGGGGTTCCGTCGACCAACACGACGACATGCCCTTCCAGCAAATACGCGCTTGCCACATCCGGACGTTCCGTCGACAGAAGTTGAGGGAAAGGGGAATAAGGGTTGTCTTCAATCAATTCCTCGACAGCTGCGCTTCCTAATATACCGTCGACCTCAATCCGCTGTAATCGGCTCGTCACTTCCTGAATGAGACCGGGATCCGCTATTCCCTCGATATAAGCGATGGCAATGGGGGTTCTGGAATAGATCCCGATATTCATCGGCTTGATTTTCAGATTCGGACTTCTTAATTTCCGCCGCAGCATTGAAGTATTGATCCGCAGCGTCTCGACGAACCCTTCCCTTGGGCCCCTTAATACCGATTCGGATATCGGTTCTTCAATTCCGCGTTTTTCAAACTTCGATAAAGCGAACGCCAATCCCTGATTTTGTCCGTCCATAAGCAGGACAGGATTTCCGCCGGATACTTCCGCGATAATGTCCGCTACGGTTCGGACGTCTTTTATGGAAGAGACGGCAACCTTTTTGCGAATATTCGGCAGTGTGTGCTCCGCATCGATATTCTGCTGAAGCGGTGCCAGCACATGCTGGTCGGCCTCCTCGAGATTGGTAAGACCATCGATGTATGCAAGTAAGGCTTTTGTCTGTTCGCCGATCAAAAACTGATGGAGAATGACATCGGAGCAATCCGCATAGACGGTCTGCAGGAGTTTCAGATTTTCGTTCAGATCTTCAGAAAGATGGATCTCAGTTTGCGGATCTTTGCCCGGGGCGGCAATTGACGGTTTTTGCCGATCGGAATGCAGCAGCCGGTTCAATCGTTTCTTCATGTTGCCCATCGCGATCCCCCTGTCAAAAATAACAAGACCGAAAAGCCCCGTTTTCATCCGTTTCCTATTATGGGTTATAAATGCACCCAATATGCAAAATTTTGGCGTTGGCGGGCGGGGCGGCTGGGAGACTTGTGGCGAAAGCCTGTTTCCAGGAAAGAGGAGGGTTTTTGACTTATAAATCATAAGAAAAATTTAATATGAGTAATATACACAAATTTAAGTTACCTTATTGCGTTTAATATAACTCATATTTTATAATTATGACATACTAATTCGAAGCGATTCGAGAGGGGGTTACCATGTCTGACCGCGTCGGTTCAAACAACGAACTGGGAGTCGTCATTTGCCGGGTATGCAATGATGTCCTTTATACCTTGCCTACGAATGGCTATAAAAAATTTTACAGCGTTTGCACCAAACCGGAATGTTCCGGACAATTCAAAAAAGGAGAGGTCACTTCAACATGACGGAAAAATGGGTTTATTCCTTTGCCGAAGGAAATGCGAATATGAAACCGCTATTGGGGGGGAAAGGCGCGAATTTGGCGGAAATGACGCGGGTCGGGCTCCCTGTGCCGCAAGGATTCACCATTACGACCGAAGCGTGCCGCGCTTTCTTCAAGTCCGGCAAGCGCATGATGCAAGAGCTGAAACCGCAACTGCTGCACGCCCTTGAGCGGCTTGAAGCCGCGAAAGGACAAAAATTCGGCGACGGGTCCAATCCGCTTCTCGTATCCGTCCGGTCGGGCTCCGTCACTTCGATGCCGGGAATGATGGACACGATCCTGAATCTCGGTTTAAACGACAATACGGTGGCCGGATTGGCGAAGCTAACCCGGAACGAACGATTCGCTTACGATTGCTATCGCCGGTTGATCCAGATGTTCGGCAATGTGGTATTCGGAATTGAGGCGATTCATTTCGAACAACTGCTGCTGCGCTTGAAACATTCGCTTGGCGTCAAGCAAGATCAGGAAGTGGCGGCCGAGGGCTGGCGGCAATTGATCGACGATTACAAATTGTGCGTCAAGCGCCACGCGGGAAGAGATTTTCCGCAGGATGCGCACGAGCAGCTTGAGCTGGCCGTGGAGGCAGTCTTTAAGTCGTGGAACAATCAGCGGGCACAAATTTACCGCAAAATCAACCGGATTCCCGATTCGCAAGGCACAGCCGTCAATGTGCAGAGCATGGTATTCGGCAATATGGGGGACGATTGCGGAACGGGCGTCGTATTTACGCGCAACCCTTCCACGGGCGAAAATGCTTTGTTCGGCGAATATCTCGTCAATGCGCAAGGCGAAGATGTCGTGGCAGGGGTGAGAACGCCGCAACCGATCGACAGATTGAAATCCGACATGCCGGACATCTATGACCAGCTGGCGCGTGTCTGCAAGCAATTGGAGCATCATTACAAAGATATGCAGGATATCGAGTTTACCGTGGAAAGAGGAAAGCTCTATGTACTTCAAACGCGAAACGGCAAACGTACCGCCCAGGCGGCATTGAAAATTGCGGTCGACCTGGTGGCCGAAGGCGTCACGGACAAATATGAAGCTTTGCAAAAAATCGAGGTTTCCCATCTCGACCAGCTGCTTCACCGGGGCTTGGACGAATCGAAAGTGACGGAAGTATTGGCCGTCGGGCTGCCCGCCTCTCCTGGCGCTGCGATCGGTGTCGCGGTATTTGATGCGGATACCGCGGCGGAGTGGAAGAAAGCAGGGAAGCGGGTCATTCTGGTGCGTCCGGAAACGACGCCCGAAGATATTCATGGCGTGCTCGCTGCGGAAGGCGTGCTGACAAGCCGCGGAGGGATGACCAGCCATGCGGCCGTGGTGGCGCGCGGTATGGGGAAACCTTGCGTTTGCGGCTGCGAGAGCATCCGTATCGATCCGCAGAACAAGCATATGCTGGCGGATGGCATCACCATCGCTGAAGGAGACTGGATTACGTTGGACGGGGTCACCGGAAGGGTTATACGGGGGGCCATTCCGCTTCAGGAAGCCAAGGTGACGGATGAGCTTGTCCGGATGCTGCAGTGGGCCGATGAAGTGCGAACGTTGCGCGTCTACGCGAATGCCGACAACCCCGAAGATGCCAGAACGGCGCGCGCATTCGGAGCGGAAGGAATCGGACTTTGCCGGACGGAGCATATGTTCTTCGCACCGTCCCGTCTCGCCGTCATGCAGAAGATGATTATGGCGGATTCGCCGGAAGAACGCAAGAAGGCATTGGATCAATTGCTGCCTATGCAGCAGGCCGATTTCGAAGGAATCTTCGAAGCGATGGACGGCTTGCCGGTTACGATCCGGCTGCTGGACCCGCCTTTGCATGAATTTTTGCCTCAATTGGACGAACTGCAGCACAAGCTTCAGCAGGCGGATTCGGACGCGGAAAGACAGCAATGGAAGCACATGATCCGCAAGGTTCAATCGCTGCACGAATTCAACCCGATGCTCGGACACCGGGGATGCCGATTGGGAATTGTTTATCCGGAAATTTACGACATGCAGATCGAGGCCATATTCAAAGCTGCGGTCGCCTGCATGGACAGAGGAATCGCCGTGCTGCCGGAAATTATGATTCCGCTGGTTGGCGATGCGAGCGAATTGAAAATGTTGCGGGAGCTGGTCGATCAAGTGGCGGATCAGGTGCTGGGAGCGGACCACAGGCGCGATTGCAAGTATAAGGTCGGCACGATGATCGAGGTGCCGCGCGCCGCGTTGACCGCCGACCGCATTGCGGCCCATGCGGACTTCTTCTCGTTCGGCACCAACGATCTGACGCAAATGACGTTCGGATACAGCCGGGACGATGCGGAAGGGAAGTTTCTGTCCCATTATTTGGACAAAAAGCTTCTGCCCCATAATCCGTTCCAGGTGCTCGATGCCGAAGGCGTCGGCCAACTGATCGAACTGGCCGTCCAGAAAGGGCGGTCGCTCAAGCCGGCGCTGAAAACGGGCATATGCGGGGAGCATGGGGGAGACAAGGACTCCATCGCTTTTTGCCACCAGACCGGACTGGACTATGTCAGCTGTTCGCCGTTCCGGATTCCGACGGCGAGAATCGCTGCCGCCCAGGCGGCCATCATGCAGAAGCGTCAGGCCGGGAAGCCGGAAGAAGCGGCAGCGGTTTGATCCTTCTGTCAGATCGGTTACAATGGTGGGAGATATACGATTTTGCAGGGGGGAACCATGATCGAACTATCATCCCGCCAATTGGAAATTTTGGAACTGGTACGGAAGCATGCTCCGATTACAGGGGAACAAATAGCCGAGCTTCTTGGCGTAACCCGGCCTTCTATCCGTTCCGATCTGTCGCTCCTTACCATGCTCGGCTATATTGACGCGAAACCGAAAGTCGGTTACTTTGTCGGCAACCGTACGGCGAAAGAAACTTCGGACGTGGCGCAGATCACGCAGCGGCTCGTAAAGGAAGTGATGAGCATCCCGGTCGTGCTTCGGGAAACGGCTACCGTGAACGATGCTGTCGCCACCCTGTTTCTTCATAATGTAGGGAGCCTGATCGTAGCGGATGCGTCAGGCGCGCTGGCAGGCGTCATATCGAGGAAAGATCTGCTCAAATTGACGCTTGGCAACGCGCAGGCTCCTTCCGTTTTGCTGGGCATGGTCATGACCCGTTACCCCAATATTATAACGGTCACGCCTGAAGACACCGTCCATGAAGCGCTGCGGAAAATGATCGAGCACGAAGTTGACGGTTTGCCGGTCGTACAGCCGCTCGACCGGGCAGATGGGGGGAGCGGCGCGGAGGCGGTGGGCCGAATTACGAAAACGACCATTGCCAGGCTTCTGTTCGACATGACCGCGCATCTGCAGTGAAAATCGGATTGCTGAAAAAGATGCAATAGCGAAAGCGCCTTGTTCGTTGCGCTTTCGCTATTGCCTTTTTGGTGAATTTCGGGCTAGACCTCGTCCGCCCCCGGCATCACGATCGTCTCTCCCGCGTCGTCCCAGCGCCATATCCGTTCCTTGCCTTGAAGACGAACGCCGCCCAGCCAGCAATCGATGCCGTTTAGAGCCACCCGGTCTTCTTCGCCGTCCAGGACGCGGCGTCCGGCCTCCGTCAGCACGACGCGGGAGTTGCGGAATTCGGGCGAGGGGGCGGAGTCGGCGCAACCGGGCATGGCGTCGCCGGCGTCTTCGATGCGAATCAAGGGATGCGGACCGGACGCCATCTGCTCCAGAATATGCCAATATTGAATATCCCCCATGCCGAACCAATGAAGCCGCTCTCCCGTTTGCCGGAACAACGCCAAAGGCTGTTGCAGGCCGCGGCGCACCTCTTCCAGCGTCGTTGTTTCCACGATGCCGAGTCCGTTGCGGAGGGAAGGAAAGCGGGACAAATGGAAGCGAAACGCCTCGCGAACGAAGGGCAGCGCGGCCACGTCCCCCTGAAGCAATCGAACGAGATGGCGCGGATCGGGCGAGGCGTAGGCTTCCCAGCATGCCCGGCCAAGCTCCAGCTCCCGCCGCCCGACCGGATGCCACGTACCGGACAGCGTTTTCAGCTGTTCGACAGTCAATTGGCCGAGCCCCCGGAAAGATTCGACCCCGGGAAAAGAACCGATGCATAGCAAATTCAGTGTTGTCCGGCCCGGCGATTGCCTTGAAAACCAGTGCAGCAAATAGCATAGCATCGTCTGGTCAAACAGGTCGTGTTCGAACCAAAGCACGATTTCGTCGTAGTCTCGGAAACGGCTGAGCCGCTGTTCCTGCGATCGGCAGCCCTCGATATACTCCTCGCGCGGAATCCGCAGCGCGTTCTCCAGGTAATCGGCGCGGAGCGCCCGGCCAGACGGCTCGGACAGATCGGGAAAGACCGGTCCTTCCGAATAAATTTCCCGCCAGACGAGTATGTCGCCGCGAACGGCGCCTTGCTTCAGCTTGGCCGCCACCGTATCGCCGTTGACAATATGCAGCATCCGTTCTTCCTCCTTTCCTTCCTATTTTATAACAATCGGAGGTGTTTGGCGCGGATAGATTTCCATAGATGCAATGGAGGCTTTTGATGTATACTGGTCGTATCTCACTGACTCGAAAAGGGGGATTTTTATGGCGTACGAACTCAAAACGAAAGAAACGGATCATTCGGTCGTCGAGTTTATCGAAAATGTCGAGAACCCGAAAAAACGCGAGGACGCATACCGGTTGCTGGATATTTTTACGGAAACGACCGGCTATGAGGCGAAGATGTGGGGACCGAGTATTATCGGATTCGGTTCCTACCATTATAAATACAAAACCGGTCACGAAGGCGATGCGCCTCTCGTCGGCTTTTCACCTCGAAAAGCAAAAATAAGTTTGTATTTGATGCTGGATGAATCGGTGAGAGAAGAATTGTTGCCCAAACTCGGAAAACATACGTCCGGCAAAGCTTGCGTATACATCAATAAATTAGAAGATATCGATATCGAGGTTTTGAAAGCGTTAATCAACCAATCGATCAAATTTTTGAAAGAAACGTATCCCGACTGAATCTGTCCCGTCCCCATATGCCATGCAAAGCCGGAAACCGCAATATTGCGGTTTTTCTTTTAAACCGGAAACATATACTCCTAGTACACAAGCAGAACTAATTGCGCGCAAGGGGGGGATGAGTTTGGATCAAAAGATAGCGGTCATCGTGATCCACGGAATAGGCCGGCAGAAGGAAAACTTCGCCGATCCGTTCACCCGGTTGCTGCTGGAGCAATACGCAAAAGAGACGGGCGAGAAGCATCCCGAACAGCATTTGGCCATCGAACCGGTCTACTGGGCGAAGGTGCTGGAAGAAAGGGAAGAAGCTTTGAAACGAAATATCGTTCGTTCCTATCAATTGCGTTATCAATGGCTGAGACATTTCGTCATTCATTATCTGGCCGATGCGGTCGCTTATCAACCGCTAGGGACGAACGATCAAACCTATCAGGCCATTCATGAAACGATCAGCGCCGCCTTGCATCGATTGTCGGAGGTGGCGGGAGCGAATGCGCCGCTTTGTGTCGTGTCGTACAGTCTGGGCGCCGTCATTGCGAGCAACTATTTTACGATTTGCAAAACGCGAACGGCTGGAAGCCCGTTATCTTCAATCCGGACTCGGCATTGGAACGGGGAGACACGCTGTTGCTGTTTTACTCCTGCGGCACGACGCTGCCGTTATGGAGCTTGCGCTATCTTGATTTCGACAAGCCGATCCGCGTACCGAGCCGCCCCATGCGCGAGCTGTCCCCGGATATCGAAGGAGAATGGATTAATTTCTATGACAAGGACGATATTCTCGCTTATCCTCTCCGCGGCGTACATCCGGCCTATGCGGATGCGGTTCGGGAGGATATCGAAGTTCATGTGGGAAACTGGATAACCGGTTGGAATCCGTTTAGCCACAGCGGGTATTTCGCCAGCGACCGGGTCGTCGGGCGCATGGCCGAAGGATTGGCCAAAGCTTGGCGGCAAACGAATCGGCTGGCCTGAGGGCCTTCCGTCAAATCGTCGCCCGTCCGTTGGCCCGCACCGTCATCTGTCTAATCGCCTCCGGTCCGTTGCGCGCCCCGCCTTCAGCGCCCCCTTCTCGCGGCAGATTGCTTTGGCAGATTGCTTTAGCGAAAAAATGATGCAAAAATACAGGAATTTTGGATTTAATAGGTAATAATGGAACAAAATCCTGCGAAAATGCAGTAATTTTTTGTGATTTTCGTTTGTCTGGCTTGAACGGGTTCAAAAACTGTATAATCGCAGGAATTTTCACATTTTGGTTATTTTACCCCCGGAAAAATTGCACTTTTACAGCTTTGTTCGTTATTGGGTTTCATCTTCCGGATACCAGCCGCCGCGGAGCCGGAGTAAAGCAAGCCATTTCGGGACTGATGGCGGTTCGCAGCGGGGTTGGAGCGAGCAAATAAGGCCCTGGAGCTTCGCAATTCGTCTTATAAAGCAGCATTTTACACAATTCGCGATCCGGACAGCCGGCGTTCGGTCCGCCCCCCTCAATTCGGTATAAAAAAAAGTATTATGGGGGGAAATTAATACTGTCGATGGAAAAACCGGAGGTTCGGACGATGCCAGGAAGCAAGGACAAACAGCGAATGTGGAGCGTTTTATTCGGGAATGTTCAGAAAGCTCTAGGGTCCCCCCCGGATCTGATCTGCCGATCGGTGTTTGTGAAGGAAGAGCA
This sequence comes from Paenibacillus cisolokensis, assembly GCF_018403665.1. Classification (GTDB taxonomy): domain Bacteria; phylum Bacillota; class Bacilli; order Paenibacillales; family Paenibacillaceae; genus Paenibacillus_AH; species Paenibacillus_AH cisolokensis. The sequence goes on from NZ_BOVJ01000042.1 coordinate 45,839, forward strand.
ATCGGTACAATGCATGTATCTGGAAACGATGGTGGATACAAAGATATTGGACGATTATGTCTTGAAATCGCTAATGGCGGGCACCTTTCCGGAAGCGAAGCACCCCGATGCCGCAGCGGACGGGTTTTTCCGCGAACTTCCCTTGTCGTTAAAGCCTGAAGATTTGCTGAAGCAAACGGTCGATGCTCTGTTGGCGGGTCAATGTGTGTTTGTCGATCCCGCAAGGGAGCGCATTTATATGATCGATGTGGCCGCTCCCAAACAGCGCCCGATTGGCGAACCGAAATCGGAATCGATCATCCGCGGGCCGCACGAAGGCTTCACGGAAAGCATCGATACCAATATCGGACTGATTCGCAAAAGAATCCGAAATCCGCATCTGCGAATGGAGAAACTGAATATCGGCAATCAAACCCGGACGACCGTGATGTTGATCTATTTGGACAATCTCGCTCCGAAGTCATTGGTGGAGGAGGCGAGGCGGCGGCTGTCGGCCATCGAAACCGATAGCGTGCTGGAGAGCGCCTACATCGAGGAGTATATTCAGGATCGAATATGGACTCCCTTTCCCACCATCACTAATACGGAACGTCCTGATGTGGTATCGGCCCACTTATTGGACGGGAAAGTAGCTGTTATGGTCGACGGGACGCCGAATGTTCTTCTGGCCCCAATAACGTTTTTGGAATTTTTCAGTTCGCCGGAAGATTATTATCAGCGGGCGGATATTGCCACGTTTCTTCGCTGGATTCGCCTAATTTCTTTTTTACGGCCGTCTTCGTGCCTTCGATGTTTGTTGCCGCGACGACTTTCCACCAGGAGCTGATCCCTACCCAATTGTTAATCAGCTTGTCGGCGCAGAGAGAAGGGGTTCCTTTTCAGGCGTTCGTCGAAGTGATGCTGATGGAAGTGGTGTTCGAAATTATCCGGGAAGCGGGTCTCCGCATGCCCAGAGCGGTTGGGCAGGCGCTGTCGATCGTAGGAGCTATCGTGCTTGGACAAGCGGCAGTGGATGCCGGTCTCATCTCTGCCGCCGTTGTCATTGTGGTGGCCATCACCGGCATCACCAATTTTGTCGTCCCTGTCTACAGCTTCGGCATGTCCCAGCGCCTCGTCCGCTTTTCGTTCATATTGTTGGCCGGAACGATGGGGCTATTCGGCATTTTGTGCGGCGCGTTGTTTCTGGTCGCTCACCTCGTGTCGCTCAAATCGTTCAGTGTCCCTTACTTGACTTCCGTGGCGCCGGCCCATAAATCCGACTGGCAGGATGAACTGGTCAGAATGCCCAGACCGTGGATGCATGCCAACCGGTTACCTGGATTTATAAGCCATTTGAGACGAAAAAATGACCTGGAGGAACGATAATGGTGCGTATATCGGCATTCAAAGCGTTCATCCCGATTGTTCTGATGTCCATTCTGCTGACCGCCTGCTGGGACAAGACAGAATTGAACGAACTGGCGCTTGTCAGTATGGTCGGCGTGGACAGCGATCGGGAAAGCGGCTTGAAAACGATTTATTACCAGATCATTAACCCGTTAAGCAGCGTATTTTCCAAAGGAGCGCCCGGAGGCAATGAAGCTCCTATATACACGTACGAAATTGCCGGGCGCTCTTACGGGGAAATGAAATCGACCATACATAAATTATTATCGCGCAAGCTTTTTGTGGCCCATTATCGAGCGCTGATTGTTTCGGAAAGGGCGGCCAGGCAAGGAATACGCGACTTCGTCAACTATATCGAAATGCAGCCCAATGGCCGTTCCTCGATCCCGTTGCTGGTAGCGGACGGCCCGATATCTCGTATCATGAAAACCTTCACTCCGTTGGAAAGCGTACCCTCGGAAGCCGTTGATTCAAAGCTGAAGCATTTGACCAGCGATTCGCTATTAGGGGGAGAACATGTCAAGGTGAGGGATTTTATTGAACGGATGCAAAAATCGGAAGCCATTGTGCTGCCGATGATCAAGGAGACCGAGAAAAAAACGAATTCGAACAGCAACCAGGCGTCAACGCATATCGACGCCAATCAAAACAATCTGATTATTGAAGGCGGAGCGGTTTTTCGGGATTACCGGATGGTGGGCAAGCTCAATGATACGGAATTGATATGGTATCACTTGTTAAGCGGCGATACGGGGCGGCACACCAAACTGTTCGAGGTGGACGGAAAGCGGATAACGATGCAAATGCAGTTGGCAAACATGGACTGGTCGGCCCATTGGCGCAATCATAAACCGGTTGTCACGATCCATATCGATCTTGAACTGTCCACCATTTATGCCATTGAATATGTTCCGCAGTCCCGGAATGAAGTGAAACAGCTCGAGAACGAAGTGGCGCAAATCATTCAAGATGATTTGTACGCTTTTTATCAAAAAATCAAAGCCAATGGGTGGGAATTGCTGAAGACCAAGGAGACCGTGGAACGGTACTTGACGAAGAAGAACCAAGCCGAAAAGGTCATCGCGATGAAAGACGTGGAGGTCATGATCAATGTGAAAGCCAGACTATCGCAGATCGGAAGCATTAGAAAAACGTACTAGGAGGAAAATCCAAAATGAATTCGAGGATGATTTCGCGCTGGCAGTTTTTCCTTCTGACCATTAATTATATTTTGGGAACTTTGTTCTTTGTACTGATCCAGGCGCTGATCCGTCAAGGCGGACAGGATGCCTGGCTAATGCCTTGGTGGGCAGGTACGGCCGGCATCCTCTTTGCCTTGATCTGGATTATCCTTTATCGCTGCCATCCAGGAAAAAGTCTGGTTCAAATCTCGCGGGCGACGTTGGGCCGCGTCTTCGGGACGGTTATCGCCACTTTATATTTTCTGTACTTTTGCATCTTGGCCGGATGGGTGCTGCGGAATTTGAGCGATTTCATGAACGGCACCATTATGCCTGAGACACCGAAGAGCGTATTCCATTTCATGTTTTTGCTTGTCGCTTGCTACACGGTGGCCAATGGCGTCGAAACGATTGCACGGCTCAATCAGGTGCTCACTCCTTTTTGTTTTTTCCATTTTGGTTTGTCATGTTGCTGGCATCCGTCAATTGGGACTGGAGCCGATTTCAGCCTGCTTTCCTTATCGAAAATTGGAAAATATTATTGGATTTTACTCTTTTTTGGGCTTTCCTTACATGGAAACGATCGTGCTGATGATGTTGTTTCCGTTGGTAAACAAGAGCGCCGGCCGTTCATTTGTTATGGGGATCGTGACAGCAACCCTATCGCTAAGTCTGATCCTGTTTATGATCATCGGTTTATTGGGGATCGAACGGGCATCCAGGCTTACCTTTCCGATCTATTCGGTCGTGCAGGAGATTTCCATCGGCGAAGTGATGATGAATATTCATTCGGTTATTTCGGTTATTCTGCTCATTCTGATTTTCATCAAATTGTTGGTGCTCGTGTACGCCGCTTATGCAAGCTTGAATCAGATGTTCCTCCCGGCAACCAAATGGCCTTTCCTGATTGCTATAACCATGATCATGACGGCCATGGCCGGATCGATTTATGAGAACCCGATTCAGAACAGGGAATGGAACGAAAAGTATACGTTTGTGTACGGCTCTTTCTTCGCCCTTTTTATTCCCTGTTTGCTTCTTGTCATAACTTGGGTGAAGAACATCGTTCGGAAAACATACAGGAGGTCAGCCGGTTGAATATGCTGACGTTTCACATCTGGTTCGTACCGTTAATCGGCGTCGTTTTGTTTCGGCTGCTGCAAAAGAAACATATTCGGGATGCGGTTGTCTTTCTGGCCGTGTCTTCGGTGGGATACGGGTTATGGCTATGCATTGTCAATCAGCGTCCCTTTATTATTACGATCTTTCTTGCCAGCATCATCGAAGCGATCAAGAAAAGTTTTTAAATCCAGTAACAGAAGGGCAGAATGAGGATGAAAGTGGGACTGGCTTTGGGGGGCGGAGCGATACGCGGGCTCGCTCATATCGGCGTGCTGAAAGTTTTGAAGAAACATCGAATCCCGATCGATTTTATTGCGGGTACCAGCATGGGCGGCGCCATAGGCGGGCTGGTCGCGGCCGGAATCGACATCGAGGAAATCGAAGAGTTCGTGCTGCGCACCCCTTCCTATCGGCTTGTGGATATCGGAATCCGCAAGCGCGGGATTTTTGCCGGAAACAAAATTTACGCCATGCTGATTCGATTTCTCGGAAATAAAGGGCTTGGCGATATTGTGATCGAGAATCTGGCGATTCCGTTCCGTGCCGTGTCGGTCGATCTGATGAAAGGGGACGTTTTTGTTTTGACGAGGGCAGTCTCGTCCTGGCCATTCGGGCCACCACATCGGTTCCCGGTATTTTCTCCCCCGTTCGCCATCGGGGCAAAGTGTTGGTGGACGGGGGCGTGCTCAACAATCTCCCGGCCGATCTGCTGCGCCCGGAAATGGATGTCGTCATCGCAGTCGATGTCGAAAGAGAGCATGAAGAGCAGGAGCCGCGCAATCTTTTCGAAGTGGTCTACCGTTCTTTTACGATTATGACGACGGTGCAGCGCCGGGCCAATCTCAAGTACGCGGATGTCGTGTTTCGGCCGGAAGTCGGGCATTTCTTCGCCTTTGACATCGGCCGAATCCGCGAGTGCATCGAAGCGGGGGAACGGGAAGCTCAAAACAAAATTCATGAAGTGCTGACATTGCTGAATTGAACCCGAAACGGAGGTTGCGGTGACGATGGATGCTGCCAAGAAAGGATTGGCGTTCGGTCTCAGATGATGGGAAAAGAATGCGCCATATCAGTCGGTATCGGGCGATCGCCCTCGCTTTGATTCGTCATGGATTCGGATTTGTAGTGGAGGAAATCGGTTTTGCCCCGTTTCTCTCCCTTCCCCGCAGACGGTTCCCGGAGCCCGAGCAAAAGGCCCCCAAAACGGTTGGCGAACGGATCCGGCTCGTTTTGCAGGAACTGGGCCCCGCTTTTGTGAAATTGGGGCAAATCGCGAGCACGCGTCCCGACTTGCTTCCCGAAGAGATCATCGGCGAACTGGAAAAATTGCAGGATCGGGTCCCGCCTTTTTCATTTCAAGAAGTATGCGGCATCGTGCGGGATGAACTGGGGGATGAATGGCATAACCTGTTTCAGCGTTTGGAAGAGCTGCCGCTGGCCGCGGCGTCGATCGGGCAGGTTCATCGTGCGGTGCTGCGGTCGGGCGAGAATGTAGCGGTCAAAGTTCAGCGGCCGAATATCGCCGGCGTAATCGAAACGGATCTGGAAATACTCCAGGATTTGGCCGCCCTTGCCGAACATCGTCTGGAATGGGCGAAAGCGTACAAAATTCGCGATATGGTGGACGAATTTTCCAAGGCGCTGCGCGCGGAACTCGATTATACGATCGAATACCGCAATGCGGAGAAAATGGCGAACCAGTTCGGAAGCGATCCTGCCGTTTACGTGCCGAAAGTGTTTTTCGAGTATTCGACCAAAAAAGTGCTCACCATGGAATATATCGAAGGGGTAAAGCTGAACGATCCGGTCAAGCTCAGGCAGGATGGATATAACACCAAACGGATAGCGGAACGACTGGCAAGAGCGATTTTTCAGCAAATTTTCCACAACGGATTTTTCCACGGAGACCCTCATCCGGGAAATGTGTTCGCGCTGCCGGGCGACGTGATTGCCTTTATCGATTTTGGCATGGTCGGCCGGCTGAATCCGGAGATGAAATATCATTTTTCGTCACTCGTGATCGCCCTGATGCGCAAAAGTTCGGACGGCGTCATCAAATCGATCCTCCGCATGGGAATCGTGCCCGATGATGTGAATATGGCGGCGTTGCGCGATGATGTGGAACAGCTGAGAGAGAAATATTACGGCGTTCCGTTAAGCCGCATCAGTCTCGGTGAGGCCGTCAATGACTTGTTTCGCACCGCGTTTCGGCATTCCATCCGCATTCCGGCGGACTTGACGGTACTGGGGAAGACGTTGCTGACCGTGGAAGGCGTGGTGGAAAAGCTGGACCCCGATTTCAGCATTTTCGATATCGCGGAGCCCTTCGGGCGTCAGTTGTTAAAGGAAAGGCTGCATCCGAAACATGTGGCGGAATCGTTATGGAAACGCGTTAACGATTTCGGGGAAATCTTGATCGATCTGCCCAAACAGATGAAAGAGGCAGCCATATGGATCAAACGCGGGAAATGGCGGATCGAGATGGCCGTGCCCGAACTGGATCTCATTTTGAGGAAATTGGACCGAGTCGGCAATCGGCTGTCATTCAGCATCGTGTTGCTCGCTTTCAGCATCATTATGGCGGGCGTCGTAATCGCTTCTTCTCTGGGGCGGCAATCCACCCTGCTGTGGAGGATTCCGGTGATTGAGATCGGCTTCGGCATGGCGACGCTGATGTTCTTGTGGCTGCTCTTTTCGATCATCCGATCGGGCAGATTTTAAGGCTTGTTCGCCGAAACGATACTGCGACCGCCATATATTGCTCAAAGGTATTGTTTTCCATGAACAGGAAATAATAAATGCTATACGTTGACCGGACGACCGGAAACGTACATTTCTGCGGGAAATCCGGTCAAAGGACGGTTAAAGATGAAAAATAAAAAATTGGCCTTGCGGTCTCTTGCCTCCATCCCCCTTATCTCGACGCTAGCCAATTCCATGCTGATTCCTGTACTTCCGAGCATCTCCAGAGAATTAAAGATCAGTTCGCTGCAGGTCAGCATGCTCATTACGGTATACGCGGTCGCGGCGATTTTGCTGATTCCCGTCGCAGGCTATTTATCGGACCGTTACGGACGCAAACGATCATTATTCCCAGCTTGATCATAACGGCAATAGGCGGCGCCATCTCGGGATTGTCGGCGATCTTCCTGGAACAGTCGGCTTATTGGCTCATTCTTCTGGGCCGTCTGCTGCAAGGGATCGGCGCGGCCGGCGCGGCGCCGATCGTCCTTCCGCTTGTCGGGGATCTGTTCGAACGGGAGCAGGAAGTGAGCGAAGGACTCGGTATAATCGAAACATCGAATACGTTCGGGAAAGTGTTGAGTCCCATCGTCGGAGCGACGCTCGGGATGCTGGCATGGTATGCTCCGTTTCTCGCCATTCCTTTGTTTTGTGCCATTTCAATCGTATTGGTCGCCTTCCTGGTGGAAGCGCCGAAGGAACCGAAACCGCAAGTGAACTTGAAAGCATTTGTTCAATCGATCCGTACCGTTTTCCGCGAGAAGGGGAGGTGGCTGTATGCGGCTTTCCTGATCGGGGGAATTTGCATGTTTGTCGTGTTCGCCCTGCTGTTCTATCTGTCGTCGACGCTCGAAGACAAGTACAGACTGGACGGGGTATGGAAAGGCGCGGTGCTGGCGATTCCGCTCGCCACATTATGTATGGCCTCGTATGTGACAGGCAAAAAAATCGGCAAAGACAAAATACGAATGAAATGGGTAAGCTTTGCGGGATCGGTCTTGTTAACGGCATCGGTGCTCGTCATCGGCTGGTGGGAGAATATCGTCTATATGATCGCCGCCATGGTGTTCAGCGGGATTGGGATCGGGCTGCTGCTGCCCTGTCTGGATGCCATGATTACGGAAGGCATCGAGAAGGAGAAGCGCGGGACGATTACTTCGTTTTACAGCAGCATGCGATTCATTGGCGTGTCCTTGGGCCCGCCGGCCGTGTCGCTGCTCGCGCAATCCGGCCATTCGGTCTTGTTCGCGACCATCGGCGGCATTTGCGCCGTGACGAGCTTGCTGTCGCTGTTTTCATCCGGCCGCGAGAAAGCGGAAGCCCGCAAGGCAGCGTCAGCTAGCGGGGTTCCCTGCTTGTTGCACGCATTGAAATCTTCCATCCGGTCATAGTTTCACAATGGTCCTGCCGCGATGCCGGCCTTTCAATATGTCCGACAAGGCGCCCGGCAGCTCGGCCAACGAAATTTCGCTGCATATGTCGTCCAGCTTGAAATTCGGTTTTAGATCGGTCGCCATTCGCTGCCACAGCCGCAGCCGCAAATCCATCGGGCAGTATACCGAATCGATGCCCAGCAAGTTGACGCCCCGGAGAATAAAGGGAAGCACGGTAGTCGGCAGCTCGCTGCCGCCTGTCAATCCGCTGACCGCTACGGAACCGCCGTATCGGATCGCGCTCAAAATATAAGCGAGCGATCGGCCGCCGACCGGATCGACAGCACCCGCCCACAGCTGCTTGCCCAACGGGCGAATGTTCTCCGGCAGCAGCTCCGAGCGATGGATGACGGTTCCGGCTCCGAGTCTTCGCAAAAAGTCATGCTCGGCATCCTTTCCCGTACTGGCCGCGATCTCGTATCCTTTGCGGGCCAGCATGGCGACCGCCATACTTCCGACCCCGCCCGTCGCTCCGGTCACCAGCACCGGTCCTTTGTCCGGCGCAACGCCGTGCTCCTCCAGCCGATGAACGGACAACGCCGCCGTGAACCCGGCCGTACCGTAAGCCATCGCCTCTTTCAAGGTGAGGCCGTCGGGGAGGGGAACGACCCACTCAGCGGGAACGCGCGCGTATTGGCTGAATCCTCCATGATGCGAAACGCCGAGCCCGTAGCCGGTCGCCAGCACCTCATCGCCTTCCTTGAACCGCGGGTCCCGCGATGACGCAACCGTACCCGCCAGATCGATACCGGGCACGATCGGATATGTCTTCACGACTTGTCCGTCCGGGATCGATGCAAGCCCGTCCTTGTAATTCACGCTTGAATAGGCTACGCGAATCGTCACTTCGCCTTCGGGCAAGTCTTCGAACGTCAGGTCCTGCACGTCCAGGCCAAACCGGCCGTTCTCACGGCTCACTACAAGCGCTTGAAAGGTTGGCATGCGATGATCCCTCCAGATCGTTCATCCATCCGCCGGTAAGGAATGGACGTATTCTTCGGATATCATTTTAAAATATAAGGATAACATGAACAACAAAAATTGTCTTTACATTATTTTCCCTATGCCATACGATAAAAGTGGCTAGCGCCATGACATAACGAGTGAACAGGGAGACGAGGCTGCCTGGCTTGTCTCTCTTTTCTTTTTTGAACGGGTGAAGAAAGGAGACGGATCGGATGGCACACCCCCCGAAACATATCGTATCGGCTGCCGCCATTGTATTGAATGAAGAAAACAAAATTTTGCTGCTTCGGGGACCGAGGAGAGGCTGGGAGATGCCCGGAGGGCAGGTCGAAGAAGGCGAATCGTTATGCTCCGCCGTCATCAGGGAAACGAAAGAAGAGACCGGCATCGACATCGAAATTATAAGATTTTGCGGCATTTTTCAAAACGTTCGAGACTCGATATGCAACACGTTATTTTTGGGGAGACCGGTCGGCGGACAGTTCCGGACGTCGGACGAAAGTTTGGAGATCGGCTATTTTACTATCGAAGAGGCGCTGAATATGGTCACATGGAAGAACTTTCGCGAACGGATCGAATACTGCATCACCCGGCAGGAACCGTTTCTGGTGGAATTCAATGCATGATGGGAGGGACGATGCCCGATTCGGGAGAACGATGACTACCTATGAATCCGTTAAAACTTTTTTTGGAGGTGCGGGAATGAAGCTGTCAAGCGGTTACCATTACATTCCGGTAAGCGATTTGTACCGCTCGGCGGAATGGTATGCCGTGCATTTGGGATTTCAAATCGTTTTCGAGGATCCTCTGTATCTGGAGCTGAGAAACGAATCGGGGATCAGAATGATGCTCATTCCGAACGAAGACGGCATTCATTGTCATATGTCCTATGCGAACGGGCCGCAGGCCGTTCACGTTCACGGATTTATCGTTCCGGATCCGGAAGCGGCATACCGGCAATTGGAGGAACGGGGAATTCAAGTCGGAAGCATGTCCCGCTATCAAGGCCTGTCCTTCGGTTTTCATGATCCCGACGGGAACAGGATCGAGCTGTGGGGCGACTATCCGAAAGCGCTAACAGCGGGCGATCATGCAGGAGCGCGGAATCGGGAAGTGCGAATCCAGCGGCTGGAAACGCCGGATCAGGCGGAGGGCTGGAGAGCGGCATTCGCCAAGCACGGTTTGGTCAGAAGCGACGATTACTATGACGATTGCTTGCGGGAAAACCGGAACGGTACGCGGATGACCCTATTGGCTATGGTCGATGGGGAGCTGGCGGGTTGCGCGCATGTCAAGTACATATCGGGCTATCCTTATTTTCGCGACCATGGCATTCCGGAAATTAATGATTTGAATGTGTTCCCCGAATATCGGAGGAAAGGAATCGCGAATCAGCTGCTCGATCAGTTCGAAAGCCGAGTCTCCGCCACCCACAAGCGAATCGGAATCGGTGTAGGACTGTACCGGGATTACGGTCAGGCCCAACGGATTTACTGCCGCAGGGGGTACATACCGGACGGAAACGGGGCGGCCTATCACGGCCAGGCGGTAGAACCGGGTTCGACTATCCGTGTCGACGATGATTTGGTATTGTATTTTACAAAAGAGTTGTCCCGATAGCGGCGGAACGGGTACCAAGGCGATAAACTTGAATAAGGAGGGGACGATGAACAATCCGCTATACGATCGTATCGGAGCCGGCTATGACACGCCCCGAAAGGCCGATCCGGAAATATGCCGCAGATTATATAATCGTTCGCTTCAATGGCGAGCCCGGAAGAAGTCGAGCATGGCATCAAAAGGCTGGAATCGGACATCCGGGGACGGAACTTTTCGAACCAAAGCTTTAAAGTATGGAAGCGATCTTGGGGATTATATGTTTGTCATAGCGGAAAAGCCGGAGACAGCGGGATAATTGGACAGAACGGACCGAAATGGAAAGCCGATATCATAAAGGGGATGAATGCCAATGTTAAACGCCGGACAGAAAATAACCCCGTTCCTGACGTTCGACGGTCAGGCCGAAGAAGCGATGAATTTCTATGTTTCGTTGTTCGAGCAATCCGAGATTGTCAGCATAACCCGTTACGGTCCGGAGGGATTCGGGAAGGAAGGCAGCGTGATGCACGCGACGTTTACGCTGAACGGCCAGGTTTTCATGTGCATCGACAGCAGCGTTAAGCATGAATGGACGTTTACGCCCGCGGTTTCCTTGTACGTTTCGTGTCAATCCGAGGAAGAGATCGACCGGCTGATCGACCGGCTGTCGCAAGGAGGCCAAGTCCTGATGCCGCTCGATTCGTATCCGTTCAGCGCCAAATTCGGTTGGGTGAACGACAGATACGGCGTATCCTGGCAATTGAGTCTCGCCCGGGACTGAATCGAGCGAAACGCCCGGCCGGTACATTGTCCTGTCGGATGAGGGGAGACCTGGCGTTCTTGTGTGCGGCTTGGTGGCGTATATATGATGGTGAAGTTGAAGTCCGGCCATTGACAGACCAACGGTGCAATGGTATGATTGCAATCAAAAAACACACTAAAACAATAAGAATTATATGATATATACCGATAAGCGAGTCTACCGGTCAACCGGAGGCACGGAGGTGATTCAGTGATTTCACCCCGTGCCTTTTTTGATTTTACGAGCTGGAGGTATCTCTATGGATTTGCGATTATTAAAAACGTTCCAAACGATCGTCAAGCGGCGGAGCTTCCAAAAGGCGGCGGAAGAGCTTCAATATGTGCAATCGACCGTGACGATGCAGATCAAAAAGCTGGAATCCGATCTGGGCGTCCAACTGCTCGAACGGAGCAAAAAGGTCCGTTTGACGGAAGCGGGCCGGCTGTTCTACGAGCAGGCGGAGCTGCTGTTGAAAAACTATGAATATCTTCAAAATCTGATGAAGGAATGGGAGCAGGGAGAAGCGGGCATGATCCGGCTTGGCGCGATGGAACCGGCCGCCAGTTGGCGGCTTCCCGCCCTATTGGCCTCCTTCCGGGAACGGCACCCGAACGTGCAGCTCCGGATGCAAATCGCCAATACTTATGTGCTGCACCGGATGCTGGAGGATGACATCATCGATTTGGCCATTTGCACGACGCCCGATTCCGGCGAAGGCATGCTGTTTGAGCCGCTGTTTACGGAGAAGCTGGGGCTGCTTGTTCCTGCCGGAAGCGAATTGTCGGCCAAGCCCGAGATCGTGCTGCAAGATTTGGAGAACCAGCCTTTGCTACTGACGACGACCGCATGTCCTTTTCGCCGCGAATTGGAGCGATTGCTCGCAGAGAAAGGGGTGACGCCCAAATGGGGGCCGGAGGTCGGCACCTTGTCCGCCCTTCCGTTCTATGTGAAGCAGGGCTTCGGCGGCGCGTTCGTCCCGTGCATTACCGTTGCCCCTCCGCCGGAAGGAACCGTGCTCAAGCCGATTGCGGACTGGAATGTCGGACTCGTCACCGGACTGCTGCGCAAGTCGGGCAATACGACGCTTGGATTGGCTGGCGACCGGCTCCTTGCCGCGTTGCGGGAATCGTTGACGAATTCGGCTCTCGGCAGCGCGTCGATTCAAAAAATTGAACATTTTCATGATTTATTTCCATTTTACACCCCGGGCTATTGGCCCCTATAATGTTAATAAATCCGATGTGACAACATGGGGATTGACAGAAGAGAGGCGGTGAACGTTCAACATCATGTGCGCTGCTGAATGCCTTGCTCTGCCCGAAGCGGTGTCTTTGGTGCGCAGCGGGGATACCGTCGCCATTGGCGGAAGCCTGGAGATGTCGCCGATGGCGTCGATCCGGGAACTGATTCGCAGCGGCGTCAGGGATTTGCATCTCGTATGCAGCGGGTCCGCGGCGATAGGCGCCGATCTGCTGATCGGTGCCGGATGCGTCCGTTCGATCGAATTGTCCCATATGATGCTCGGCGAGTTCGGATTCGCCCCCCATTTCAGACGCTCGGCGGAGAAGGGAGAGGTTCGGGTTCTGGAGCATACCTGTCCGGCCATGGCATCCGCGCTTCAGGCGGGCGCGATGGGCATCCCGTTCATTCCCGTGCACGGGCTGCTCGGAACGGATCTGTTGACGGTCAGGGAAGACTTCCGTCTCATCGATCATCCGTACCGGCCGAACGATCGGATCGCGGTTGTGCCGGCGATTCGGCCCGACGTCTGCCTGCTGCACGGCTATCAGGCGGACCGGGACGGCAACGTCGTCGTCAGCCGGCTGCAGAATGCGCGGGTACTCGCCCAGGCTTCCCGAAGATGCGTCGTGACGGTGGAGGAAATCGTCGAATCCGGACAACTCGATCTCCGGAGGGGAACATGGCTTTCCGCCCGATATATCTCCGCCATCGCTGAAGTGCCGTACGGCGCTCATCCGACGGGCTGTCCCGGGTATTACGAAGAGGATCGCGAGCATATCGGCCGGTATGTGAAATCGGCCGTTCAACCGAAAGATTTCACAGAATATTTGGACAATTATATTTTCGCCTGTGCCGGGCATGCCGAATATGCGGCGGTTCATGCGAAGAAAGACGGGGGGTATGCCGTATGAATTGGACGCCCGCCGAGCTATTGATTTGCACGTTGTCCCGCCGGTTGCGCGACAGGGAGACGGTCGTCGTCGGCAACTTTTCGCCGGTCCCTGCGGCCGCGGCTCTTCTGGCGCAAGCAAGCCATGCGCCGCGGGCCGAAATCTGCATCCTGGGCGACGAGCGGAACTGGCCGTACGAAGAGGCCCAGCAATTGTACGATGCGGTGCAGCGCGGGGAGGCGGACGTCTTCTTCCTGAGCGGTGCCCAGATCGATGCGTACGGCAATGTCAATTTGCATGCGATCGGCCGCTACGAATCGCCGGAGGTCCGGCTTCACGGCGCGCCGGCGCCGCGTTGTTTTATTACCGGTGCAAACGGATACTCCTGTTCAAAACCGATCATCGGCCGAGGGGGTTTCCGGAACGGGTCGACTTTATTAGCGCCCATGCCGGTCCGGAATACCGGCAGGACGGACTGGGGCAGTTGGACGGCGTATATACGCCGCTTGCGGTCATGAGACGTTCGCCGCATACGGGCCGGCTGCGGCTTGCCGCCGCGGCACCGGATACGACCGTGCAGGACATTCGGCAAAGAACCGGATTCGAGCTGGAGTCGGAACCGGAACCGGAACGGATCGAGCCGCCTTCCCGCGAAGAACTGCAGTTGCTCCGGGGCTTGGTGAAAGACAAGATGACGGGGATTTACCCGAGATTTGCAAAGGAGGAGCTGGGTAATGGTTGAGTTTATTACGATGGCGCCCACATCGGGCGACGGACAATATGTCGGCAATTCGCAAGGAGGGACGGTGTCCCGGCTGCAGGGCTGGAGCGAGACGACGGAACGCGAACCGTCGCTAGCGTATATCTCCCGCATTGCCGAGGCGGCGGAGAAAGGAGGCTTCGGGACGCTGCTGCTGCCGACCGGGAGCAGCTGCCTCGACTCGCTGGCGATTGCGTCGGCGTTGATCCCGAAGACGGAACGGTTGAATTTCCTGTTTGCGGTCAGACCGGGGTTTACGGCGCCGGCCGTGTTCGCCCGGCAATTTGCCACCTTCGATTACTTGTCCGGCGGACGGGCGCGGGTCAATATTGTGACCGGCGGCATCCCGTCGGAATTGGCCGCAGACGGTGATTTCCTGGAGCACGACGCCCGCTATCGGCGGACGGAGGAATTCATTACGCTGCTGAAACGGCTGTTCTCGGAGCAGAACGTCAATCATAAAGGCGAATTTTATCAATTGGAAAATGCCACCCTTTTCCCGAAACTGGTGCAGCAAAGTCCGCAAATTTATTTCGGCGGCGCTTCGCGGGCAGGAGTCGTGACCGCAGCGTCGGTCGCGGATGTCTACATGATGTGGGGGGAAACGCTCGACAACACCCGGGAACGGCTGGAGGAGGTCAAGCGGGAAGCGTCGTTGCGCGGCCGGACTTTGAGCTACAGCTTGTCGTTCCAGGTCGTGCTCGGCGATACGGAAGAGCAGGCCTGGAACAATGCGAAGAAACTGATCAGCCGGATCGATCCGGCCGTCCTGGAGAAAAGCGGCAGTCGTTTACAAAAGGGGACTCCGTCGGCGTGAAGCGGCTGCATCAATTGATGCTCGAATCGAAGGACCGCGATTTCCGCATCGGCCCTAATCTGTGGGCAGGTCTGACGCAGGTGCTGAACGGCAATTCCATCGCCCTTGTCGGCACTCCCGATCAGCTGGCGGACCGGCTTATCGAATATATCCGCCTCGGCTTCGACAAAGTGCTTCTTCGCGGCTTCCCTCATCTGGAGACGATCGAAGCGATCGGCCGCGACATTATTCCGCGGGTACGCGCCCGGCTGGCGCAGCAGTCGAAAACCGCCGTAGGGGAGTGAGGAACGATGACGATTCGTTACGGCTTGGCCGCATTCGAGAACGATCTTCGCGCCATTTTGGGCCGGGCGTCCGACTTCCGGCAAATTATCGAGGAAGCGCGCCCGTTTTTCCGGCAGCTGCTGGATGATGACGAGCTCGTTCCGGAAGCGTACCGGCAGCCGCTGCCGGATAAATATGCGCAATATTTGCTGTACAAGCCGGAGGACAACGCCTTCTCGGTTGTCGCCTTCGTGTGGGGGCCGGGCCAGACCGCGCCGGTTCACGACCATTTGACATGGGGGCTGGTCGGCGTCTGGCGGGGCGGGATCGAGGAGAAACGATACCACCGGACCCGGATCGAAGACGGGCGGCAGGAGGCGTATAAGCTGCAGGAAGTCCAGACAGTGCGGGCTTCGCAAGGCGATATCTCCTACGTCTATCCGCCTGACCGCGATATTCACGGCGTGTCCAATCCGTTTGACGATACGGCCATCACCGTTCATGTTTACGGAACGGATATCGGACAGCAGCAGCGGTTTATCTACGACACCGATTCGGCGGACGCGCGTCCGGTTGTCACTCGGCATGCCAATGCGCAGCCGATTTACGCGGCGGGGGCGTTGCCGGACAGGGACGTTCCGGCCGGCCGGTCCGGTCTGCGGAAGGAGGGGTGACGACAAGGTGAGCAAGTTCGGCAAACCCGTTAGACCCGGCGGCGGCCCGCTTTCCGGTCTGCGCGTCATCGAGTTCGGCCAGATCGCAGCGGGGCCGTTCACCGGCATGCTGCTGGCCGATCTGGGCGCGGATGTCGTCAAAGTGGAGAAACCGGACGGCGGGGACGGCATGCGGGATTGGCCTCCGTTTTTCACCAATAACGAAGGCGATGCGTACAGCGCCAACTTCGCGTCGCTGAACCGCAACAAAAGAAGCGTGACGATCGACTTCAAGTCCGAGGCCGGGCGGCAGCGGCTGCGTCAGCTGTGCGATCGGGCGGACATTGTCATCGAAAATTTCCGTCCCGGCGTGCTGGGCAAGTACGGCTTCGGTTACGAAGCGCTGGCGGAGACGAACCCGCGGCTTGTCTACTGTTCCATTTCCGGCTACGGACAGCAGGGACCGTATGCGAAGCGGGGCGCTTTCGACGTGACGATTCAGGCGATCAGCGGGCTTATGAGCGTGACGGGCGAGGAAGACGGCATTCCCGTCAAGTGCGGCGTTCCGGTGGCGGACTTTGCCGCCGGGTTATACGCGGCTTACAGCATTGCCGCCGCCGTCTTCCAGGCGAGGGAGACCGGGAAAGGCGCCTATATCGATTGTTCGATGCTCGGCAGCGTTCTCGGCATTTCCGCCTTGCAGACGAGCGAATATTACGGCAACGGGACGCCGCCGAGGAAACTCGGCACCGCTCACCCGCGCAACGCGCCGTACCAGGGGTTCAACGGCAGCGACAAGCCGTTCGTCATCGCCGCCGGCAACGACAAACTGTGGCGGAGCGTCTGCGAGGCGGTCGGCATGCCGGAGCTGGCGGACGATCCGCGATTTGCGAGCCAGACGCTCCGCGCGAAGCGGCAGAAGGAGCTTGCCGCCATCTTGCAGGAGCGGTTTGCGCGCAAGCCGGCCGCGGAATGGCTGGCGGAATTCGAGCGTCGCGGCGTGCCGTGCGCTCCCATCAATACGTATGAGGACATTTTGCACGATCCTGCGGTCCAGGAGATGGGGCTGATCGAGCCGCTGCTTCTCCCCAACGGGGTGACGACCAGCACCGTCAAGTTTCCGGTCCACATATCGGGGACGGAGACGGCCGTATACCGTCAGCCGCCCCGGCATGGCGAGCATGACGACGAAGTGTTCGCGGAATGGCTGGCGCCCGCCGTCCATTCAACCATAAACAGTTAATTTGACAAGGAGGAATGAAACATGGCTGAAGTTAACGTGATTTTGTGGAGCAGGGAAGGATGTCAGGCTTGCCAGCAGACGAAGGCCTATTTAAAGGAAAAAGGATACGCGTATTCCAATATCGACGTAGAAGGAAAAGACTTTTTGCGGGATGTGCTGGAATTGAAATACGGCATTCGCCACGTTCCCGTCATCGAGATCGGACGGGACGGGGTGTACGAGGCGGTATTGGACGGCGATCCTAACCGGATCGAAGCTTTGCTGGCCGGGTATCGAACGGAAGGGAAGCCGGCAGGCGTTTAACGAAAGACGATGGGGGAGACATTCAGATGACGATCGGCAATGCCAAACAGGACAACTTCAAACGGAATCGGCTCACCGGCATTTGCCTGCTGATCCTGCTCGCCGTTATCGCTTCCATACTGGGAGGCTGCGCTTCCCAAAGCGGGAATACGCCGGCAGCAGGGGAACAAGCGAAGGATAACGGGACGTTTCGGGTCGGTTATCAAAAAGGAGGCGAAACCCTCCTGTTGAAAAAGAAAAAGCTGCTCGAAACGAAGCTCGGGGAGATGGGGTACAAGGTGGAGTGGGCGGAATTCAATACCGGCAGCTCGATTCTGGAAGCGCTCAGCACCGGAAACATCGATTTCGCCAATTCCGGCGATGCCCCGTCGGTGTTCGCGCTCTCCAAAGGCCATGATTTCGTCTACGTCGCCAGCACGCCTTCGGCCGAGAAATCCGAAGGGATTCTGGTGAAGGACGATTCGGGCATCAACAGCGTCGCCGATCTGAAAGGGAAGAAGATCGCGTTCAACAAGGCGTCAATCTCCCAGTATTTGCTGACGCTGGCGTTGCAAAAGGAAGGTCTGACAATCGATGACGTCGAGCCTGTCTATCTCAATCCGCCCGAAGCGAGCGTCGCGTTCGCGCAAGGACAGGTCGACGCATGGGTCGTCTGGGACCCGTATTTCACCGTGGCGGCCGATACCGAAGGCAACCGGATTTTGACGGATGCCACCGGCATCGTTCCGTACCGCTCCTTCTATGAGAGCACGCGCCAATTTGCCGAAAAACATCCCGATGTCATCGAGGAGACGGTCAAGCTGCTTCAGGGGGTGGCCGAAGAAATCGACAAAGATCCGTCGGAAGCAGCCGCCTTGCTGCAAGAGGCGACGAACATTCCCGTTGCCACCTGGGAAAAAATATTGAAAAACCGGCCGTCCGAAATCAGCTTCATGGACGAGGAAGCGGCAGGCGATTTGCAGAAAATGGCGGACGATTTCGTGGAAATCGGTTTTATCGACCAGCCGTTGAAGATTAACGATGCGGTATGGAAGCCGCAATGATGCCGGCACGGACGCCGGTTGACTGGAGGGAATGAAGTGAGACGTATAGGGACTGTCGGAGCGTTTAAAAAGGTTTCCCCCTGGATCGTGCCGGTGGCGATCGTTCTCCTGTGGCAGCTGCTGTCCGACTTGCGGCTGTTGTCGGCGACGATTTTGCCGGCTCCGCTTGCTGTGGCGAAAGCGGCCTTGCAGTTGGCCGAATCGGGACTGATCTTCCATCATATCGGATTGAGCGCGCAGCGGGCTCTGATCGGCTTCGCCATCGGCGGATCGATCGGCTTTGCGCTCGGCCTGATCAACGGCACATCCCGATTTGCGGAAAATATGCTGGATACGACGGTGCAGATGCTGCGGAATATTCCTCATTTGGCGCTTATCCCGCTTGTCATCGCCTGGTTCGGCATCCAGGAGGAAGCCAAAGTGTTTCTCGTGGCGCTCGGCGTGTTCTTTCCCATTTACGTCAATACGTTCCACGGCGTCCGCACGGTCGACAAAGGGCTGATCGAAATGGCGAAAGTGTACGGGCTGCGAGGATGGGGGCTTTTCCGGCAGGTGATTCTGCCGGGCGCCATGTCCTCGATACTGGTCGGCGTCCGCTATTCGCTGGGCGTCATGTGGATCTCGCTCATCGTGGCGGAGACGATCGCTTCCGATGCCGGCATCGGCTACCTGGCCATGAACGCCCGCGAGTTTATGCAGATGGACGTCGTCGTATTAAGCATTATTTTGTACGCTTTACTCGGCAAGCTGTCGGATGTCATCGCGAAGCTGCTGGAAAACCGGCTGCTGCAATGGCATCCGAATTACCGCAAGTCTTCTGCGGTGCGGAGAAAGCGATGGGGCAAGCGGCAGTTATCTTTGAACAAACCATAAAGTGGAAAGACACGCAAAACGGGAACGTTGCGCGGCCATATTTACAAACGCCAGAGCGCTTCTGGCGTTTTTCACTTCCTATTTGCCCGTCTAGCCGTCCGCGCCACCCGTCAAATCGTCACCTGTCCGTCGGTGCGCCTGTCTTTCGTCAAATCGTCTCCGGTTCGTGGGTGCCCCCTCGCCGTCTTCCGTCAAATCGTCACCCGTCCGTTGGCCCGCCCCGCCATCCGTAATCGTCACCCGTCCGATGGCTCGCCCCTCGCCGCTATCCGTCTAACAGTCATCCGTCCGATGGCCCGTCCCTCGCCGTCTTTCGTTAAATTGTTGCCCGTTCGTTGATCGACCAACGTCCGTTAACGTGCCCCGCGCCACCTTCCGTCAAATCGTCACCTGTCCGTTTGCCCACCCCGCCATCCGTAATCGTCATCCGTCCGATGGCCCGTCCCTCGCCGTCTTTCGTAAAATTGTTGCCCGTTCGTTGATCGACCAACGTCCGTTAACGTGCCCCGCGTCACCTTCCGTCAAATCGTTTCCGGTTCGTAGGTGCACCTCGCCCCATCTTCAGCGCCCCCGCCTCCCATTGGCGAAAATTCTGCAAAAGTGCAGGAATTTTGGCCTGAATAGCTGACTATGACGTAAAATCCTGCAAAAATACAGTATTTTATGGCAATTTTCGATTATCTGGCTTGAACGGATCAAAAAAGGTGCATTATCGCAGGAATTTTCGCGTTTTGGTTGTTTTTTCCTTGAAAAAACTGTATTTTGCAGCTTTTGCTCTGCCTAACGCCGAGTCCAGCTAA
>NZ_BOVJ01000043.1 GCF_018403665.1 Paenibacillus cisolokensis
AACAGCCTGACTTTTGCAGGCTTCTCGCAGAAGCAATCTGCCGGGAGACCGGGGCGTTGATGACGGGGCGCACCGACGGACGGGGACGATTTGACGGGAAGCGCGCGGACGGTTATATACAGGCAATTTAGAAAGTGAATTTTATACTTTTCTGAAGTCGTAAAAAAAGCCCCTGTCCCCAGGGGCTTGGTTCACGGTTCGGTCAATCTAACGCATCATCTATATCTGGGCCAATACAGCCGGATGATTACAGCTTGACTACGTTTGCAGCTTGCGGACCGCGAGCGCCTTCCACGATATCGAATTCAACAGCCTGGCCTTCCTCCAGCGTCTTGAAGCCTTCGGCCTGGATTGCGGAGAAATGCACGAATACGTCGCCGCCTTGCTCCGTCTCAATGAATCCGTAGCCTTTTTCTGCATTGAACCATTTTACTTTACCTTGCATGTGTAAACATTCCCTTCATCATCAAATAGCTGTGAGACTTCTATATGTAGCGCCCACACTGTGAATATACATGGTTGTCATAAAAATGTCAAACATTAATTTGAAAGCGAATTCAGTTAGAGATGGCGTAGTGGTAAGCCATCCCTCCTGTTTGTTCAGCAATCATGAAATATGTATGATTCACCCAATTCCCCTTCATTTCCTAACGGCAGAATCTCCCTGCATTTTCGCCAGTAAGGCAAGAGCCCGATCCCGGCTGTCTCTATTCCGCAGGGAGAACAATCCATTAGAAAACAACCTTGTTTGTTGTTTCCTTTGCCGTTTATCAACCATAATGGAATTGGCAGGATTCTCATGAAACATGTAGTTTTTCCGCCCAAAATCTAAATGAGTAGCCGATTACCGTTCACTTTGCGTCAGGTTGCTGCGACAGCAACCACTCCACCATTCTCAAATCAATCTCGCTGTCTATATCAATTGATCTCTCCGCCGGCATTATATAGGAGACGGTTTCATCTCCAAAAAGGATTTGTTCCGGTAGACCCAATCGGTATAACTTACATAAACCGCACCATTTAAAACATAGGCTTTAGGTAGATTGTGCCGATTGGTCTGTTCGTTTTCAAAAGGGATAAGCGGCTTCATTTTTTGCTCCTGATCTAATGTGAACATCCAAAAAGGGCTCTTGGAAGCTTCACAAACCGAAACGCAAGCTTTCGCTTGTTTCTCCAAACAAATCTCGATGCATGTATCAATATCTTCCGCATTTCGTAATGGTGAGGTTGGCTGCAGCAAGACGATAAGATCGTAATTCGGCAAATGATCTATTGCATGTATGATGGTATCGATCGTGAGGGAATCATCCTGCGCCAAATGATCCGGTCGAACGAACGGAACCTCGCACCCCCATTCCTTAGCAACGGATATGATCTCCTGATCATCGGACGACAAAATCAACTTATCGATATACTTGGATTGTTTGGCTTGTTCAATTGTCCAGGCAATAAGCGGTTTTCCGGCTACGTCGCGCAAATTTTTGCGTACAATTCCTTTCGATCCGCCTCTGGCTGGAATTAGCGCCAAAACCGATTTATCCTTTATCATAGCAGCCCCTCGCTGTCTGATTTGAACACCTCGTGAAACTCCAGATTGGCCTGGTTGAAGTCATCCATCCTTCCGATATCCATCCAGTACTCTTGGATCGGGAATGCAACGGTATGTTTGCCTTGCCCGATTAGCGTATTGAACAGGGAAGGCATATCGAAATACGTGTTTTCGGGAATGTAATTCAAGGCCTCCGGATCGAGAATATATATTCCTCCGCTGACAAAAAAGCGCTGGACGGGCTTCTCTTCCATGGCATAGAGACGGTAATTGTCCAACTTCACCACACCGTAGGGAACCTGGTATTCATATTCCCGCACGCACATCGTAGCACTTGCCCTGTGATCCAGATGAAACTGAAGAGCTTGGGCAAAATTGACTTTGGTCAACAAATCGCCGTTCATAACAATGACCGGTTCCGCCGGACGTTCCGGCAGAAGACTGAGCGCTCCGGCCGTCCCGAGCCGTTTATCCTCCTTCAAATACCGGATTTGAACGCCCCACTTGTCCCCGTTTCCGAAATAATCCATGATCATTTCCGCTTTGTAATTGACCGAGATATAAAATTGATAAAAGCCATTGGCAATAAAGCTGTTCAGAATGTTTTCCAGAATCGGTCTGGAACCGACCTTCAACAATGGCTTGGGGCAGTCATTGGTTAACGGCGCCAGCCGCGTCCCGAGTCCGCCTGCCATTAATACGACCCAGTTTTCTCTTCTCTGCGGCCGCAAATAATCGTCCAGAAATACAATGTCCACCAATTGGCCGTTCTCGTTAACGATCGGAAGCTGGTGCAGCCGGCGATTGGCCATCAAGGCCAGTATCGTATCCTGGTCATCCATCGTTCGCGCTACGACAGGATTCGGATTCATAACATTGGAAACGGAGGATGTCAACGAAATGCCTTTCAGTATGCCTCTTCGAATATCTCCGTCCGTGACGGTGCCGAGCAATACGTTGTTATTGCCGACGATTAACGCGATCTGTTTGGCCCCTTCATTCAATTTTTCAATGCATCCAATATTGTCGCATCTGGTTGCAGCAATAGCGCTTCCCATTTGTTCATGATGTCGACTCCTTTGCCGGGTTGCCCATAACCGTAACGCCGTCGGGAACGTTTCGGATGACCACAGTTCCCCCTCCTACAGTAGCCGCCTGTCCGATGCAAATGCCCTGAACGATCGTAGCGCCGGCCCCGATAAAAGCCGCCGCACCGATTTCGACGTTTCCGCAAACAACAGCCCCGGGAGCGATATGAACGCTTCGTCCGATCCTCGTATGATGATCGACCGAGGAACGCGTATTGACGATCGCATTCTCTCCAATGACAGCACCGGATTGCACAACGGCCCCGGCCATAATTTGTGCGCCCTCCTCGATGACGGCATGTCCGGAAACGATCGCTCCCGGATGGGCAACCGTAATAAAACGATAACCTCTTGAACGGTAAGCCTGATAGATTTGGTCCCTCAATCCTTCGGCCCTTACCGTTCCAATCCCGTTGGCAAGAAGAACTTCCCGTTTGTTATACCGGTTGCAAAATGTTCATCCGAACCGAGCCAGGGGATTTTGGCATGCAACGCGCAGCCCTCGGACTGAGGCGCAACGAAGCCAATGATTCGATGTCCGCACAGTTGAAGTGCGTCCCACACCACTTCGGCGTGACCGCCGCCTCCAATGATCGCTACAGGCAAATGCTCGTTCATGTGCTATTCCCTCAAGAATCGATCTGTTCATCTTTGCGGTAGGGGCGATCCGCCGTTTTCCCCAGGTAATCCCAGTAGCGAATGGCGGATATGCCGTCTCCCGGACGTTTCAAGGCAAGATTGCCGTCGTGATACGCGTCTCCTGCAGCGATATCTTGACCCGCAACGATGCTTTTGCGCACAGGGACACGATTTGCCAGTTCCGACAGTGCAGGAAATTTATATTTCCTGCCAAGCGCCAGCTCGATCGTGCGAATCCCTTTGATCATTTCGGCCATCTCGCCGGGTTCCAGCGAGCTTTGATGATCGGGCCCGGGCAATTGACGGTCCAGTGTAAAATGCTTCTCGATAACGGCCGCCCCGCGGGCTGCAGCCGCCAAAGAAACGGCAATCCCTTCGGTATGGTCCGAGTAACCGACAGGTACTCCGAACGCCTCGGCCATCGTGTCCATACAACGTAAATTCACGTCACGCAGCGGAGCGGGATACTCCGTTGTACAATGCAGCAAGGTGACACGCTCCCGCAGAGCGGCTTGGCCTTGTTCGGAGATAAAAGCTTCCAGCAAGCTTTGACCGTCCGGCTTCCCGGACCGGTTCAGATAGCCGTAGGCCAGTATCATCAGGGCAGTCTCGATCTCGCCTAACGTTGCCATTCCGGTTGATAGTATGATCGGCAAGCCCTTTCTGGCGGCTGCAAGAAGAAGCGGACCGTTCGTTATCTCTCCGGACGGCAGCTTGATTCGTTTCACGCCGCACTCATCGGCCAGAAAGTGAAGGCTCTCCTCGTCAAAGGGAGTCGACATAAACTCGATTCCATATTTCTGACAGTGCCGCAGCAAAGCAAAATGAGCTTCTTTGTCCAGCTCCAACCGTTTCAACATGTCAAACTGGCTTTCAGCCGACGAGGTCGTCAGCTTTTGATAGTCCGCTTTGCCGGCTTCAGGGGTCACCAGCCGTTCGGCTTTGAACGTTTGAAATTTAACCGCATTCGCGCCTGCTTCAGCCGCCATTTCGACGAGTTGTAACGCCAAGTCTAATGAGCCGTTATGATTGACTCCCGCTTCGGCAATGATGTAGACGGAGGAAGTCATTCTATAACCTCCTTAAGCAACATGAACGCTTCCGCTGCCTGAAAGCCGGCAGTCGAACCCCGGTATCGGGCAAGAGCCTCTACGCTATTCGAACTTCGAGGAAACGGGTGTTCAGCAAACTCGGATTTGTAAATCTGCATGATTTCCAATTTTTTTTGCAGAAATGAGGTAATATTCATAAAGACGTTCGGCTTAAATCCATTTGCATCCGGGTTTAGACCGAATTCCGTTTCGGACAACGTCTCGTAAACAAGGACCCTCTTCACGAAAGGATAGCGAAACCACTTTGTACATGCAGTTGCAGCATCAAAAACATATTTATGATCCGAATGAATATCTCCTCGGTAAGGAATATAAATGATGTCGGGCTGAACTTCTTGAAAAACACGGGAAAATGATTGAACTAATGCATTCATAGGAACCGTGTCGAGTTCCGTTGTCGGGAAACGTAATGAATATGTATGGGTAAACGGGTAAGCACGACCGATGGCCTCTATTTCTTTTTCGCGTTCAGTCACCCTTTGTTCACTGAAGCCATGATCCGTGTCAATTCCCGTAACAATCAACCAGTAGACTTGATCTCCTTCGGAGATATGCTTGAGCAGAGTTCCACCGCATCCCAATGATTCATCATCAGGGTGAGGAGCTACTACCAATACCTTTTTCACAAGTAATCACCTACTTTCGGCAGTTCGGTCATCTCGTGATCGAGTAAGCGAATCAGGCCTTCTCCGCATTTAACTACAACGGACTTATTTTCAACTCGAATGACCTTTCCCGGTTCCAGGTTCGGATAATTCTCATTTGTAATGATTTCGCTTTTCCAAACCTTAATATCTTTATTATCTTTTTTAAAATGGGCGCCTGGATACGGTCTCGTTAATCCGCGAATCAGGTTGTATATCGATCGATTCGACATCCTCCAATCGATACGCCCATCTTCTTGCCCCCGCTTCCTCCATGTATTCGATCCTGTTACCGGCTGAGGAATTCGGCTGTATGTCCCTTGCTGGAGCTGCAACGTAAGTTCTTTCATTTGCTGCAAGGCTGTTTCTGTCATTTTTTGATATAGCGAAGCTGCATCATCCGTGTCCGAGATTTCAATTCTCCGCTGACTCAGAATATCTCCTCGATCCGCTTGTTCGTCCATAAAAAAGAAGGTTGAGCCCGTTTCCGATAACCCGAGAACTAAAGCCCAAATCAAAGGATGCCGCCCGCGATTGGCAGGCAACAGAGAAGGATGGTAACCGACAACTCCCATTCTGGGAATCTTTAGTACTTCTTTTTTGAGCAAATATGACCAGCCGAAACAATAGACCACATCCGGTTGAATGTTTTTTAGCCATTTGGCCAAAGAATCCTGATCATTGCCTTTCGCAATAAAACAAGGAATGCTAAATTGCTCAGCCAGCTCACGTAAGCTTTTAAAGTCAGAATTGAAGTCAGATACTTCTCTTGTTACAATGCCAATGATTTCAATAGAAACGTTCTCCCTTTGAAGCTCAAGAAGATAGCGGAGCCCTTCATAGCTGAACTGAACGCATCCCATGTACACAATTTTCAAAACGTTCATTTGCTCCCCCCTTCATAAAAGGTTTTTATTAGAATTCCTTCTAAAGCCGTATTCTTCAATATATCTTTAATTACAGGTGATGAATTGCCTTGGCCATATAGAGACTCGCAATTCATAAGCGTTTTTTGAAAAGCAGGAGACAGCGCTTTTTTTATCGCCTTCACGATCTCTTCGCTGGATTCCCCGCAGTCAATAATAGACGATCCTTTAACTCTCCCTTGCTGGCGCGGACCGATGTTGACGGTAGGCTTTTTGAACATTGGCGCTTCAATAATACCGCTAGATGAATTACCCACGACCACGTCGACATGTTGAAGGGCGCTTAAATATCTGACCTGCCCCAAGGAAATAAAAGCAACTGCCCTTTCCCGGTTTGCTGCCACATACTCGTCAATCATAAGAGCCATATTGCGGCCATTCGGATCGGAATTCGGTTTGGTAAAAATAATGTGCGCATCCGGAAATTGATCAAGGGCAACCAGAAGCTGCTGCATGTATTCAACGGATGAAGTGCTTGTCAGCGTTAGCGGATGATATGTAACGAGAAAGTTACGCTCTCCCAATTCAAAAGAAATCGATTGCTCGAATTGTTCCCGGTTCATCAATTGCAATCTGTGAATATTGTCAAGGCCTACGGCGCCAACATTAAAGACCCGGCTAGGATGTTCACCCAATCCGATCACTCTTTGACGGTATTTTTCCGTTGCCGTAAAATGCAAATGCGCCATTTTGTAATAGAATGACGGATCGCCTCGTCAATAAGTCCCTCCGTGCTTTCTCCTCCATGCAGATGGGCGATCGGAATGCGCGCAACCATCGCCGCTTGAGCCGCTACCATAATCTCGTAACGATCGCCAAGCACAACCACAATATCCGGACGAAGGCGTTCGAATACATCCGCAAAACCGATCAGGCCAACCCCCATCGATTTGGTGATGCCGGCTGGCGTATCGCTGGAAAGCAGCATCTCTACTTCCGCATCGATTTGGAACCCGTCTTTTCGATTTGCTGATAGGTAAGACCGAATTCCGGCGACAGGTGCATGCCGGTGACCACAAGCTGCAGAACCAAATCGGCGTCCTCTTGTATCTCTTTCAGAAGCCAATACAGCAGACCGTATTCAGCTCGTGAACCGGTCACGACGCAAATTTTCCTCATAGCTCCTCCCGGGTAATAATCGAAGGTCCGCTCGGCAAGTTTATCACTTTTCCTTCAAGCTCCATCGTCACGGTCAACTCCATTCTAGGGCAATCGGCGTACATAGGAAGAAGATGAAGCGGAGTCCAAATCGGCCTTGTCAAAAAACCATGCTTATTGGTTTCTTGTAAAATCTCATCCCGCAACTGCAAATCGGGCTCATTCAGTATAATCGCATTCAGCCAGTAGTTGCTCTCCGCATGTTCAGGCTCGCTAAAGAACGAAATGCCGCTCACGGCTTTAAATCCTTCTCTGTATTTCTCTGCAAGCTTGCGCTTGCGAGCCAGAAACTCAGGAAGCTTCTCCAGCTGCGCACATCCTAATGCCGCGTTGATATTCGGCATCCGGTAGTTATAACCGATCCGATCATGCTTGTATACCCATGCGTGCGGGAGCTTCGCCGTGGTCGTCAGATGCTTTGCCATTTCGGCCAACTTCTTGTCCTGAGTCAGAACGGCTCCGCCGCCTCCGGTCGTAACCACCTTGTTGCCGTTAAAGCTTAGCGCGCCAAACCGGCCGAAGGTGCCCGTATGTTTGCCTTTATACTTGGAGCCCAGAGATTCAGCCGCATCCTCGACGACCTCCAGGCCATATTGCTGGCACACATCCAACAGCGCATCCATATCGACGGGATGGCCAAAAGTGTGCATCGGCACAACGGCCCGGATACGTCGGCCCGTTTTCCGATTATAGAGCCCCTTGTCCGCTCTGCGCTCTCCGATTTCATGCAAATAATCATGAAGACGTATAGGATCCAGCCCTAACGTTAAGCGATCCACATCAACAAAGTGAGGGACGGCTTGGCAGTAAGATACCGCGTTGGCGGTTGCCACAAACGTCAGGGAAGGGATCAGCACTTCTTCTCCCGGTTCAACGCCAGAAAGCAACAAAGCAATATGCAATGCGGCAGTTCCGTTCACGACTGCTACCGCATAACCGGAGCCTGTGTAAGCAGCCAGATCGTTTTCCAAACGTTCGACAAAGCGTCCTACGGATGAAACCCACCCCGTGTCCAGGCATTCTTTGACATAAGCCCATTCGTTCCCTGAAAACTCAGGTTCATGCAACGGCAACGTTTGTCCGCTATTTCCCGTCACTTGTCTGACAACCTCGGCAATTTCCGCTCCCAATGAGCGTTTTTCGGTCTTCATAATGCGGCACCCTTAATTCGGTGGAAATAATTTGTACTGATAACGGAACTGCTCATCATTTCTTTTCCAATACGATCAAATATTCAATTGCATCATTTTCACTAGACTTGTATTTCTGGAGCGACTCCTCAAATAGATCAAAGAGAATTTCATTCCATTCTTTCTTAATGGAAACCCTCTCCTCGTCAGACAATGAATTCGCCATTCTAGCTAAAGGATTGAATAACGGTCTTAGTCCAATATCCCATATCCTAGCCAGTAATCCTCCATAAATCGGTTCAACTGACAATATATCTACATTCCCGAATGAAATTATCATGTTTAAAATATCCTCTTTAGACCGCAAACCTTTCCAAGTCGACATTCTACCCGCATCAATAATTGTGTGGAATTTTTCACCCATAAAAGGAGCATAATACCTGCTCGATAATTGAAGTATATTGTTTGTTTTTATTTGTAAAACAATGTGCCCGTGACTTGCAGTGATTCTAAACAGATCTTTTATATGTTCTTCAAATTTGGCAACCCAATAGGCACTATTCGTGTAAACATATTGAAAACTCTCGTCTTCAAAAGGCAACTTATTATTGTTATCATGTACTAGAGTATTTTGATAAAAGTTCAATTTTGATGCCTTAGCCAACAAAGAACTTTTCCAATCGATTCCGTATTTAAACTTTCGATCCGCCTCTTTGATGACGTTCATTTTATAGGTATCATCGAAACAATCAAATGCATCAAAATCTCCCTCTCGTTTCCCAAATCTTAAGGACCTAAACATATCCGAATCAGCTGATATTTGACCTCCGTTTGCTATAAAGGAAAATACACCATCCCCGCAGGAAACATCTATAGAAGCTTCCGCATCATCAAAAAAATTAAAGGTCTTTTTAAAGGATTCGGCTCTTAAAGCGAGAAGCAATGCATTTTCAGGCCGAAGCCAAAAGTGATTTAGAAATTGTCTGAAGTAATAAAGTCGATCCATTATGATCCCCTTGTTTATCAATATTGATATTTCTTTGATTTCAGGTATGTTAAGTGCGCCATTACAATAACTAAATATTATACAGATTCGCTTTATAATTGAGCAGGTTGTCTGGATTCGAGAACCATTCAATGGTCTTGGCTAACCCTGCTTCGAATCCTTTTTCTCCACCATACGCAGGCTGCCAGTTCAATAATTCACGGGCTTTACGGTTGTCCGCCCACAGGCGCTCGACTTCGCTTTTCTCAGGGCGCAGCCGAATTTCATCCGTTTCAATTTCCAGTTCCACATTCATCAATCTGGCAATCAAGCGAGCGGTATCACCGATTGAGATTTCAAAATTGCTTCCTATATTAATCTCCTCACCGATAGAGCGGCTCGACTCCAGGAAAGAAATGAAGCCTTCAACCGTATCCTCGACATAATTGAAATCCCGCGTTGGATGAATGGCGCCTAATTTAATCTTCCGATTTCCCTGCGCCAATTGCGTAATAATGGTCGGAATGACCGCCCGCGCCGATTGTCGCGGACCGTAAGTGTTAAAAGGGCGAATTATGCCGACAGGCAGGCCGAATGAACGATAAAAGGCTAGCGCCATTTGGTCCGCGCCAATCTTGGATGCGGAATAAGGGGACTGCCCTTGCAGCGGATGCCGTTCATCGATCGGCACATATTGAGCCGTCCCGTATACCTCGCTTGTGGAAGTATGAACGATCTTGGCTACGCCCAATTCTTTGGCTGCTTGCAGCACATTTAAAGTTCCTTTTATATTCGTGTCCACATATGTATCGGGAGAATGATAGGAATAAGGTATCGCAATAAGCGAAGCGAGATGCAGCACCGCATCGCACCCCTGCATGGCACTTCGCACGCCATGCGGATCTCGGATATCTCCCGCAAATACGTCCAACTCACGTTTGATCTCCTCCGGACTTTGATCGAGCCAGCCCCAGGAATTGAACGAATTGTAATAAACGAAGGCTCTGACATTGTATCCCGCGCGGACGAGCGTCTCTGTCAAATGAGACCCGATAAAGCCGTCCGCACCCGTTACTAATACTCGTTTAAAGCTGTGCATTGGTTTTCGAGCCTCCTTGATTATGTTGCGATTGCCGTAAAATTCGATGCCGTTTCCTCGAATAAATCAATCAATCGTTCTGTGTCCTTCTTCATTCCGGCTACAAGCCGGCCCAGATGCTCCATGACCAATTCCGATTTCATTTTTATATTTGTACAAGCTGCGATTTCCGGCACTCGACGCGCATAGATGGAAATCTCCGCTTGCAGGACGAACCCGTACAGGGGATCAAATACTCCGCTATTCGTGATCATGCTCCATTGCTTATCGATGGTCTGAAGCAGCGACGCCATTTTGGCGGTATTTGACTTTTCAATGGCTTTTTGAAGCTGTTCGAACGTTTCCAGCAAACTGTCGATTTTCGGACCAAAACTTTTTAATTCACGCAAGCAATATCGATATCGGGATAAGAACGCCTTTTTCTCTTCCTCCGTATAACCGGTTGTTTCGTTACGGAGCAGGTTTTGAAACAGTTGGCCGCTCACGTGATATGATTTCAATTCGTCCATGAGATTCTCCAGCTTCGCGCTCGAAGTCCCTTTAATGACAGCGCCAATCTGGGAAACATTGATAAATTCAATTTGATTCTTATAGAAAGAGATAAGACCTTCTATATATCGCAACGTATCGACCATCGGCTTGCTGCTCGGGTTGACGCCCCCGTTTACATTTTCGACCGTTTCGGTAGCGTGTTGATTGAATTTATCCAATTCTTCCGCAGTAAAATGATCGACGCCTTTGGAGTATCGGACGCCTCCCGGATATGAAAAGTCTTGTCCAACGAAAATAATTCGGTTAAACCCTAGAAAAGCGGCCAGTTGTATGACGATGCCGGTCACGGAAGGCGCTGAAACAAACTGATCGATTGCCCCTTCATATTGAAAAGGTGGCTGGTTATCGTATCCGATGACATAAATACATGGTACAGGTTGCTGTTCAATTCTTTGATAATTTTGTGCTTGATATAGGACGCATAAACGAACGGGATATCCGACACATCCAGATCCTGAAATACTTCATAGTTTTTTTCGCTTCCGTCAATTGAAACGATCATATGAGGCTTGATCCCTTTATCGAGCAATCCTTGGATACT
Organism: Paenibacillus cisolokensis; assembly: GCF_018403665.1. Taxonomy (GTDB): domain Bacteria; phylum Bacillota; class Bacilli; order Paenibacillales; family Paenibacillaceae; genus Paenibacillus_AH; species Paenibacillus_AH cisolokensis. Next base: position 11,424 of record NZ_BOVJ01000043.1, read on the forward strand.
TGATCCGGCCGCAAATATCGGAACATGGTCTTGCAACTGCCGAATTCGTTCGAGATCCTGGTCCAATGATGGCCCTGACCCTACGATTAAAGCGGGCATATCCCTGAAATAACCCTGAAGATTGCGAAGATGACGCCCTTCGAAAGTTTTGGGAAGATTTTTAACAATATTTTCGGGCCACTCGCGTTTAAACAGAATCTGAGTAGCGTAATTCGTTCTCTCCGACAACACCATTTCACGAAATACTTTGGTAAATCCGGACACTTCGTCGGCGTACAACCGTAAATACGCCGGTACGAACAGCGAGCAGAAGGAGTCTACAATATATGTTTTAACGGATTGTGCAAATTGAACATTCGTCAGCGCATCATTTCCTAATCCAAAAATTCCGATATTTGGATAATTGAAAATATGCGTCAGGTCACGCGCTTCAATTGCCGCAAGAAACACTTCAATGTCCGGCTCCATAATATGAACGGTCCGGTCGGGATATTGCTCGATCACTCTTTCGATATGGTAGCCCAGCCCGAAACCGTAAACCAGAATATGTTTGGACTGCCCGATTTGTTCGGCGTTCATTTCGAGCCAGCGTACGGTTTCTTCCAACGGATTGTACTTGCTGTACAGCGCAATTTTTGCCCGTTACGGACGATTTCCAGATTGGCAAGGCCGGATTTGGATATCGTATGGCAGTAATGATTCGTATTTCTTTCGCGGTTTCGCACCAATTGATATAGATTGCGATAATGCTTACGCAGTGCTATTAGATTATCCGCCGCATATTTTTTCATCTCTTCACCTGTTCGTCAAAATCGAAGCCCCAAGTTTTTTGAAGGTATCGGCCAATTCGTATTTCATAATGTCTCCCACAGACAAGTAATCTTCGGACTCTAATGCCTTTCCGAGATCGGCCAGATTATGTTTCAACGACCGAACGGCATCTTCCACAAACGCGACATAATCCGTTTCTTCTGGGTACTTGCTCAACAAATTCGCCGCACCGCTTAACGATTGGATCACCCATTCGACGGCTTCCAGCAAGCTACTTGCCATGTTCCACTGCTCGGCCGATATGTCGCCGTAGAACAAACTGCCGATCGAATCGCAAGCATTGACGATTTTGCCGCTGAATGACTGGACATCCTTTAACGTGTCGTCAATCAGTTGCGCTTCGGATACGGATATGATCTCAATTTCCCGAATCTCTTTGTAACGGGACAGCATCATCGCTTCAAAGTCTGCCGATTGCACTTCGCCATTGAACGATACTTGGGCAATATACCTGTTCTGTTCATTCAGCTTGTTTTTTATGGATTCCCATACGGTTTGAAAATGCTCGTCACTGGTGAATGCGTAGTTTTCCTCTGTATGGTCGATACGAATAAGCACGTCCATCACACCTTTTCGATTATATCTATGTTATCGGCAAACCTGAGCCGTTTCTGTATAGAAAAAAACCTCACCCAATAAATGGATGAGGCTTTGCGGATTAGATCGTATTGATTAGCCCAGAAGCTTGAGCACGCCTTGCGGCATTGCGTTAGCTTGCGCAAGCATAGCCGTACCGGCTTGAACGAGGATTTGGTTCCGCGTGAATTCCGTCATTTCTTTCGCCATGTCGGCGTTGCGGATCCGGGACTCGGAAGCAGCCAGGTTCTCGGACGTTACGCCCAGGTTGTTGATCGTATGCTCCAGACGGTTTTGAACGGCGCCGAGCGTACCGCGATGCTGGGAGACTTGCACGATAGCGGATTTAATCAATGCCAGCGCGCTGTTTGCTCCCGTTTGGGAACTGATGTCGATTGCGTTAATGCCCAGCGCCGAGGTGTTCATCGTTTTCATGTTCACCGTCAACGTGTTCGACGCTTCAACCCCGATTTGGAACGTTACGGAGTTATTGCTTTTCAACAAGTTGATGCCGTTGAAGTTCGTCGAAGAAGCGATGTTGTTGATCTCGTTCAGCAATTGGGCAACTTCATCCTGAAGTGCTTGACGGTCTTCGCTATCATCATACGTGCCGTTAGCCGCTTGGTTGGCCAGCGTGTTCATGCGCTGCAGCATTGCGTGAACTTCAGTCAGCGCCCCCTCAGCCGTTTGCAGCAGGGAGATGCCGTCTTGCGCGTTGCGCTGAGCTTGATTCAGACCGTTGATTTGGAAGCGCATTTTCTCGGAGATGGCAAGGCCTGCCGCGTCGTCAGCCGCACGGTTGATCCGGTAGCCGGAAGACAGTTTCTCCATCGTTTTGCCCATCGTCGTGTTGTTTGCGCCCAGGTTGCGGTGAGCATTGATGGCCGCAACGTTCGTGTTGATGTACATCGACATACTTTTCATCCTCCATGATATGAGTATTGAAGCCGCTTCCTTGCGGCTACATTATATATATCGGAATGTGGAAATGCATTGTTTATAGTCTATGCAGATGAAATTATCGTTTTTGGTCAAAATAGAGCGGAACCGCATCCTGAAAATCCATATTGCCGTAGGAACGGACGGCCATTCGCTGTGTAACCGTATGCTGAAGCGCATGGGCCGTAACATCGATCCGGCGTTGAAGAAGCTGTTCCATTTCCTCGGCATAGCGTTCCATTTCGGCTAGCAGCTCGCGGATCTCTTCATTCCTCTGATAAGGCTCCCGAGCGGACAACTCCTCCATTTTCCGGCCATACTGAACGGAAAGCGCCGCAAATTGCTGCAGCGCTTCTTCATCGTTGGAATTTTGAAGTAGTGCGAGCTGATGAAGCATGATCGACTTCATGTCGCGATAACATTGCAATACATCGTCCTGGCGATTATCCCTGTCCAAGCGCAACTTCCTTTCCGATCTGCTCCCAGGCCGACTTGATGCTGGTCAGCATGTCGATCACTTCACGCAGTTTCTCCGTATCCTTGCGCATGTTTGCCTCAACGAGGCAGTCGATCATATAGAAATAAAGCGATTGAAGATTGACGGCAAGCTGCCCTCCCTGCTTCAGATCAAGAGACGAGATCAGTTCGTAAATGACAGACTGCGTCTTCTGGATGGCCTGGTTCGCCCCGGATATATCGCGTTTCTCGATCGCCCTTTCCGCTTGCCCGGCAAATTTGAGGGCGCCCTCAAACAGCATCAGAATCAGACGATGAGGAGATGCGGTTTCAAACCTGTTCCGATTGTACGATTGATATCCCGCATAGTTGGGCATATGCATTGCTGTTCATCTCCTTCAGCCGAGCGTTTAACCTTTGTTGGCCTGCGTCAGGGCGGTCAGCGAGGCAAGCTGGCTCGTCAGCCAGCTTTGCTGGCTTTTCAGTCCCGACAAAGCGACTTCCATCGCCGTAAACTGCTTTTTCAATTGTTCATACTTCATTTGAAGCCGGTTGTCCATCGCTTCCATACGGTCGTCGAGCATGTCAATTTCAGAGTCGTAGCCTTTGATTTTCGAGGTGATCAAACCGTTAACGGAGCTTGTCCATTCTTTGAGCTTCGCATCCAAGCCCCTCATGATGCCATTCTCGTTATGCTTAAACAAATCAATGACAGCGTTCGGATCTTTACTGAATGCCTCTTTGAATTTTTCCTTGTCAAACGTAATAGTGCCGGTCATCATACTTCCCTTTGTAATCCCTTTGTCGATCTCCAGACCGATTTCCGCCATCATCTTGTAACCATCGGTTAAGTTGGTGGCACTCGTAAAAAGATTATACAGCTCATTGCTGATCGTCTTCAGTACCGAATCGCCCTGCAGCGGATTCATTTCGTGGCGTCTGCAGGCTTGGACAAGTTGTTGCGCACGGTGTTGATGACATCGTTGTACGCTTTGACGAAAGCATCGATTTTTCAGCGATTTTATCCGTATCGCGGGCAACCGTTACTTGTGACGAACCGGCCGCAACAAGTTCCAGCGTTACGCCGTCGATGACGCCGCTTATATTGTTGGAACTGCGAGTAATCAAGAGGCCGTTGACCGTAAACTTGGCATCTTGTGCTTTTTGGATCGTATTTTGACCGTTATCTGCTATGTCTGTAATATCCAGTGCACTCAATGCAGTACCCTCAAGCAAAATGCCGTCGTCGGTACTGCTCAATACCATCTTGTTCTGCGCGCCCGTCTCTTTCGAAGTCAGCACCAAAACTTTCGAATTGTCCGAGTCCGACACGACGGCAGCCGTAAGCCCCGTATCTTTTGAATTGATCTGGTTTTTAATATATTCCAGCGCTTCGCCGTCCGTCATTTCATCTCCAACGGTAATTTCCACCGAGCCGATCTTGAGCGTCGTGCCTTGCAGCGTCGTGCCAGCCGGATCCAGCGATTTCGATTTGATCGAATGGCTCTGTGCCAGCTGCGTTACGGCGATATTATAATTCCCCGTGGACGTTCCTTCGGCCGTCTTCAGCTTCACGACGCCCTCGTTCGTGCTCTTGCCGGATACGAGATTGAAGTTCGCGTTCAGCAGCAGGTCAGAGACAGCGGTTTTGAGTGTGTTGAGCTTCGTATTGATCGACTGGAAAATAGACTTTTCGGATTGCAGATTTTTTTTTGCTCGTTTCCAGACGGGTATACGGCTGACGCTCAAGCGTCATCAGGTCGGAAATGATCTGCGCCGTATCGAGTCCGGAACCCAGACCGGAGATACTGATTCCCATTGCGGTTCACCCTTTTTCATCAAAATGTAATTCAGGCAAATCAAAGCTTCTTGTCGACGAAGATGCCGATCAGCTCTTTCAATTTGGCCGACAATTCGATCATATGCTCCGGCGGTATCGATTCAATGACTTCCTGCGACCTGGTATCGATAATCTGTACGTAGAACTGCTCCGCTTCTTCGCTGTATTTGAACCGGAATGACTTGCCTGTCGATCTCATCTGCTCGTTCAGCTTTTCCAGTTCCTTAAGCAGCCGGTCTTTCCCTTTGCCATTCCCTTCACCGGTTTCGACTCCGGTTTCTTTCAGATCTGCGGGCGATTCTTCTGTGGAATTCGTTGATGCGGGGTTCATCGCCTGGCTCCAATCACGGTTGGCTCCATCCAGCCTGTTGATTGCACCCAGCAAGGTGATCCCTTCTTTCCATTATGTTGATTGATCTTCAGACTTGCGGCCCAGAAGCTGAAGCAGCTGCTGCGCTTTGCCGTTCTGTCCGACCGCCTCGATGTTCTCGCGGCGTATCGCTTCGTACAGCTCGGATCGCATAATGGATACCGTTTTCGGCGCGACAAATCCGAGCTTGATCACTTCCCCTTCGACGTCGAGCACATGCAGCTCGATGTCGTCGCCGATCTTGATCACTTCTCCGACCTTCCGCTTGAGCACTAGCATGACGAGGCACCTTCCATTCGGAGAGGCTCCCGAATCGGGTAAGCGGATTGCGTGAGAACGTACTGGCAACCCTTCTGCGACCGGGGCACGATCAACACCGGCGCCTTCGGGTTGATGTACGGAATGTCACCCACAATATTGACGATGAAAAAAGCCGCCACTTCTTCAGGATGCTCGATATCCAGCATGTGAACGGTATCCTCGTCAATTTCAAAAGCGTATTCCCGCTTCGCCTTGGCCGCCGGAACCAGGATGAAGCTGACATCTTCCTCCGTTGCATGCAGAACGAAGAAATCGGTATTTTCAAAAGGCACAAGCGCATATCGGGAGATGGCCGAGAAGCCGACGATGCCTTGAGGAAAATGATACAGTTGATTGTCTTCGACGTTCATCCGACCATACACGGCACTGTTAATCGTTATCATGTTTCAAAGCCTTTCCGCGCCTCATCGATGACTGATGTCACACCCGCATGTCGATGGAAGCGCCTGGATTGGATTGCAGCGGCTGAAGATTTACGCGGGTTTGCCTGTCGGACGGCACCGCTTCCGGCATGCGGGGCTCGATATGAATTTCCGGCTTGTACACGGTCACATGGAAGATCGGCATCGTATCCGGCATGAGCGTAAGCTCGGTCTGCACGATCCGCTCGCGTTGAAACTTCTCGGATGCCAGCCGGCCAAATACGTTGCGCTCTCCCGTCGTGACGCTCCGCGCAACCTGATCGCCATCGCGGGCGATTTGCGCGATCGTCTCCGCCGCTTGCGAGCTTTCTCTCGCCATTCTGCCCCTCATCTCGGAAAGCGGATTTTCCAGCCCGATGCTGTCCCATACGGGACGCCAATCCACCTCGATATCCGGGTTGCGGGTTTTGATGGTCATATCAGCCGCATAATATCTGACGGTAACGTCCATCATGCTCACCGCTCATCCGCCTAACGGATAAAATCGACCAGCGAAACCTGCATAATCCGCGCTCCGGTCGACAATGCCGCTTGCAGCACATTTTCCTTTAGCTTCAGCTCGATAATCGCTTCGGACATATCCACATCCGCCACTTCGGAACGAAGCTGCTTGAGCCCGATCTGCTCGTCCAGAATCCGGTTTTCGACCAGCTCGAACCGGTTCGTACGCGCCCCGATTTCCGCCCAAGCAATCGCGATGCGGTCCGCGCTCCGGTCGATGCGGGCCAGATCGTCCAGAATAGCGTCCTGATCGTTGTCCTCCAGATGGGTGGCGATGTCATCCAGCACTTGAAACACATTGTCCGGCGAACCGGCTTCACCGAAAATTTGCTCGCCTGTAATGCTGACCGGCACCGTCACGGACGGGCTGACGTTCAGGAAGTAGACGCCTTTGTCCGTAGGGTCGTTCGCAGCGTTCGTAAGGGAATAGGGCATCTGATCGGTCTTCTGGCCGTTGAACAAATATCTTCCGCCGTAGTCGCTGTTGCCGATAGCTATCATCTGCTCTTTCAGCTGGCGGATTTCCGCCGCGATCTGCTTCCGCGCATCTTCGGGAACCGTCCCGGTGGAAGCTTGCTGCGTCAGCACGCGGGCCCGCTTCAGCACATCGGTCGCCTGCTGCATCAGCGAATCCATCGTCCGGAGCCAGCCGAGGCCCGTACGCGCATTTTCCAGAAACTCTTCCGAACGGTTCAATTCGGTGTCATACCGCATCTGGTACCCGATACCGACGGGATCGTCGGACGGCTTCTGAATGCGCTGGCCGGTCGACAATTTGTTCTGCCAGTCGATAATGCCGGCGTTCGTGTTGCGCAAATTTTTAACAACTGGGTGTTTTGCATCATCCCCGTTACGCGCATCGTTCAAGCCTCCTTATCTGCCTACAAGCCCCATTTGATTAATGATGCGGTCCAGCATTTCATCCACGGTCGTCATATTGCGCGCGGCCGCATTGTAGGCATGTTGAAAACGGATCATATCGGCCAGCTCCTCGTCCAGCGAAACGCCGCTGACCGACTGCCGCCGATATTCGACCGCATCCACCATATTCAACTGGTTATGCAAGTTGCGGGCGGCGTCGCTGGCCCTCGTTCCGAGATCCCCTGTAAAAGCGCGGAAATAATCGTCGATCGTACCGCTGGTCAGCGAGGTCATATCTGCCGGGTATTCGAATACTTTATCCCGGAGACCCGCCAGCACCAGCGCAATATCGCTGTTTCCTTTGATCGTCACCGGCGAACCGTTTACGACATCGTATTTGCCTGCTGCGGCGATTTTGCTCGTATCGTTCGCGACAACCGGATTGACGCGAATATTTTCCATCGTGAACGTCGCGCTGCCGTCCGATGTCGTAAAGAACGCAATGCCGGACTCTGCGGGGTCGGACAAGGTATAGCCAAGCTTGTGAACGCCGTTGAAGCCGTTCACTTCCAGGCGAACCTCGGATGCGATGCGCGAGCCTGCCGGTATGTTTTGACCGGCCGGTATGACGGTGCCGTCCTCAAGCGTCACGTCATTGAGCGCAGTCATGTCCGTACTGGCGACATAACCGTTCGCGAGCGTAATCTCAACCTTGCCGTTCACGAGCGTATCGACCATCGCGTTCAGCTGGTCGACGACCTTCGCGACATCCGCCTGCGCCCACCGATAGCCGGCCAGCGCGCCTTCCGTGGCGGTCGCCGCATTGTCCGCCGTCAGTTCCGCCGCTTCGGTACCGTTCACCACCTGCACGCCGGCGGCAACGATATTGACCATTCCGTCCGCCGTCTCCGCATATTGAACATCGACGATGGACGTCAGCTTGTCGATCAGCAGGTCGCGTTGATCGCGGTAGTCGTTTGCATTATCGCCGAGCGCTTCCATGCGTCGGATCGTATCGTTCAATTGTGCGATGTTGGCGATGTATCCGTTCGCTTCGGCGACCTTCTTGTCAATGTTGGCGGCGATATCGCTTGCGAGCGTCTTGAACGAGGTGTCCATATGCTTGAACGTTTCCACCAGGTTTACCGCCGTGCCGATCAGATCGATCCGCGCGCTGAGCAGAGACGGATCGCGGTTCAGCACTTCAAGCGAGTTCCAAAATTTCCCCATCACCGCGCTCAGTCCGCTGTCTGTCGGCTCGTTGACGATCTTCTCGATCGATTGCAGCGTCGCATCGTACACCTCCCAGGCGCCGAGCCTCTGATTTTCCCGCCGGTACTGCATATCGATATACGAATCCCGGATCCGCTCGATGTTAACCGGCTGCACCCCTGTGCCGATTTGTCCGGGGGCGTTGCTTCTCATCATGCCGAACGCTTCGATCGGCCTTGTTGCCGCTACGTTGACGCGCTGGCGGGTATAGCCTGTTGTCGATGCGTTGGCAATATTGTGTCCGAGCGTGTGGAGCGACGTGCTCTGTGTCAGAAGCGCCCGTTTGCTCGTTTCCAATCCCATAAAAGTGGATCTCATCCGTTACCCTCCTTCGGCGCTCAAGCGCGCGTATCGAACATTCCGTTCCATTGCCGCTTTCCTTGGTCCAACGCCGGATTTTTATATGTCACTTCTTCCGGGGCGTCTGCCAGCAAATCGAGCGAAAACTCGACATAAGAGACCGACTGCCGAATCAACTGCTGATTGATTTCGTTCACCCGTTTAAGCGATTCGGTAACGTCCGCCAGCTTTTGCCGAATGGCGGCCAACTGCTGCCTTTCCTCGACGGAGAAAACCATCCGTTCAATTTCGGACAAGGTGATGCGCAGCTTCGGCCGTACGCCCATATCCTGCTGAAATTGCTTCATCCACTGGCGGCAGGCCCGTTCGCTTTCCACAATTTGCTTGATGATTCGCGATTCCTTGGCCGTCGTCGCCATCAGCTCGTTCAACCGGTTCTGGATAACCTGATCTTTCTTCGCCGCCCCCAACTCAAGAAGCCGCGCATATTGCGCATGCAATTGTTCCAGCGATGCCAACAGCTCGCGAAATGACACGGACGATCACCCGTTTTCTATAGTTTCGAATTCGACTGGATGTATGGCCAGATCTTCTCCGCAATCTTGCCGGCATCCACATGGTACGTTCCCGATTCAACCTTCTGTTTCAAATTTTCGATCAACTGCGCCCGGTTCTCGCCGTTCGCGCGGCTGAAGGACAGCATTTCCTGGGCTTCCGCGGAAATTTGCACTTCGTCCTTCCGCCGCTTGCGTCCCGCATCGCCGACGCGCTGCTCGTGATGCTTCTGATAAACATTCATGAATTGAATCCGCTGCGTTTCGTTCACTTTCATTCGTATCCCTCCTCACTCGGCGATCAGGCGGAAGCGGCTTCGCCGTAAATAAAAAGCCGATGAACTCTATATGAGTATTTATCGGCATATGGGTATGAGAATTTATAGAATTGTCGCAATAACTGCCAACTTCAGTCCTGCTCGTTACCTTTTATCCGGTATGCGGCTCGTCTGACGGCTTCCTCCGTCTCCTTGTCCGCCGCCTCCTTCACTTTGCTCAAGTCTTTCTGCAGACGCGAACGGCAGCTTCCGCATATGTTGCCTTCGCGAATGATAAAGCCGCACACTTCGCACGGATATCCCATGTTCGGCGCGCCGACGAGCGATATCCGGCCTTCCTTGATAAACTTCGTAATTTGCTTGATGGATACCGAGGTCGCTTCGGAAAGCTCGTGGATCGTAGCGCCTTTGTGCTGGCGCAAATATTCCGCGCACCGGGAATATTCCTGATCGACTTCTTTAATGCAGGCCGGACAAATATCGCGAAAATTTCGGGCGAATACCTTCCCGCAGCGAGGACAGTTATCGAGTTCCACTGTAATGCCCCCTTTCAGGCGCGAAAAAGATACTATATTCGTTCTATCGGCATTATACCTTATTTTTTTGATATCCGCATTTTGGAAACCGCCGTCAGGAGCGGGCCAGCGTCACCACATAAATTTCCGGACGGATGCCGGGATCACGATGCGCGACAGCGGTTTTCAAAACGGCCGCGCACGCATTCACCGTACTGCCGGTCGTATAGATATCGTCGACGAGCAGAAGACGCAGGATGACCGGGCGGGCGCCGGGTGAATGATCGGCCGAGAACTGCGATCGGCCGCCGGGCGAGCGGGAGAAGGCAGAGCGGCCGCCGGCCGTCCTGCCGCCGGAACGGGCGGAAGCCGAGGCCTGGACACGGGCGATCAGCGCTGCCATCTCTGCTTCGTCGGCGGCGAACAGATTGCGCGTACCGCGAATCCGTTCCATCCGCGATTTCTCGCTTTGCTTGCCGCTGTCGCGGGTCCGGATCAGCAGTCTGGCGAGCGGCGGGCCGTGCCGCCCGGCCACTGCCGAAGCAAGCTGCTCCGCCTGGTTAAATCCGCGCTCGCGCAGCCTTTCCATGCTGAGCGGCACCGGAACGGCCGCGTCGAACCGGAATGCGGGATCACGGCGCTCCAACTCGCGGCGCAAGCCGGTAAAGGCGATATTTATCATATCGCCGAACACGGCGCCGAGCGCTTCATGGCCGCGGTATTTGTATTGCGCGATCCAGCTTCGGATCGTCTCGTCGTACGTGACCGCGCTGCGGCTGCAAATGAAAGCCGGGTCTTCGCGGCGCGCGCAATCGCCGCATGTTTCCGGCCGCCCGCAGACCGGGCAGACGATCCGCCCGATCCAGGGAATGGAGTCCCGGCAATCCGGACACAGGCGATGCGATATTGCCGGACCGGCGGCAGCCGCAGCGCCGCTGGCAAAGCGGTAATGCCGGCCGCAAACCAGACAGGCGAAAGGAGCCGGAGACAGCAGGGAGATAGCGGCACCAAGCGCTCTCCATCCCCATTCGCGCACGCCTCCGCCGGTTCCGGTTCCGGCGGTTCCGGGTAAGGCCACGTTATCTCCCCTCCCCGCTGCCGTTTCCATCGTTCAAATATCCTTGGCGCTTCGCCAGCTTGTTCATGCCGGTAATGTGGCGGATCGCCAGCCGCTGCGCCCGGTTCCGCTCCGGAGCGCAGAAATAGACCCGGCCGGCGGGATCGTCCTGCGAGCGGCCCGCCCTGCCCGCCATCTGCACGAGCGAGGCTTCGTCGAACAGCCGGCCGTCCGCATCCAGAATAAAGACGTCGCTTCGCGGCACCGTTACGCCCCGTTCCAGGATCGTGGTCGTAACCAGCAGGCGTATGGCGCATTCGCGGAACAGCCTGACTTTCTCGGCGCGCTTGGTGTCCTTGGACGAGGTCCCGTCGATCGCCGCGTCCGGAAACGTCTGGCGCAGCAAGCCGACAAGCGGATCGATGTGGCGGATTTGCTGGACGAACAGAAACAGCTGCGCGCCGCGGTCAAGCGACGCCCGGATCGCGGCTGCAAGCCGGGCGGGCAATTGCCGCTGCCGGATCAGCCGGCCGACCGGCGGCATCCGGATCGTCGCCGGGACCGGCAGCGGATGGCGGTGGAAACGCGCCGGCACTTTGGCGTGCGGCAGCTTGCCCCGCCTTGCGGCACGCTGCAGTCCGGCCGGCGGCGTCGCCGACAGCAGCACGGTGCGGCCGCCCGGCTTGCATACTTTGGCCGCCGCGTAATGCAGCAGCGGATCGTTATGATAGGGAAACGCATCGAGCTCGTCGATCACGACCAGCTCGAAAGCGTGCTGAAAACGAAAAAGCTGATGGGTGGTCGCGAGCACAATATCGCCATCCTCCCAACGCTGCGGGCTGCCGCCGTACAGCGTGACGATTTTCTCATGCGGGAACGCGCGGCGAAGACGCGGATCGAGCTCCAGCACGACGTCGCGCCGCGGCGTGGCCACCAATACCCGCTCCCCCCGCATCCGGACCGACTCGATAAGAGGGAAGATCATTTCGGTTTTGCCCGCGCCCGTAACCGCCCAGAGCAGAAACGGCCCGATTGGCGCGGCCGGAGCGGGCAGCCGGTTGAACGGCGACAGCGGCTCCCCGATGCGCGGCGAGCCGAATCCAGGGTCCCCGGCGACCGTTGCGCAGCCCGGACGCCGCCGGCCGAGCGGACCGGGCGGGCGGAAACGCCGCCGCGATCGTAAGATGCGCATATCGTCGCGCTCGATATAGCGGAGAGCTTCGGCGGCGGCCGCCGCTTGCGCCGGGCTGAGCTTCCACGGCGCGAGCCGCGCCGCGATCGGCGGCGTGCCGGCGCGCTCTGCCGCCGGAGCGGCCGCTGCGCCGCGCGGCGGCGCCGTCGTTGGCGTGCCGAGAATGAGCAGCCCGCATTCGCGGCTGCGTCCCATGCCGAGGCACGCCTCGCAGTATGCGCACATGCGCCCGCAGGCCGCGCAGCACGTGCGGCGCATGTGCGCTTCCCCGCTGCCGCAGCGCAGGCAGCGGAGGTTCGCCCGGCGCGGCCTCGTGCCGGGCGGGCGAGCCGGCGCA
>NZ_BOVJ01000044.1 GCF_018403665.1 Paenibacillus cisolokensis
CGACCGGTAATTTTTGCGGTAATCGCTCCAGGTATGGCGCGGGTTGTCCTCCACCGGATCGTGGAGGAACCACATCTCCCGCCCCGTGCCCCGCGTCAGCTCCTGCATGATGCCGTATTCCAGATACGCCGTCTCGAACGTCCGCTCGCGGCGCACCCCTTGATAGACGTTGGGCGTCCGCGCCGTCCCCGTCCACACCTGGGCGATGAAGCCGTCGCATGACGGCATCGTGACGAGGAGCGCTTCGGGGCTGACGATCCGCCACTGCGTATAGTTGATCAGACTGTGCGTCGGGACGTAGAACCGCACCGTTCGGCCGTGCTCGGCCAGCGCGTATTCCTTCATCCGGCTGCAAAGCCGGTCGAGCGCGCGGCCGTACATGGCGGCTTTCAGCCTGGACGCCCGGTACTGGGCGTCCGGGGAGGAGTGGGGAGGAATCCACTCCTCCCCGTAGTAATTCAGCCATTCCCGCTTGAACGCCTCCGAATAGCCCGCCTGCGCCCAAAATTCCGGCTCTTCCAGATGGATCGCTTCCACGCCGCAATCGACCGCGCGCTTGATTTTCACGGCCAAATAGTCGGTGAAGCTGTTCGTCGGCACCATATACGGCACATCTTTGCCGTGAAGAAGATGGTTGCCCTCGCGGTCCTTTTGGGCTTCGTCCCAATGATCGCGCCCGTCGAAGCGGCCGTACAGGTAGTCCTGATATTCGCCCCAGGAGACACCGGTCATCAGATGGATCGTATACCCGGCTTTCTTCCACCCTTCGATCCGCTCCGGCAGGTCGTCCGAGATGCCGTATACCATGACGAAATCGGTGCGCAAATCGTACTTCGGCCCGTACGGCCGCGACTCCTGAAACCCGGTCCACTCGGGACGCACCTTCGCTGTTCGGTTCATGACATGCAGCCTCCTTTAGGCCGATACCTTCAGTTCGGCATTTGCAGCTTCACGATTTCCTTGCCTTTCAGGTTTTCGTTAACGAATTGTATCGCTTCCGTATACCCCGTCTTATTCATTTGCCCGCGCAGATCGTTCAGCAGCCGCAGCGCGTCCTCGTCGGTCTTGGCATAAATCGCCTGTTCCCATACGTCCCCGATTTTGTCCATCGACGGTTTCAGCGCCTCCCATTGCGGCGACTTGATGATGACATCGCCCGGATTATACGCGGAGATGACGCTGATGCCGTTCGGACGGAGAATGCTGCGCGCGTTCTCCATCGCCGCGATCCGGTCCTGATCGGCCCAAATATCGCCGCCCGCGACGGAATTGATGCGGTCCTGACCGGTAAGCGATTCCAGACCGATGCTGATTCCTTCGTTCTTCCTCACCTTGCCGGTCGTGTCGGCCGCAAACTTGTCGAACCATTCCTTCTTCGCCACCGGTTTGCCGTTCTCCATCTCCCAATGCGTCCCCTGCACGCCGTAACGGGCCAGCATGAAGCCTTCGTCGGACGCCAGAAAATCGAGCAGCCGGAGCGCGGCGTCGACGTCTTTGCACGCTTTCGTAATGACGGTGACGTTATTGCCCTGTATCGCCAGATCGACAGGCCGATCCGGTTCGGCTCCTGCCCGCTCCAGCGGGCCGACCGGCACATAATCGCTGCCCGGATGCTGCTTCACGTAGTCTTTGGACGCATCGAGGATGGCCGGATAGTGGGCGGCCAATACCGCGATGCGGCCCTGCTTGATTTTCTCGTTGGCGATCGGGTCCGTCTGGGTGAACGCTTCCGGGTCGAGCAGCCCTTCGGCGATCAGCTTCCGGTAATACAGCGTATAGTCTTCGTACGCTTGGGTGAAAAAGCTGTGCTCCACCGTACCGTCGCCTTTGTCGACATAACCGGCGCCATAGAACATCGAGCTGCCGATGCCGACGGCCCAGCCGTTGTGGAAACCGCCAAGCGGGATGACAGGCATGCCGTTCTCGGTCAGATTGGCGTCTTTGATTTTTTTAGGAAGCTGTATAGATCGTCCTTCGTTTTGACCGATTGCGGATCGACCCCGATCTTCTCCGCAATGTCCTTGCGCACGTAGAAGCCGTACAGCCAGTCCATGGCGTCCTCGTCGGACGCGGGGTGGTTCTGGTACAGCAAATACTTCTTGCCGTCATAAGCGTCGAACGCTTTCTCGTACAGCGCGGGCGGCACATTCTCCTTGGCAACCGCCTTGGCCAAATTCGGGTATTGATCGAGCTTATCCGTCAGATCGACGAGTTGTCCCTCCTTGGCCGCCTTGATAATGCCGTCCAGCTCGCCGCCCCATGCCGGACCGGTGTAAATGTCGGGAAGATCCTGCGTCGCGAATATCGTGTTGACCTTCTCCACTTCGCTTCCTTTCGTGTACTCCCATTCGATCGTAACGCCGGTTTTCTCCTTGATCACCTGCTCGACGGGCGTCATGTCGACATCCGCGCCGGTGGAGCCGTTCCAGTTGTGCAAAATTTTCAGCTTGACCTCCTTGGCCGATGTCCCGCCGTCTTTGTCCGAAGACCCCGATTCCCCGCCGCCGGTACAGCCGGCCAGCATTCCCGCGAGCAGAGCAGCCGCCAGCAGCATCGAGACGTTTCTTAGCCGTTTGATCCTCATAAGCAATAAGCACCCTCCCGATATACGTTTATGATAAAGCTGCGCCTATACGACGATTGTCCGCATGCGGCGAGCCTTTACCCTTGTGCCGCGCCAAAGCCGCTTCAGCCTTTGACCGAACCGATCATGACGCCTTTGACAAAATACCGCTGCAGAAACGGATAGACGCACAAAATCGGAAACACCGTGATCACAAGCAGCGCCATCCTGAGCGACTCCGGCGTCGCGCCCGCCATATTGACGCCCACCGTCTGTCCGCCCTGCTGAGCCGCCCGCTGCATCGAGGATGACAGCGCTTCCGCTTCCATCAGCATTTCCTGAAGCAGTGTCTGAACGGGAATAATGTCCTTGTTCGACACGTAATAGGCGCCCGAAAACCAGTCGTTCCAATGCGCGACCCCGATGAACAGCGAGATGGTGGCGAGCACCGGACCCGACAGCGGGACGATAATGCGCAGGAAAATGCCCAGATCGCCGTAGCCGTCGATGCGGGCCGACTCTTCCAATTCCTCGGGAATGGCCTGCAGAAACGTGCGGATGATGACGATATGCATAAAATTGAACAGCATCGGGATGACGTACACCCAGAACGTGTTGATCAGATGCAGCTTCTGCAGCGTGATGAAGTACGGGATGAACCCCGCGCTGAAAATCGTCGGCAAAAAAATGTAGAAGGCGAAAAACGACCGTCCCGGAAGCTTCCGCTTCGACAAGGCGTAAGCCATCAGCGTGCAGAGCGTTACGTGCAGCAGCGTTCCGATCAGCGTGCGCAGCAGCGTAATCCGGTAGGCCTTCCAGATGCGGACGTTGTCGAACACTTCCACATAATTTTCCAGCGTAAATTTGCGCGGAAAAAATACAGGGCCCCCATCATCGAATCTTTGCCGTCGTTCAGCGAATAAACGAGAATATAAATGAACGGATAGATCATCGCAAAGCCGAACAGCGTCAAGATGAAGTAATTGATCAGGCCGAACAAGGAAAACGGTCGTTTCCGCACCGCGAATCACTCCTTAGAAGAGGGATACGTCGCTGACCTTCCTGGCGATCCGGTTGACGGTCAGAATGAGGATCAGGGCGATGACGCTCTGGAACAGACCGACCGCGGCGGCATAGCTGAGCCTTCCCTCCCGGATGCCGGAATTGATGACATGCACGTCGAGCACGCTGCCGATCGATGCCGTCGCCGGCCCGTTCAGCAGCAGCAGCTGCTCGTACCCGGCGCTCATCAGGCTGCCGGTCGCCAGGATGAACAAAATGACGGCGACGTTGCGTATGCCCGGAATCGTCACATGCCAGATTTGCCGAAAACGGTTGGCGCCGTCGATTTTGGCCGCTTCGTAAAGCTGCTGATCGATGCCGGCGATAGCGGCCATGTAGATGATCGAGTTCCAGCCGATATTTTTCCAAACCTCCGAGCCTACGATGATTTGATAAAACCAGGTCGTATTGTTCAGAAACCGGATCGGTTCCATGCCGAACGACGCCAGCAGATCGTTGACCGGTCCGCCGTAAGGCGTCAGCAGCCGCTGCATCAAGGTTACGACGACGATCCAGGAAACGAAGTAAGGCAAATACGAAAGCGTCTGCACGACTTTTTGAATTTGAGGTTGCGAACCTCGTTCAGCATAATGGCCAGAATGATCGGCAGCGGGAAGCCGATCAGCAGCTTCAGCATGCTGATGACAACCGTGTTGCGAATCAGTTCGTACGACTGGTAGTAATCGAAAAATTGCCGAAAATATTTCAAGCCGGCCCACGGGCTCCCGGTAAACCCGCCCGAAAACATAAAATCGCGGAAGGCGACCTGGATGCCGAAAAGAGGAACGTACGAGAAAAGAAAAAACCAGATAATGCCGGGCAGCATGAACAAATAAAACCATCTGTGCCGCCAAATCCGTTTCCACAGCAAGGATGCCGACATTCGCTCAACCTCCTTGAATCATGTTCACATCGCCGTTTCGCATGATCGTCGTCATTGCTTATGACCTTTCCATATATTTAATATGATTTTGTTAACAGGAAAATGAGGAGGAATGCGAACGAGCGAATTTTTTCGCCGCGGCATGCCCGATCGCCGAAATGTAGGGATTCGGTCGCATCATACAACCGGATTCGCATATCCTTGGAACCAATTCCGCTCAACAGGCTGTCATTTTATCGGAACGTTTGTCGAAGCTCTTGCCGTAGTTATATATCAATATATTATATATATGTTTAGGAGGTGTCGTTTGAAACGATAAAAGTGCCGCAAAGGAGGCGAATCCGGAAAGGCCGCGAGAACGGCAGCTCCGCCATCCCATACAGGACGAGGTGTTCCATTGTGATTCGAAAAGTCGCAACCGCAGGCCTTGCTTTGGCTTTGGTCTGTACGCTGTCTTTGTCGTTCGGGGCAGCGGCGGAACCCGCCGAGCCGCAGGCAGCTTCCATAACATGGCCCAAACAGCAAGCGCTGCCAAGCTTTGCGAAGGTCAAACGGCTCGAAGTCGCCGATGTCTACGACGCGCCGGGAGACATCAAGCTGCTGCTTGCTACGCTGCAAGGGATTGTCAATCGCACCGAGCCGCGCATCTATTTGATTGAAAACCGGGAGGAAGGCAAATTCGCATGGCTGAACGATCTGGACGTCCCGTACAAGGTCCGTGACAATTATTGGGACATTCTCAAGCGGTTCAAATCCGAAGTCCGGGGCGTCATCGTTTACGATCCCGAAGTGCCGGATTCGATCAATGTCGCCACGACGCTTGCGGGATTGAACGACGCGGTAGCGGCAAGTCCGGAGCTGGCGCAGAAATTGGCCGCGGCTCCGTACAATCTGAAGACGATCGAAGATTTGCGGGGAAAATTCAAAGACCGGCTGGATGCGTACACCTGGCAATACGAGCATTTGTGGCCAAGGACGACCCATCGGATGCTGATCGGCTTAAGCCCGGACACGTCGATCCGGATTCCGTCCGGCATCCCGTCCTCCTTCCGGACGATCGCGGAGGAGACGACGCAGGAGCGCGAAGCCAAAAACCGGGACACCTACGAGCTCGACCTTTCCCCTTTCCTCGGAGACGAGTCCGTCTACCTGCGCTTCGACGACGCCTTCCCGCAAGACGGCTGGGGGCCCGCCGTGCACGAGGTGACCGTCAGAGCGGACGGACAGATTATCGTCCAATTCGTGCCGGGCACGCCGGAAGAGGAGCCGTTCCTGTACGACCGGAACAACTCCCAGCTGTCCGCCGGAAGCGGCGGGCATCGTTTCGCCGACAACAACCGCTATTTCGTCTATCGATTTACGCCGCCGGCCGGAACGGCATCGCTGACCGCCTCGGTCGACATGTGGAACCAGTTCAAAGTGTCCGCCGGCAGCGAGCAGCCGCTATCGTCCGAGCAGAAAGAGCCGTACGGTTACTTGCGCGATTATGCGGTCGCGAACAAAGCGATGGTATTTTGGCTGGATGTGGGCGACCCGGAGCAGAAGGCGCTGTTCGAACGGATCTTGTCCGATGTCGAGCCGGGAACGCCGTATTTGGGCTGGTTCAGCAATGACGTCGCAGGGGAATTCAACGGCGTCGAAATCGCGTCGAACCACGGCGTTTATGTGCTGGCGGCCGACTGGTTCAGCAATATGACGGTTTTCTCCGGCACGAGAGCGGCCGCGAATCCGGCCAAGCCGGTCAAAGCGCCGAAGCTGCAAAATAAAATTTATGTGACGCTGACGTTCAGCGAAGGCGACAACTTCCAGTACAACCAGCATCGGTTGCGGATATTGTGGGACGATCCGAGCCGCGGCAAAGTGCCGATCAACTGGACGTCGAACCCGCTGCTGCACGACGGGCCCCGGCCATTCTGAACTATTACCAGTCGACGGCAACCGCTAACGATCTGCTGATCGCCGGACCGTCGGGGGCCGGTTATTTTTACCCGGACGCCTGGCCGGAAAGCTCGTTTGCGGCATTCCTGAAACGTACCTACCCTTACTTGAAGAAGACCGGCATGACGATTCCGTACGTGCTGAACCGGATCGCCGAGCAGAACGTTCCGCTCAGCGAGGCGAAAGCCGACGCCTATATAAACGAATACAACGTGCCCGGACTGTTCCTGAGCTGGGAAGGCCGTTACGGCGTCGAGCTTGTGAACGGCAAGCTGCCGGTCTCCACGATCCAGGGCATCAGCACCGTGCAGGACGGCCAGAACATTCTGGCGCAGGCGAAGGCGAACTGGGACGGGCAATCGCCGCTGTTCGTCTCCCTGGGACTGCTCGCCTGGAGCATGACGCCGACCGACGTCGCCGCGCTGGCCGAATCGCTCGGGGACGAGTACGAGGTCGTCCGGGCCGACCAGTATTTTTCGCTTATCCGGCAAGCTTACGGCCTGCCGGCCAAACCGTAACAAAGACAGTAAAAAAGCCTGCGCATTCCGCGCAGGCTTTTTCCTCCTCCTCGATTCTGATGACCGCGCATGCCTTAACGTCTCCCATAACGGTGCTCACCGTAACGCACAGCTCATCGTGTTCGACGAGGCTGAAGCTGTCTATGCGTTTGTCCCCCGTTCATTGACCTATCTTGTCGGAAGCCGTTCTGAAAGAGCCGTTCGCTGCAGCCAGATCACCGGCGATTATCGAACTTTTTTGGTTACAATTTCCTGCTTTCGATCGTTCACGACGAGTTGAAAAATATCCGGGCGGCTGTAATGCCCGACAACATCGAAATCGAACCGGCTTTGCACGACTTGCGAAAGATCGAGCGTCGCCAGCAGTATCCCTTCCTGGTTAAACAGAGGCTCTGCGACATATTCGCCGAGCGGTCCGACAATGGCGCTGCCGCCCCGGCTTAAAATGTCGTCATCGTTCTCGATATCCGCATAATAAGCCAAATCGGCGGGATAGGTCGCCTTGTCGGCAAACTGATTGCAGGAAAGAACAAAACAGCGGCCCTCGCAAGCGATATGGCGGATCGTAGCCTGCCACGTATCGCGGGCGTCCGCCGTAGGCGCGATGTAGATATCGATGCCTTGCGCGTACATCGCCGTTCGGGCCAGCGGCATATAATTTTCCCAGCAGATCAAGCCGCCTATTCTGCCGAACGGGGTATCGATGACGGTCAGCGTGCTGCCGTCCCCCTGCCCCCACAGCAGACGCTCGGAGCCGGTAGGCACCAGCTTGCGGTGCTTGCCGAGCAAAGCTCCGTCGGGTCCGATATAGATCATGGTGTTATACAAGGTGCCGGTGCTGAACTCCCGATCCCGCTCGACAACGCCGATGACCAAATAAACCTCCAGCTCTTTGGCCAGTTCGCCCAACATGTCGGTTTCGGCTCCCGGGACTTCGATCGCGCTTTCCCAGTAGCGCTGCCAATCCTTTCTTCCTTCGGCCGTACGGCTGCCGACACGCGTGCCGAAGCTAAGTCCCCGCGGATATCCGGGCAGGAATACTTCGGGGAAAACGATCAGCTGCGCCCCTTGTCCGGCGGCCTCTCTGGACATGCTTGCGATTTTATCCAGGGCCGATTGTTTATCGAACAAAATGGGCGCGGACTGCACAACGGCAACCCGAACATGACGCTCTTTCATTCCACCATCCCTCTCTGTGTCGACGCATTCTGATAATAATGGGCCAGCTCCACGATCATGGCGCCCATACGTTCATTCTCCGGGACCAGTATCCGTTTGACCCCCTCTTCCCTCAACGCTTCAGCCGTCACTTTGCCCACCGCCGCCGCAAGCACCCGATGGCGGAAGCTTTCATGGACCTCCAAATAATGGCCGTTGTTTTTGGCATATTGGAAAAAGTAACGTACCTGCACAGCGGTCGTAAAACAAACCGCGTCCACAGCTCCTTCCGCAATTTCCCGGCAAAGCAGGCGCGACATCTCCGGATCGGGAGCTACATGCCGATACGGCAGAATGGCTCGAACGACAGCGCCTCGACTTTCAAAAAAGGAAACAAGCTCGGGCATCGGCTCGCCATGGAGTTGAATCGCCACGCCCTGCCCGGCGTATTCGTAGGCCGTAAGCGCCCGGATCAGCCCTTTCGTCGTGCCGTCTTCATCCACAATAAGCGGCCGAATGCCGTGCTGCTTCAGCACAGCAACGGTTTTATAGCCTCTCGCGGCAACTTTGGAGCGCCGCACAATGTCCAACAGCCGATCCCGAACCCCGATTCGTTCCGCTTGCTCCAATAAGGCTCCAAGTCCGGTTCCGGTCGTAAAGATTGCCCAATCCGTTCCGCTTTCGAGCAGGTGAAGGAGGTCCCGTTCCACTTCCCGCTCTTGCAGCACAAGCAGACCTTGCTGCGGACGAACGACCGCCTCGCCGCCCTGCCGTTCGATAATTTCGCTGAGCTCCCGGATTTTGCGGGAGCCGGCAATGGCGATCCGTTTCCCTGCCAGTCCTTTAGCCACGGTGCTCACCCGCTCCCGCTCGCCGCCAGTACGTTCCGAAATCTTCGCCGGGTTCCCGATCCCGAACGTAAGATTCCAGCACCGGCCGAACCGCGGACACCAATTGCTCGAACGGCACCGTTTCCCGGTACCGCTCGTTTAAAGCCGTGCCGAGCGCGCTGCCTCCCAAGAAAATGTCATATTTGCCCGGCGCGCGGCCGATAAAAGCGATATTGGCATTGTACGGGCGCGCGCAGCCGTTCGAACAGCCGGTCATCCGAATGGTGATATCCTCATCGGACAGCCCCAGCTCTTCAAACAATTGCTCGAATTGCGGCACCAGCTCCGGCAGCGCCCGCTCCGACTCGGCAAGCGCAAGTCCGCAAGTAGGCAGCGATACGCAAGCCATCATATTTTGCCGCACTTTGGTCAACTCGTCCGGAAGCGGCACCCCGCAGGCGCGCAGCAGCTCTTCGACGGCGGGCCGCTGCTCGTCCGCGATGCCGCTCAGAATGACATTTTGCTGCGAAGTAAAGCGCACCGTCGGCCGAAACGTAAGCATCATATCGCGGAGCGCCGATTTCAACTTCATCGTCTCGGTATCTTTGATGCGGCCGTACGGGACGAACAACCCCAAATAACTGACGCCGTCGCGTTCGCGATGCCAGCCGAGATGGTCGTTGCCGTTCGTCCATACCAGCTGTCTCGGCGGTTCCAGCTTCCGGCCGAGGCGCGACTCGACTTCTTCCCGGAACCAGTCCAGCCCCCGCTTGTCGATCAAATATTTCATGCGGGCAAAACGGCGGTTCGAGCGATCGCCGAAATCCCGTTCGATCGTGACGATCGCCACGCAAGCATCCAGAATCGTCCCGACCGCCTCGTCCCGGGCGACATAACAAAGCGGACTGGCCAGCCGCGGATAGGTGTCCTGATCCAGCGCCATTCGCCCCATACCGCCGCCGACCAGCACCGTATATCCCTCGATATGGCCGTCCCGAATATGCGCCACCAGGCCGATATCGTTGTCATATACGTCCAGACAGTTGTCTCCTTCCGGCACGACCGCCACCTTGAACTTGCGCGGCAGATACGTTTCCCCGTACAGCGGTTCTTCCGTTTCGCCTTCCGCCAGCTCAACGGGCTCACCGTCCAACCAGATTTCATGATACGCATTGGTCTTCGCGCTGAGCCGGTCCGCAAGCGCCAGCACATCGTGGCGCATCTCCTCGCGGAACGGCTCGTCTCCCGGCTCCGCGCAGCAAATCGTATTGCGCCCGGAATCGCCGCATGCCCCGAGCGTCGTCACCAGCGCTTCGTTCAGCGTCTTGATCGTCGTCTTCAGATCGCCCTTCAGAATACCGTGAAGCTGCAACGTTTGGCGGGTCGTAATCCGCATATTTTGTAATCCGTATATTCGTCCGCCAGCCGGTCGAAGACAAGATATTGTTCCGGAGACAGCACGCCGCCCGGAATGCGGGCGCGGATCATCATGCTGTAATGCCGCTCCTTCCCCTCTTTCTTCAGCTTGGCCCGCAAATCCCGGTCATCCTGCTGATAGACGCCATGAAACTTGAGCACCTGAATATTGTCCTCGGAAAATTTCGGTTCACCGTCCTGCAGCGCTTCCTTGATCGTGCCTCGCAGGTGTCGGCTCTGCCGCTTGATAATCTCGATTTTGGATACTTTTTCGTCATTTGTGGTTGCCATAAATCGAACTCACTCCCCGTTGAATTCCGACTTAACCACTATGATAAAAGAAAAAGCGTCGAAAATAACCATCCAATGCCGGATCATTTGCGCCCATCCATTTATTCAGGTTCCGGACCATCCATGTTCAACAAATCGAAAAATATCTGTCAAGGTTAAGTTGAAATCGACCGCTTTATTTTGAATAATCAGTGGTATGATAAAAATCACACTGCCGTTCTATCAAAGTTGAAGAAGGTGAAAACCTTGTGGAAGCCCGATCGTCAAAGCAGCAAGCCGCTGTACGAGCAAATTGCCGACTATCTGGAGCAGCGCATCTCATACGGCGAGTTTCCGCCGGGCAGTCTGCTGCCGTCGGAACGCAAATTGGCGGAGCAGCTTGGCGTAAACCGAAGCACCGTCATTCAAGCTTTCGCCGAGCTGCGCTCGTTTGGCATCATTGAGAGCCGGACAGGCAGCGGCACGCGCGTCAGTGCAACCAAGTGGGGAGCTACGCCCAAGCATACGCCCAATTGGAGAAGGTATGCCGAAGGCGGCAGCTTTCTGCCCAATCCGCCTTTTATGCGCAAAATTCGGGAAGCGTTGACACAGCAGCCTTCGCTGATCGATTTTGCAAGCGGCGAGCTGGCGGCGGATTTGGCGCCCATGGATGAAATCGCGAGCCTGATGAGCGAGCATCGCTATACGTCCTATTTGGGCTACGACAATCCGCAAGGGTACATTCCGCTCAGACAAGCGCTGGTTGACTATTTGCAGCGTTACCGGAACATTCGGACGAGCGAATCGTCCATTCTGATTACGTCCGGATCGCAGCAATCGCTGTATTTGATTACGCAATGCCTGCTGTCGCCGGGAGACGCCGTCGCGATCGAGGATCCTTCCTACTGCTACTCGCTGCCGATGTTTCAATCCGCCGGACTTCGGCTGTTCCGGCTTCCCGTCGATCAGAACGGCATCCGTCCCGACGACATTCGCACCTTGTACAAAAAACATCGCATCAAAATGGTGTTTCTCAATCCGAATTACCAGAATCCTACGGGGACCGTGCTCGCCGAAGAGCGCCGCGAACAGTTGCTGCAGGTGGCCAGCGAATTGGCTTTGCCGATCGTGGAGGACGATCCTTTCAGCTTGACCGCTTACGAAGGAACGCCGCCCGCGCCGCTCAAATCGCTGGATACGGTCGGCTCCGTCCTGTATATCGGCTCGTTTTCCAAAATCGCCGCGTCCGGCCTGCGCATCGGTTGGATGGTCGCCCCGCGTTCCATTGTGGAGCGTCTCGCGGATGCCAGACAACAGATGGATTTCGGCTTAAGCGTCATTCCCCAGCAGGTCGCCGCGCAATTTCTGAAATCGTCTTATTTCGAACCTCATCTGGAGCGATTGCGCATGCAGCTGCAATTCAAGCGGGATCTGCTGATCGAGGCGCTGCAAAGGGAGCTTCCGGACTCGGTCCGGTACGACATTCCCCGCGGTGGGCTGCATCTGTGGTGCAAGCTGCTTCCGGATGTTCATGACGGCAAACTGCTGGACGAAGCGATACGCAGAGGGATCGTGTTCGTGCCGGGAAGCGTCTACGGCTCGGATGCGAGCTACGTCCGATTTACATTCGCCAGAGCCAAAACCGATGAGATCGAGCCCGGAATATCGCGGTTTGCGGAAGCGCTGCGGTCACTGATCGGCGAAAGCTCATCGCCATAACCGCCTTGATTAATGAAACAACCGCCGAGCGTAGATCTCGGCGGTTGTTTCTTGGTGGGTCGCCCCCCTATCCTGAAAATTAATTCGTTGCACGAACTAAAAAAGGCAATACGAAACTGACCCTGAACCTTACAAAAATGGTTAGGGTTGAAGAATGTTGATGTGTCTTTGTTAGAATCAAGATGCTACGGATTCTACCGTGACCTTTAACCCCAAGGATTCAAGTTTCTTAATTGATTGTCTGATAATCGTGTCGCGTTTTCGTTCCTCGTAATAGGTTGGGCCCAATTCAATGTAAGGTTGTCTGCGCTTGAGAATGTAATATGCGATCATCAATATGCTATGAGCTACGGCTACTGCTGCTCGGTTGGCTCCCCGTCGTGCGGCAATCCGATGGTATTGACTGGACAAGTACGTATTCTTCGTTCTCCCGGCGGCGCGTGCCGCTTCAACAAGAGCGCTTCGGAGTTTCTTGTTGCCTTTACGGGTCTTTCCTGATTTCCGTTTACCGGCACTTTCATTTTGACCTGGACACAGCCCCGCCCATGAACACAAATGAGCGGCGGAGGGAAATTGATCCATATTGGTGCCGATTTCGGCTGCAATCGTTTCCGCCGTTCTTCTCGCCACTCCGGGAATCGTGTCCAGCAGTTCCAGGTCTTCTTCAAAAGGGAGCATGCGCCTCTTGATCTCTTCGTCCAGTCTGCCGATTTCTTCGTCCAGATAATCGATGTGCCGCAGTTGTGCCGCCAGCATCAGCTTCTGATGATTTCCGATCAGTCCATTCAAGGCGCGTTGTAACTCTGCTTTTTTGTTTTTCAATCGCCCCTGTGCCAATTCCGAAAGCAATTCCGGGTTTTCTTCACCGGCGATCATGGCTTCGATCATGGCTCGTCCCGATTTCCCCAGTACATCGCTGGCGACAGACGACAGTTTGATGTTGGTGCCTTCGAGCACTTTTTGAATGCGGTTGACTTCCCGGGCCCGCTCATCAATCAGGCTGCGTCGGTATCGTATCAGTTCGCGCAGTTCCCGCTGGTCACGGTTCGGGATGAAACTGCCTTGCAGCAAACCGTGACGAAGCAGACTGGCGATCCATTCGGCATCCTTGACATCCGTCTTGCGTCCGGGCACGTTCTTTATGCTCTTGGCGTTAACGACGAGTGTCTGAATGTTCTCAAGCTCCAGCAAGTTGTAAATGGGCTTCCAGAACGAGGCGGTGCTTTCCATCGCGACATGGGTACACCCTTTGCTTTTGATCCAATCGACAAGCAGGATCAGGTCATCGGTCATGGTGGAGAATGTCCGGATTTCTTTGGTTTCCGGTGTGATCACGCAGGCCACCACGTTCTTCTTGTGAACGTCGAGCCCGCATACGTGGGTATAAACGACGTCCATACAGCAAAACTCCTTACGGCGGTATGGATTGAGGGCTGGTGCAGCAACCGTCGAACGATTATTCTATCCTGCGTGCTCCCAAAAGGGGCAACAATCTGTGGTGCACCTGGTCGCTGGGGCTCTGTCTAATCAACGGGCTCGTAAGCACCAAGGTTAGGCGACCTCCCTCGCCAGCCGTAAGTCCATTATATCGCACGTACCCCATTTTCATCATCTGATGGTGCCGCGTCAGCGGCATGGGGGTCTAATCTCAAATCCTATCATCGGCTAAATTCACGACATTATTCTGAACGGTTATTTTTACATAGTTTGAGTTCCATACTTTCGTTGTCACAACGATTCTTTGATTGTCCTTTTCAAAAAATAGCCGCTGCCTTCTTGTTGAATATAAGTCCATCCTTCTTTTCCATCCGCTCTCGAATTATTTCGGCAGGGGTTTTCACTTTTGTAAGATAATGCCCGTTTCCGTCAGAGGTTTCTTCCATCGATATAATGGATTGGTCTGTCGTATTCAGCGTGTACATGAGCTTTAGGTTAGCGACCCCGATATTCTTGACAGCTAAAGCGACCATGATCGTTCCAATCCCGATAACGCCGATGATGCTGAATAGAGCAATCTTCCAACGCATTTTCATGTTCTATCGTTTCACTCCTGTGAAAATGTCGGGCTTTCACTCCCGGACAAAAGATATGTCTTCCGTCATGATAGTCCAGATCCCAATCCGAATCAACTCCCGGCGGAGCGTTCACCCGAAAATAATGGTTCGGCAGAGAGGTTCGTTCCGAGCTTGGAAGACTCCTCCTCTAACAGCCGAAAAACGAAGCAGAACCGGACTTAATCCAAGTCATAACCACCGGCTTA
>NZ_BOVJ01000045.1 GCF_018403665.1 Paenibacillus cisolokensis
TTTCCTATTGGGTGGATTCTTATTCCATTGGCAGTTATGCTGTTGCAAATTATCGCGTGGTGAAATCCATACGAGACATTCAAGAAAACGTCCAAGCCGGGAAAGGTTGCGCCGGGAGTGCGAATGTGACTGTGTAGGAAGCACTTCGCATCGTTCACGCGATCAATGCCCAATTCCTGCATCAGCTTGGATTGCAGTGCCTGTGAAAAGTTAATGCCCTTCTCCAGCGCGGCGGCGTTCAGCCAAGCCGGAAGCGTGACCGTCCGATTGACAGAACGGTTCACTTGCGCCTGCGGATAGATGGCATATAGACATCAATCAGCACAGCGCGTTCGTTCGCTTGCGTGGTTTGAATCTGGGAAAGCGGCGTTGGAGCGGGAATAGGTTCGCCATCTTCTTCCAGCCCGTACAGGACAATGCCGAGCAGTTCCCGCGCGGACAAAAGCGCATCGTGATCGTCCGTTCCGCTTGTCGCGCAATCCAGATCAGGGAAAACAACAGCGATTTCCTTGCCGGGGTCATAAGTGAAAACGGCAGGGTAGAAATATCGCTCCGGCTTCTTCATGTCGGATACCTCCTTTGAATGGTCGGGAGGGAGCCGGGGCTATTCAAACTTTAACCCCGACCGCCGTTCAATGCTTTTGAGCGTAGGAACGGGAATGTCTTTGTCAGGATGTTTGACGGTTGTTCGTCCCTTTTGGGTTGGGTGCTTGAACTGGTGATGACTTCCCGAGAAAAATCCACGGTAACAAATACTATTATATTTGTCAATTGAGAACGCAAACTAATCCGCCTTTTTAAGGTATCTTCCAAGTCTTGAACCAGTAACGATATTGTCCGAACGTCGGCAATTTATCCTGCGGAGGAAGAATAGGGACGAGTGCTTTCCCGTCTAATACTTTATTTTTCAGTCCATCATCCCGATTCCTGACCCATCATTTCACGAATTAAACCAGACCCTCCAGGCTCCTGCATTCGACAAGTTTCCGAATATGCAAAAGAAGAGCTCTCGATTCACCATTAAGGTATATCGAGAGCTCTTCTTCGCGACATCGATGCGGTCGAGAGGACAATGGTATCAATCTAACGCAGCACAATCTTGTTCAATGCCGTTTGTATATCTTCCTTTCATGCTTTTCCCAAACGGTTTAATAAAATAAACCATTCTCATAAAAACAGTTTTTCTTCAAAGAACTACCGTCATTTTCTTAGCAATCTCAGATAATTTTTGGTTTTTTAAAAAGTCCTCCATTTTCTCTTCAGCCGATACCATCACCTTCTGAACTAAACACTCTGATCCATGATTCATTTCACAGTCGAATAAGGAGGCGGAGCCTTCAATGGCATGAATCACGTCGAGAAACGAGATTTCTTCCCAATTCCGTTTTAAGCGATATCCACCATTGGCTCCTGAAGTCGATTCAATCATTCCTGCCTTGACCAGCTTGGTAAGGATTTTGGATAAATACGTTGGAGAAACCTCTTGTCTCTCCGCCAATTGCTGTACGCCGATAAGTTTGTTCGGCGGGAATGCGGCAAGAAAGAGCATCGTATGAAGAGCATAGTTTGTCGCTTTAGAAAATTTCATAACGTGATGTTCACCTCAATTATGGACTTTATGTGCCCATAATAACTTTTTATATTGGCTTATGTCAAATATCGCCTCCCTTATTACTCCTTTATTCGTTGTAACTGGCAACACTCCAAGACCTACGATTCCACTGAACCTTTACCATATGGAACAAAGAAAGTAAGAAGAAAACCACTCGCTGCAACGAGGGCTAGTGACCAAAACGCGGCTTGAATTCCTTGATGCATATTGATCGGAAAAGAGAATGAGCTATAATCTGCGGTAATTGTCACCAGGGTGATGAGCAGTGCCCCGCCCATTGACATGCCCAATGTACGTATGGCCGTGGTCATCGGCGAAGCGTAATTCATCATCGAATTCGGCAAGCTCGCCATGGCAAAAGCAGTAATTGGGGTCATCATAAAACCGACCCCGGTCATAAGCAACGCATATAACCCTACCAACAGACCATACGGAGCGTGAATCGATAGCGCTATCGTTAATAGAGCCGTTACGGCGGCTATCCCGAAGAAGCCGATCCGAATCAAATAGCGACCGCCATAACGGTCGTAGATTTTACCCGATACCACTCCGGACACCCCCATTAGCAATGCACCTGGGAGCAGCATTAGCCCCGATTCTCTAGGCAGTAGTCCCCTGACATTTTGTGCATATATCGGGAGCAGCAGTTCCACCCCGGCCATCACAATGAACAGGACTACGCCTATAATCGATGCATAAGTAAATCTCGGGTAACGAAATACGTTGAAATCAAGCAAAGGGACGGCCAGTTTGAATTGGCGCTTCACAAACAGAAACGACAGTGCGAATCCCACGATAAGGAAGGTCAGCGCAAGCTGAATCCCTTTTCCCTGATCGCTAAGGATACTAAATCCATACAACAGACTGCCGAAGCCCAAACTTGAATAAAGAATCGATCTCCAGTCCAATTTCGCTTTATGCGTATCCCAAACGTTTTCCAAGCAATAATAGGCGACAAACAGGTTCGCGATCGCTATGGGCGCCACCCCATAGAATAAGATTCTCCAAGAATGATGTTGAATCACGAAGCCGGAAATCGTCGGCCCCAGTGCAGGGGCGAGTCCCACAATGAGACTGGCCAGTCCCATCGCTGCCCCGAGTTTTTCCTTTGGGAACACTAGGATAATCGTATTCAGGAACACCGGTACCAGCAATCCGGCGCCAATCCCCTGAATAATTCGTCCGCTTAGGATCAATGTGAAGTCGACGGAGAAGCCGGCAATTAGCGTCCCTGTCGTAAAGGCCCCAGCGGATGCGAAAAACAGGGTTCGCGTCGAGTATTTTCCGATCAGGAATCCCGTCACAG
Organism: Paenibacillus cisolokensis; assembly: GCF_018403665.1. Lineage (GTDB taxonomy): Bacteria > Bacillota > Bacilli > Paenibacillales > Paenibacillaceae > Paenibacillus_AH > Paenibacillus_AH cisolokensis. Next base: position 2,919 of record NZ_BOVJ01000045.1, read on the forward strand.
GGATGACAATTCCAGAAACCAGAAGATAGACGGTGATCAGCCATTGCGCCCGATTGACCTGGATTCCAAGGTCAAGCATCATTTGTGGCAAAGCCGTGTTCAGCATGGTTTGCATGAGTTGTGCCAAAAAATTCGCGACGATTAGAGATGCGACAATGATTACAGGTTTTCTTTTCATAACGTTCCTCAATTTACTACAGACACTCCAGTTTGTAGATATTACAGATATTTTTGTCCATTATATAGTTAAAGAAATTACTTATGGGAAAATTCTTGGACACCGGTGTACATGCTCTGATCCTTCAACTGAATAAGCACCTTGCCAAAACGCCCACCCTGCTGGATGACAACCTTATCCGTCGGATAGGTCCGTTCCAAATAATTGGCTATGATTTTCCTGTTCTGGTCGTCCGCAGGCAAACCGAAGATTCTCAGCCATTCCATCACCTCCTGGAGCGCCGTGTCTCTAGGTACCTCTGTAGATTTCATTTCCCGGGTTACGAGCGACTGATAGGAATACCCTTTGAGATACAGTAAATGGAGCAAATAAGCCATTTCCAAATGTTCCGTTTTCATGGGCTGATCAGTGACCAAAGGCCAAATCTCTTTTACCAGACTGTGCTCCCTGGAGCCGACAGACAGGCTGATATAGCAATACTGTCGTGCGCAGCTCAGCACTTTCTCCACACTCTCCCAGTCGGCAATAACCGGGCACATGGAGACAAATACGAAATCAAAGGCTTTTTCCCACCCCTTTGCTTGAATATCAATGTCTTCAAAAGGCTCAGCCACAATCTCTACATTCCCGTTCTTTAATCCCGTTATATTACTTTTCAAGAGCTCAACTAATGGAAGACTAGGCTCCACAGAAGTAACACTAGCCCCTCTCTCCGCAAACGGCACTGTAAATCCGCCTGAGGCCGCTCCAATGTCTAATATGGAGGTATCTTTAAATGTCACACCCTGACTTTCCAGCCAATTCATTATCCGTTTTGTTCTTCGCCTGCCTTCTTCGCTAAACGCCTGCTCGTTAAATGACTTTGCCCTATGGTCAAAAGTATGTGCTGGATCAATTCCAACTTTTTTCATTTTGCTAATCGCTGTATCTGGATCCTTCTTCCAAGCTGCTTCCCAAACGGCATCATTAAAAAAATCGTTCGTCATCATCCTCTTCATCCCTTTCTGTTTGATGCAGTCATTACACTTATGACTTTTGAAAAAAGTCCTTCTCTCTAAGAAACTTTTCCCCAAGAGAAGGACATGTCCACTTAGAGCTAAACGAAATCCTCTTCGGTCAGCTCCATGTTGATGCCAATCGCCGCTTTGCTTCCGCCTGCTGCGGCATAAATCAACTGGGAAGGCATGACGTAAGCTGCATCCCCGGCGGCATACACACCTGGAACCGAGCTTTTGCCCCACTCATTTGTGGCGATACCGCCAAACTCATTTACCTCATAACCAAGCGAACCCTGAAAAGACGCCTTCGGTTTCCATTCCGGTGTAATGAATCCTCCCGTTCTCTCGATTCGCGTGCCATCTGCAAATTCCACCTGCCGCAATTTCCCCTCATGACCGATAAACATCGTTACTGCTTGTTCAACCACTTCGATGTTTCTGGATTTCAACAGTTGTTTTTGATCGTTGTCCAGAACCGCATGCCCATTTGTACAAACCACAAGATCTTTACTCCAGGTATAGAGCAGCTTGGCCATATGAAACACTCCAGAGTTCTCGGAAACAACAATTAGCGGCTGATCTCGAAGCTCCCAACCATCGCAGTAGGGACAACTGAACAAACTTGTTCCATAACAATCACGCAAACCTGGAATATCCGGGAAAATCTCCCTAAGTCCAGTGGTGATCAGTAATTTGCGTGCTTCAATCCGTTTTCCGGTTGACGCCACGGCGACGAACCTGTGATCAGTCCGGTGAATCTCGGTTACCTCCCAAGGTAAAAGTTCAACGGAGGGATACCCCAGAACCTCCTCATATGCAATACGCCTAAACTCGGCGGGTGTCACACCGTCTCTTGTTATAAATCCATGAGAGGCATGTGTAACCGCATTTCGGGGCTGGCTGTTATCAAATAACGCAACACTGCGTCTGGCCCGCCAAGTACCAGAGCCGCATTGAGTCCTGCCGGGCCTCCGCCGATAATAGCACAATCATAAATCAAAAGAATCTCCCCTTTTTTGTTGATTTATTTGGAGCCAACAAGCTGCTGCAGTTCACCTTTCGACAATATGCCTATTTCTTTATATAGAGGCTGTCCATCTTTGAATATAATGGTTGTCGGGATGCTCATAATCTGAAATTGTGAAGAGGTTACCGGATTTTCGTCTACATTAACTTTAACGACTTTAATGGAATCATTTGCTTCCCTTTCAAACTCCTCTAATACAGGTGCAAACATTCTGCATGGACCGCACCAAGCGGCCCAAAAATTCACTACTGTTATACCTTCCGTTTGCACCATCTCATTAAAAGTAGAATCTTTCGCATGTTGAATAGCCATCGTGATCTTCCTTTCGATTAAATATACTATGGATATATAATATCTTTAATTTGTCATAAGATGGGTCTAGTAATCTTGTCCGGCGTTGTTGCCAGTAAATGGAACATCACCTCAAACGCATAATCAGTGGCTTGTGAGTTTTCATAGCACTCCTCCATTCGAATTAAAGACTTCATGTATCTATGATAACTTTGTTTTGGATAAGATGCAAGTCAGTCCCAAGAAAATTTAGCCAAACCCAGGCCAGTTGTATTCTTTTGGCCTGTGATCGAGCCAACAACAGCGGACAGGCCAGGGTGTTTTGCATCATCCTAGTCTGCCGCTGTTGCTCTTATCGGATCGGTATTAGTTTTCGTCAAAATGGATCGGCGCAATGCCTTCCGCTCGCCACACCGTGCCTCTTTTCTCGTACTCGAATAACTGTTCTACAGCATTTGCGATTTGAGGACCTAACTCACGATCAACCAAATACAAGGCCACATCAAGACCCGAAGTCACGCCTCCCCCGCTTACGAAGCGAGGACCATCTTCAACGACTCTTGCTTCAATCGGAATTGCACCGAGAGCTCCTAACGCTTCCATGCCTATTTGATTGGTAACCGCATGTCTATCTTTCAACAAACCTCCCATCGCAGGCAGCAGTGTACCACCGCATACTGTAGCTACAATAACTTCCTCATTGTTAAAAGCTTGTTTCAATTTCTCCGACAAGCCCGTCATCATGGCCTTCTTTAAAATATTCGGAATGGTATCTTCCGAATTTCCTGCTGGCTTGCCCGAAGCCCCGGGCACCAAAATGATTCCAGGACGCTTGGGGTCTAATGCAGCTTGCGCTTCGAGAGCCGGCCCGTTCAGACCGCTCGGGACAGAACGCTTGCCTTCCGCGGAAACCAATTCCACAGTAACTGCTCCGTTTGAGTACATTCCCGCAGCAGCAAATACTTCGTATGGTGCTAATGCGTCCAGCAGATCGAAACCATCGAACAAGACGATTTGAACATGCATCCTTTTGTCTTTGAATGGATCATTATTTTTTTGAATTCGCACTTGCTGCAGAGGTAACTAGACATAGAACTAGTACAAACGACATGAGTACTCCTATAATTTTTTCATCCTACCACTGCCTTTCTGGATCGATTGATATTTCTGATAATGATGTTAGGAATGATCAACAGCAGCACAATAGAGCCGTAAACCCCTATTGTATAGCTGGTAGCGTAGTTGAGACCAAATCCCTGATAAAAAAGGGAGGTGATGAGATGAATTGTCATGTTCGTAAAACAAAAGGCGTAACTTCGGATCATCCAGTTCCGGTGCCGAATGATGCGTTTCTTTTTGATTTGTACAAGCGCCGTAATGGTGATAAACAGCCATATTAGATTAAGAGCGTTGAACCCCATACTGCTTATTTTTCCTCCGGTAGCATAAGGAGCCATATATCCGGAAGTAATCACGACAAGAAGGACGGATACTAAATAAACGTAGCCGTTTATACGGTGGAACTTGCGGCTTTTTTCAAGGACGCGGTTGGAGAAGTTGAGCAACCCTGTCGCCATGGCGATGCAGGCAAACGCAACATGAACGTGCATAACGTTGATCCAGACCGGAAGATTAAGTTCGCGCTTCAGGCCGATTTTATGGCTTATAAACGCCTTTGCTTCGGGATCGATAATAAAATTGGCCACCAAAGCGTAAAGGATAAATAGAATACTGATGCAGGCCAATAAGCCGTATGATATTTTCCACTCCTTCATGCGATCCATCCCCTCATTTTAATTGCCAAATCGCATTTATGGGTTAGGTAACACGCTTGCCTGTTAATTTGGATGCAGGCAGTATGCCGGCCCTGGCGAATCCAATCATGTCATCTCCACGCACGGTAACTTCGAATTTTAGATTTAACCGCATAGGTTTCGTGACGCGCAGCGACCAGGTGAGCTTATTGTCCTGAAGTAAGGGATTTATAAACTCGACCGTCTCATCCCCTTGTGTAGCCTGGCCTTGGACCAACCCATTCCTTATGGAAATGGAGAGCTTGACCTCCAGTTTTCCAACAGGCGTAGCAATTGTTGTATCCCAATCCCCGTCGAAGTCAGATTCTCCGGGTAATTTTATATCCGGGGTATCATAAATCATCCCCATATTGTTCGTCGCGTTCGTTTCTTCGTCGGTCTCTGCCTTGTGAGAGCCAGGCGCCCTTCCTTCTTCCCGCCAGACCGTTCCTCTCCGTTCGTATTCGAACAGTTGCTCTACCGCGTGCGCGATGCGCGGTCCAAGCTCGCGTTCCACCAGATACAGCGCTACATCGAGTCCCGAAGTAACGCCGCCACCAGTGACCAGGTTGCCGCTATCCACTACGCGTGCAGGAACGGGAATGGCTCCGGTTGCTCCAAGTACATCCATGCCCAGATGATGCGTTACCGCTGGTCTGCCCTCCAAGAGCCCTCCCATGGCCAGTAACAGGGAACCGCCGCAAACCGTGGCAACGATGATGTCATTTTGCCCGAGTGCTTGCTCAATCATTTCAACCAATTCGGTATTCAGTGCCCGCGACAGAATGGCTGGGGGCGAATTCGGCCCATCTCCTTCGACGTCGCCCGACGCGCCAGGTACAAGAATGATGCCTGTTCGTTCCGGGTTCAGTCTGCCACTCGCTTCAATTTTTAACCCGTTGATGCCGCTGGTGACGGATCTCGGCCCTTCAGCGGTAACGAATTCTACGCTTAACGCGTGTTCAGCATACATTGCCGCGGCACAAAAAACTTCGTAAGGTGCAATGGCATCCAGAAGGTCAAAGCCATCAAAAAGCACGACTTGAACCGTTAACATCCATAAACCTCCTCATATTCAAAGTCAATAGATTGATCCTCGAACCTGCGGATCGTATCAGGGAAAAGTTATTTTGTCAGAAGATCCTTCAGCCTGTGATATTCCTTCTCGTCGATTTCACCACTCGCCATCCGACCTTTTAGAATCAATGCGATGTCACGGTCTTTTGGATTGGAATCTCTGTAGCGATGACGAATCAGATAAATTCGAATTGCGACAAAAGAAAAAAGCGTAAGACAAAATAGAGCACCGAATGGAAAAATGAGAAACTTCCGTATTCCAAGTTTGTCAACCTCCTTCATCCGTTTTGCGTAGAACGGGCCCTAACTCGCGATATTTGCTGTCCGACTCGGCAAGAAGTATCGTAACAAACGAGTATCTCAAATGAAGTTGTATAAAGGTCACAAAACAATAAACAAATCATCACAAATTAGGTGGTTCTGTTTGTTGCATGGGGTTAAATGATAAACTAGTTTTCAAAGGTGGGATATTCATGAGTGAAATCAGTACCATACTGGTTGTAGACGATGATCAAAGCATTGTTGAACTATTGAGCGACTTTTTAGAGTATGAAAATTATCGCGTTATAACCGCTTGCGATTCTGTTCAAGCTTGGACATTGTTTGAGCAGAATTCCATTCATTGTATTGTTCTTGACATCATGATGCCGGGTCAAAACGGGTTTGAGTTATGTCGCCGGATTCGGGAGAAGAGTAACGTTCCGATCCTTTTCTTGAGCGCACGCAGCGACGATGTGGACAAGATTCGCGGCCTGACGCTCGGCGGCGATGATTATATTGTCAAAACCGCTTCACCCGGTGAAATTGTAGCCAGGATAAAAGCTGTACTACGACGTTCTGTTTCCCAACTGCAAATGAGTGAGAGAATCTTGGATTTTGGCCGCATCAAGCTAAATCTATCCACAAGAGAAGTATTCGTGGATGGGAAGAGTGTTGTGCTCACCCCGAGGGAATATGAATTATTGCGATTATTTGCCGAACACCCCAGGCATGTTTTTTCATATGAACAGATACTTTCGAAATTTTGGAATGGGGTAGGTGACAGGCATACGATTCGGGTGCACATCGGTCGACTTCGCGAGAAAATTGAATCCGATCCGAACCATCCTCAATACCTAGTCAACGTATGGGGAATAGGGTATCGCTTCGAGGGAGGTTAAGATGAGAACACTTCGTATTCGTTCGTTTACTATACTGCTTTTCTTCTTCTTAATGTTAGTGCCGTGGATCTTTTATGTGACAACACACTTCATAGAGACAAAAACGCTCAGCTTCGCAAAAAACGGAGCTCAAGCCGAGATTCTGCAAGGACAATGGATCGAGAAGATCGTACAGCTGATCGAAACCAATTCGAACAAATGGAGGGATCCGAATTGGCAAAACCAATTGCATCATGAGTTGCAACAAGCGAAAATGGAAGCGGCTATTCTATCTGCATCAGATCAAGAAATTTACCGTTCTAATCCACAGAGCCATGGCATATTGCCTTCTACCGAACGGTTCTCCATTATAGAGGACGGGCATTTGCTCGGAAAGGTCATTATTTATCTTCCGAAGTCAAATGCGGCTAAGTTCATTTCGATATTTACCGGGCTATTGTTAGCTTTTTTATTGTCGGTGTTGAAATGCGAAGGTTTCTTCTTAAGCCTCTCGAAAAGATGAGCTTTGCAGCCAGAAAAGTCGCTGCAGGAGATTGGGACGTAGAGTTGCCTGGATCCTATATCACCGAAATCTCTGAGGTACGCGATGCATTCGAAATGATGGTGAATGGAATGCAAAAAGCTTTTCAAAAACAAGCGGAATTGGAAGAAGAGCGCCGATTCGTCATTACAGCTGTCGCTCATGATTTGCGTACCCCATTGTTCGCTTTACGAGGTTACTTGGATGGTCTGGAACAAGGCATTGCCCAATCCCCGGATAAAATAACCAAATATTTGGCCGTTTGTAAGGAAAAATCGGCGCAATTGGACCGGTTGGTAGAGGACCTGTTCACATTTACAAAGATGGAGCATGTGCAGATGGATCTTCATCATCAGAAGATTGATATTAAATTCATCATCCTGAAATCGATTGACAGTTTAAGTCCGCTAGCTCGCCAAAAGAACCTCTCGATTTCGACCCATATTGAAGACGACTGCTTCATTAACGGTGATGTGCATTTATTGGAACGAGCGATGAACAATTTGTTGGATAATGCCGTCAGACACACACCCTCGTATGGTGAAATTGTTGTTCAATGTTATAAAGAAGGTAACAAAATAAAGTTTATGATCCGTGATACCGGCCCGGGCTTCTCCTCGGAAGAACTACATCGAGTTTTTGAACCTCTATATCGTGGTGAAGCATCTAGAAATCGTTCAACTGGAGGTAGCGGATTAGGGCTGACCATTTCACAACGAATTGTAAGGCTTCACGGAGGTGAGCTCTCCGCAGGCAACCATTCGGAAGGCGGAGCGCTGCTAACGGGTTGGATACCTGTAACTAACCCAGGCTAAAATCGAAGAACGAACGTTACTGGACAATTTTCCTGATCACAATAAGGAAACATCCCCTGAAGTTCTTTGCTTTGTGGGATAGCGCCAGCAGATAAAAGGCATACCTCAAATACCCTGATTGAAAAGCCATGATACCAAAAGAATTACAATTAGCCATGGAGCCTCCGTCTTGGACGCAGTTTCCGCTCATGTTATGATAACTTAATCAACACAAATCATTTCCGAAAGGTTGAGATTTTCCTGCCATCGGTAACGACCATTGCAATGAAGCTCTTGGGAAAAGATCCTGAGAGCTTTTCATTGTAGATGAACAGAAAAGGAGAAATAAACATGATTCGGAAATCAGCATTGATTGTGTATCTGATCATTTCTTTCGGTTGGACATGGGGGTGTTGGATTTCAGCTTATCGGTGGAGCAGATCGACAGACCATTTTTACGAACGGATATGACGATTTTTCATCTTGCCGGAAATTTTTCCATTGTTCAACTGTTATTCGCACTAGGCGTGTTCGGTCCTTTGCTCGGATTCCTTGCGGTCCGTACCCGAGAGGGAGTTATACTGTTCAGACGTCCAGGTCGAGCTGATATCCGTTTCGCATTATCTATTCCGATCGTGATCGCAATTCCGATGTTCGTACTCAGCATCCTGCTCAGCAGTTTGGCGGATGCAACATGGCAAGCGGTTGCGTTATCCGTAATCGGATATTTCATTTCAAATGTGCTGACAAGCGGAACCGAGGAGTTTGGTTGGCGCGGATATCTGTATCCTTATTTGAAGACAAGGGAACAAGATTTCTGGCACGCTGCATGGAAGGGGGGCTTCATCTGGGCATTATGGCACTATCCGCTGCTCTTTATTTTGTATGTGGACGCGGGGCTGGCTGTTCTTGTGCCTTCTCTGATTGGATTTACAGCGTCCATCGTCGCCATGAACTATATCACCAATTTTATCTTTGAACGATCAGGCTCCATCCTGCTTGTGATGGTGTTGCATGCCTTGAACAATACGGTCAGTTTTACTTTGATCAGTCTGTACCCGGAAACACCGTTCACGATTGTGAGCAGTCTGATGGCGTGGGCGGTTGTCGGATACTTGGAGAAAACATGGACAACTGGCGGCTGGCCGAGGACGAGTGAATGAACAGATCAATGTAGTGGTAATCTGGCAAGATAACTACTGCATGATATCCCGTTTCAGTCATTCGGCGTCCATTTAGCCGTACAGTGGTGAGAGCCACTACCCGCTGCTCGTGTCTGCGATCAGCCAGTTCGCTATCGACTGACGCGACAGTTTCACCCCTGACCGCATAAACAGTTGTTCCTGACGATAACGGTGCAGCACCCCACGTATTTCTGATTCACCACAATCGATGGCGAGGTCGAGTGCCCAGACACCATGGGCACAGGTATGAGACAGGTGAGGATTGGCGCGTATCGTTTAAGCAGGGCATGCTGAACATTTCGCTTTTTAGCCGTGCACGACGGGTCTAGCGTGCAGCAGCGCGATGATGACGATAAAGCTCCTGGATGACCAGCAGTTCTTTGACAGACCTCGTGTCAGCCGAGTTGTCGCCGCTCGCTTTCGTTGACGAGAGCTGGGCGGCGATTTCTTACGCTTGGATAATTTCGCAGAGCTCATTTTTCTTGAGCAGTGTGTGAACGAATACTGGTAAGCAGTTTTAATTAGTCGAATATAAAAATAAAACCCGGATAAATCTTTGATCGTCTCGATCTGTCCCATCTTGAGCATCTCCCCGTCCCCATAACCTTTCGCTTCTCTCTATGAATAGGATACAGGAGTCTTCTGTTGCGGTCTATTCCCCCACGATTTATTGGGGGATTTCTGCTTGTTTTTTCCGGGGATTTCACTTTGCTCTTTCGGGGTACTTTTAGTCTACATTACACACTCGATTAGCCGGCTGCCCGAAGCGTTGGATCTTCCTGTCGAACCGCGCTTGCACACGAGTTATCTGCCGCAGGAGATGATTCGTTTTATTGGTCGTACATGGGAGGGGGCGCCTCTTGAGGAGCATCATCTTATTGAATTTTCCCGTTTTTACTACAAAGAGTGGCTTGAGCGGTTGAATCGGCAAAAACCGCGAATTGAACAAACGAAAAAGGCCTTTCGTGACTCCTCCCTTCAGATGGATGAGATCGACCAAGAGGTAAAACGTTTGGATAACAAGTGGGAGCACCTTCATTCGACTGTTGAAGAAAAAAGGGAAACCTTTAAAAAGGTTATGAAATGAAGCAAATTGAACTGCAGATGATCGGAGAAGCCGGATCTTGACGGGAGATCAGCTGGGGTTCCAATCACGTGCACGATTCATCGTATAACGGGCACATGGTTTGCGCTTCCGCCCGGACCGCGTCCCTCATCTCGGCGGGCATGAGCGCTTTCGCTTGTCTTCCATAACCGAGCACAATGGAGCAAGCGGAGTCGAGCGTATGGAACTCGACCTCCTCCTCGACCCATCCATTGGCAGGCAAAGCTGTGGCAGCCTCCGCAGCCGACCATCCCGTTGGTCGACTACTAATCATTCTATTGCGCCGTCAGGATTTGTGGACCTTCAGCCGTGATGGCGATCGTATGCTCGTATTGGGCGGCAAGCTTACGGTCCAGCGTCCGCGCGGTCCAGCCGTCCGGATCGATTGTCATGTAATAGGTGCCTTCGGTGATCATGGGCTCGATCGTGAACACCATGCCTTCCTTGATGCGGGGGCCTTTGCCGGGATTGCCGATATGCACATAAGTCGGCTCCTCGTGCAGGTCACGACCGATGCCATGGGCGAGAAGGTCGCGCACGACGCCGAAGCCGTGCGACTCCGCATGCCGCTGGATCGCGCTTGTCACGTCACCGAGCCGATTGCCGGGCTGCGCCTGCGCGATGCCGAGGTCAAGGCATTCCTTCGTGACGCGCATCAGCTTCTCGGCCGTAGGCGAGATCTTCCCGACCGCATAGCTCCAGGCCGAATCGCCGAGCCAGCCGTCGAGCTCCGCAACCGTGTCGATCGTCACGATATCGCCTTCCTCAAGTGGCTTATCGCTAGGAAATCCATGCGCGATCACGTCGTTGACGGAGGCGCACGTCGCATATGGATAGCCCTTGTAGCCCTTCTCGTATGGCTTGGCGCCATGCTTCAAAATAATGTCCTCGAATATGCGATCAATCTCGTTCGTCGTGATGCCCGGTTTGATGAGCGGGGCGATCGTGCGATGGCATTCGGCCACCACTTGGCATGCCTTGCGGATGGCCTCAATTTCATGCTTGCTTTTTAGGATAATCATGTTCGTATCAGGACTCCTTCGTAATAGCTTGCATTGCGAGCTGGGCGATTCGATCGACGTCCAACTCGGAAGCGCCCGTATAGTAGCGTAGCCCGCTGCAGCCGACCAGCACGACAAGCATATGGTCGACGCTGTCGTCTTCGCGCCGGGCGATCGATTGAAGCGGGACGTACAAGCGTTCCATGAATCGTCTCTTGACGGGGTGCCGATCCTTCTCAGGCAAGCCTGCATAATGTTCCGCCGCCATTTTGTAGACGAGATATGCGCGGGCATCCGACTGCCACAGCCGGAGCAACGCCTTGCAATACGTCAACAGTTGACTATCATTCGGGCTTCCGCCTCTGATATTCGCCCATTCTGCCAGGGCTTGCTCGCATCGCTCGAAGCCGCTATCCAGCACATCTTCGATTAATAAATGTCGGTTGGGGTAATAATGGTATACCGTGCCGTAACCGAGTTTGGCCTCGCGGGCGACGTCGCGAATATCAAAGCTGCCTCCCGTGCGGAAGTAGGCGTGCGCGGCGGCGTCCAGGATCTGTTCTCTGCGCTGCATGCGGATCAGCTCATTTTGTTCTTTGGTACGGGGGCACATGGACGAATGAACCTCCTTGTTTAGACCTGCAAATTTGTCGATGAAAATATAATAAAGCATGGGGCGAGGAGATGCAAATATTCAGGCGACAGTAGCAGCATTAAGTTCCTCACGGATAACGATCGTTGAACTTTGCTCAGCTGCGAATCTCGAAAAGCGAGCCCCATGTAGAGAAAGGGAGCTCGCTTTTTTAAACGATGATTTTGTCTTTCGTTGTGTCATAAAAGCGAGGCAGCAAGTTGTACAGATTAGGGCGATTTTGGACTCATATTAAAGTCGACCGGCGCAATGCCTTCCGCTCGCCACACCGTGCCTCTTTTCTCGTACTCGAATAACTGTTCTACAGCATTCGCGATTTGGGGCCCTGATTCGGGTTTGCTGAACGATTTTTATCCCGCGCTTCATTCAGCAAATTCAGATCGGTCGGATACGCCACATCCGCTGGGGCGCAGGTGGCGTCCACCAACAGTGTCCCTTGATTCGGTTGTTCTGGCGTTTCCGACGCCGCGGTGGAATCGATGGCCTCATCGGTCTCAAGTTCGGACGCTTCCGGTGGCGCCGCCGATCACGTTGCTTGGATCGTTGTCATCGTCTCTCATTTCCTTCGCGCCCTCGGTGGCGATGATCTCGTTCAGCTCGGCCAGCACGTCCGTCAGACGTTTGCGGAAATGCGTCATCATGGAATGGTGGAACGGCGGCTTCATGACAAATCCGGGCAAACCGATGAAGTATTGCATATAGGGATTCTCGCTGATCGACGCCAGGGTTTCTCTATCGGTCAACTGCATGCGCTCCTGAATGATCAGCGCGCCGAGCCCATCCGCAGGCTGATCGTTTGCTGACCGCGGAAGGTGTCTTTGAAGAAACGACCGTATTTCTGTTCAGCCGCCGCCCACGACACCAACTGAGCCAACTGAACCCAGCGATTCCCTTCATCCAGTTTTCCGCCGAAGGGAAGAAAGAAATCGCCAGGCAGGATCAATTGATTGTCGAGGTGTGCTGTCGTCTTGAACATTTTCATCGCTCCTTCTGCAAGGATTTTGGGCTGTTTTCCGAAGATTCCTTTGCATATGATTTCGACATACAAATCCCGAATCCCTTGTGCTTACTCGACCGAACCCCATAATACTGGAGGTACTCTTCTTTTTCAAAGTTCAATATAATTCATTACAGGAATAGCTCCTAACATTTTTTGTTTTAACAAAAGAGTAAGCGATTACAGTAGGCAACGGAGTTCCTTGATTTTCTTTTATGTTACATAACTCAACTTTTGCACCTAGAAAATCAATGTAAAACCAGTTGTAGAACGGTCTTACGGTCTGTTGAATAGCCAGCTTGCCAAAATAGAAAAACACCACTTCGTTTGGTAAAGTGAGAGTGTCAAGCCATCACTACCAGACAGAACCATCATGATAGACCATCAGCCCGATCTGAATCAACTGCCAAACGAATTAAAGCCTGCTTTTCAAGAACTGAAAGTGATGAAACATCTTCAACAAGCCGGATTCCGTAAGCGATTTGGCTTTAGCTGTGCTCGGCTATTCCAACTCGTCTTTGTCCTTCTGTTTCACCAGAAGAATTGGTTTCGACTGCTCGAGAGCAGCAAGGGCGACTCCTTTCCCGGCAAGGATGCCGTCTATCGTTTCCTCAACCATGCAGGCTTTGCCTGGCGTCGTTTTCTGACGTCGCTCAGCGTCGCGACGGTGCAGAAGGTCAGCGTGCTTACGTCGGCAGATCGGACACCGTCTTCATCGTCGACGATTCCATGTTCGAACGCAACCGCAGCAAAGCCGTTGAGTTGCTGGCCAGGTTCAAAGATCATGCCACCGGCGCTTATTACAAGGGATTTCGTATGCTCACCATGGGATGGTCCGACGGCCATACCTTCCTGCCGCTGGACTTCGCGCTGCTCAGTTCCGGCAAATCTGCCATTAACGGCATGAACGAGAAGATCGACAAACGGACGAACGGGTATAAGCGACGTCAAGAAGCACTCCTGTCGGCTCCGCAGGTGATTGTATCGATGTTGGATCGCGCGCTTGCCGCCGGAGCCACGGCCTCCTATGTCTTGATGGACAGTTGGTTCACGCACGCGCCCCTCATTGGCGAGATCGCCTCCCGCGGGCTCGACGTGATCGGCATGGTCAAGAACGACAATAAGCGTTTCCTTGTTCAAGGCCGGAAGCTGTCGCTCAAAGAACTATACACCGCAGCGTCTCCGGTGCAAAGCAAGAAACGAGGCATCCTTCGTTCGATTCGAACCGAGCTTGCCTCCGGCATACCGGTTCACGTGGTATTCGTCCGTCATCGCACGAAGAAGAACGAATGGCTCGCGGTGCTGACGACGGATCTTTCCCTCTCCGTGGAGGACGTGATCCGTATTTACGGGATCCGCTGGGGCATCGGCGTGTCCAGTTAAGGACA
>NZ_BOVJ01000046.1 GCF_018403665.1 Paenibacillus cisolokensis
TGTCCTTAACTGGACACGCCAATGCTCCAACGCATGCCGTAGATGCGAACGATTTCAGCATCTTCCAACGCCAAATCGGTGCTGAGCAGAACCAGCCAATCCCGCCGCCGATGGCGGTTTTGCACAAAGACCAGTTTGATCGGTAAACCGCAGGCAGTTTGAACGATGACCGAGCCAAGGATTTCTTTGTTTTTCTGCTTTGGCAACAGGGCATACAGTTCATGGAGCGTCAGGCTTTTTCCGTTGAACCGGGATCGTTGTTTCATCGCCTTGACCATCCCAATGACATGTAGACCTTTCGCCATCAATTCACGCAACAGAGGCGCTTGGGTAAACCAACTGTCCATCAGGACAAAGTCAGCGCTGAATCCCGCCTGGATCGCTCGATCAAGCAGAGCCGCCACGGCATCCGGTTTGCGTGAAAGTGCCTCGATGCGGCGTTTGTAGCCTTGGGTACGCTTGGACGTTCCTTCATCACGCAAAAGCGATTCGTCAGCTTGGCCGAGCTGAGCATGACAAAATCGATGGGCGCAAAGCTGAAGCCATCCGACCATCCGAGCGTGAGCATGTTGTAGCCGCGAGCATATCTCCTCGTCGTATGATCGAAGACGCGAGCCAGCAACTCGGCTTTCTTGCTGCGATCCCTGCGAAGAACCGAATCATCAATGATGAACGTTCGAACGCGGGACGAAGAGGTTAAGGAATCAAAATGCTGAACGACCTTCAGACTCAAGGCATGCAAAAATCTTCGCCAGGCAAAGCGTGGATGGTTTATGAATCGATAGACTACATCTTTGCCAGGCAACGACTGGCGGTCGCTATGCAGATGACGAAACCAATTGCGCCCTTCGAACACGAGCGTAAAGATCAGCTTAAAAATGACCAGACTGGACAATCCGAACGACTTCGAAATACCGGCTTTACGCAACAGTTGTCCGATTTGCAAAGCGGAAAATAAAGCAGAGATTCGTTCTTGCCCCTTTTCAGACAGGAAGTTGTGTTGTACCATAGAGTTACGCTCCTTTCTGTTTGGGATGGGAATACTATCCACTTCCATTTAACCAAACGGAAAGGTGTTTTTCTGTCAAGAACGAGATTTTTCAATAAGAAATCCTGGTAATATCAAGGCTTAACACTAATTTTCAAGCTGCGAAAGTTGAGTAAATAATAGCACTCGGCTAAAATCGGTTTGTTGCTATTTTGAAAAGTAGCGCCCAAAGATACGCTACTTCAATTTAAATGCTTTCTACTCGTTCAAATAGGTTGTCACTCTGTTCTGGATCAGCTCGGCAACTTCTTCAGCAGTTTTTTGCTCACTAAAGAAGGCCATAGATTCTTCTCCTACAATTGAAATTACCTTGCCATCCGCTGCCGAATGGTTATTTGCAGAATGAATGAACTTTTTGAACTTGGCAAATTCATCATTCGTCACTTTCGGCGCTTTCCCGTCTGGCGTCTTATACGTTCCGTTTTCCACTTGTTCCTGCATCTCGTTCAATTGCTTCTCATTCACAGATTTCAGCAGCGAAAATCCTTGTCTTTCTTGCAACGATTGCCCTTCTTCCGATAGCATGAAGGCAATAAACTTCCAGGCCTCCTCTTTCACCGCGGATTGGGCTTGAATGGCGAACTGGGAGGCGAGAACAATTCTCGTTCCTCCTTTTTGTTCCGGTTTTTGCAGCAGCTTCGGATTGGAGAAATAAAAATGCAAATCATTGATAAAATCTGCCGGCGATCTCAGAACGGTCGAATAAAACATTTGCTTGCCTATATCCGCCGGTTCTGAAGTCATGACCTGATTATCGTACATATCTTTTATTTGCTGCATTGCTTCTACGAACGATGGAGAGTCAAACAATGCCTTTTTCGCCGCGGTATCAACAAACTCGGAATACCTGTCCACAACCATTTCTTGCATGCGGAAATCAGGTGTTTCCCCCGCCATGGCATAACGACGTTCCGCACCGCTCTCGCCTAACGTCTTCGCAATATCTTCAAACTCCTTCCAAGTCCAATTCTGGTCGTCAATACTCGTGTTCCCGAGAAGATCCCCATCACCTACAAACGCTCGCAGGCTGAATCCGAAAGGCATGGCATACAGACCATCATTTGATTTTATCGCATCCAAAATATTTATTTGCAAATCGCCATGATTTAGTGTATCGTCTTGCTTCATGAGCTCCTCCATATCCAGGAGAAGGTCCTTGTTCACATAATCTTTGGTTGGCAGACCGCTGACTTCAAAGATATCCGGACCTTTGCCCGATAGTATTGCTGTATTTGTCGTTGTTTGGTATTGTTCATAATCTTCTATAACCTGAATTTGCAAATCGATATCCGGGTACTTTTCCTCAAACTTTTTTCTGCGATTTCATAAAATGAGCTCGCTTGTTGGACAGACAACGTAACGATAGTTTTCCCCTCTTTATTTACCGGTTTCTGGCTTCCCGATTGATCACTTCCCTCAGAAGCGCATGCACTCACCAACAGAAATAAAATGCCTATAAACACCATAAATGACCACTTTTTCATCGAATAAATTCCTCCTGTTAAAATTAGCTTATTGCAGACGAACACGGTTTCCGTCTTGTAAAGGCTCGCTGCTTTCCAGAATTAACAGATCGCCCTCATAGAGACTGTCGGCCAGAAGCAAGGCTTCATGATCATTCCTTTCACTGACCTGAATGCGCACTTTACGAGCAACGAAAACATTGCCCAATGCTCCTCTCTGCTCGTCAATTTTATAAACAAACATTCCGTCACGCTCATAATGAATGGCCTCACTCCAAACAACCAGTCCTTGCTGGCGGGAGCGTTTCTCAATATTGACCCATGCTCGCTCACCCCCTTTTAGCTCGGCATTGAAGACGTTGATACGTATCAGCTTCCGTGGAATCGTACGGTTCAGACCAGTCAAATCAACGGATTCGATTCTCGGCTCTGCATCCACCATTTCGATAATCGTTCCTTCAAGGATACGGGTCTGTTGTGCCTGAACGCTTTGTACCTCGACCTCTACCTTCGTCCCAACTGATATATCCAAGTGGGTCAACAGCGTAGAATCGGCGGGAATATCCAACTTGTAGCCCAAGCTATCATTTGAGATTCGAACATCCGGTTCTCCCATAAATGCCATTCCTTCGACTGCACTCAATTGGGTTACGATCCCGTCGAACGGAGCGATCAGCTCCTGTCCGCTTGTCAAACGGTCTCTCAACTCGTTAATGTTTCGTTCCTGCGTGTCTAGGTCAAGTTTTAGCGATTCAATCGCGCGGCTAGCGTTTCGTGTATCAAGTTCATCCCCACCCTGTGCTGCCTCAATGAACTGATCCTGAAGATTTTCCAGTTCAATATTCATCTTCTTCAAGTTGGCCATTTCATTTTCTAATTCTCGTTGTGCCGCTGTACTGTCATATTCTATTAGCTTTTGCCCCGCTTTCACACGGTCTCCTTCCTTTACGAAGATCTTTCGGACCTTCCAACCGGCAGGGTTCGTTAACCTCGCTTCTTTGAGCGGTTCCAATATGCCGCTTCCCTCAATCGTAAATGTCAAGTTTCCTGTAGTCAGCGGTTCCGTTCTTACTTTCGGCAAGGTTAATGATTGAATGGTATTTCCGAAAAAGTAAGCAGCAACAACAATCCTAGAAAAACTATAAAGGCAATTTGAATCATTCGTTTGCGTCTGCGATCAACTTGTTCGTTTGCTAACCCCATATTCAGTCTTCTTCCTCCTAAAACATTCCGTTGGAAAGATTGCTCCTATTACCCCTTGATGCCGGATAATTGAATGCCTTTAATGAAATAAGTTTCCGCATAAAGAAATAACAGCACCATGGGGGTCATATACAGCACGGATGCCGCAAAAGCGATCCCAGGTTCATCATTGATCCTGGACAAGTACACAGATAACGGATGCCTGAACGGATCGTTCAGAAAAATTAGCGGCTGCTCTACCATGTTCCAATAATCAACAAATAAGAGAACGACGAGCGCAGCAACACCTGGTTTCACCATAGGAACAATCATCGTGAAGAAAATCCGCAAATGGCCGGCCCCGTCCAACTTCGCCGCTTCAATATAGGCATACGGAATATGTAGCATGAACTGTCGAAGCATAAAAACACCGAAAGCTGCGAAAATGCCAGGCCATATAATGGCATTCGGGCTATTCAGCAGCCCCAATTTATCCGCCATAATATAATTCGGCACTAGTGTCACCTGAAACGGCATGAGCATCGTCATGACATAGACGATAAACAGACGATCTCGGTAACGAAACTGCAACTTGGAGAAGGCATACGCAGCAAACGCCGAGACCAAGATTTGCCCAACGATGATCGGCACTACCAACAACACCGAATTCCAAAACAACATTAAATATCGGGGACTTGCCACCAACACTTCGCCATACTGCTTCACAGATACATGATCCGGCAGCAATTTTAAATTTCCATAACGGTTTTTCCCCCCTTTCATCGCTTCATTCATCTGTCCGATAGATCCATAATTGATATCGATTTCCTGGGCTGTCATGAATGAATTAGTGAACGTGACCACAATTGGAAATAAAAACATAAGCGCAATTGTGCCCAACACGACTGTGAGGCCAATTTTTCGAATGATTTTGTGAAAATTATCCAAAGACTCTCACCTCTATTCCATGAACTGCCGATATCGGCGTTCAAGCGCAAACAAACCGATGACGATCAAAAGAATACAACCGAACATCATGGTCGCCGCGGCTGTCAATTTCTGAATATCCAACGACGTGAACATGTTGTTCATATAATGTTGCATCATATAGATACTGTCATGCGGATAGTCTCCTGCGATTAAATACGTTTCCCGAAATACTTTAAACGAGTTCATAATCGACAAAATGACGACAAAGAACATCGTGGGAGTCAGATAGACAAGAGTGATGCTGCCAAACTGCCGTAAGCGCCCAGCTCCTTCCACATGCGCGGTTTCATAATAATCCTTCGGGATTTGCTGCAAACCCGCCAAAATAAAACGACGTTATAGCCAATGTTCTTCCATAAATAGACGACAATAATGACATATCGGGCAGCATCGGTCTTCATCCAGTCCACGCGTTCAGTTCCGAAGCTGCTCAGCCAGGCGTTTACGGATCCGTTCCAATCGAACAACAATTGCCAGACGAACACAATTGAGGCAACGGGAACGACAAGCGGCAGCACATAGGCGGTCCGCAACCATTTTTGCAAATATAAATTTGCATTCAGCAGTACCGCAAGACCTAGCGACAGTGTGAGATTAAGCGGAACGCTAACCGCGCTAAAATAAAATGTATTGGTCACTGCCTTGCGGAAGGACTCGCTCATAAGCAACTCGCGGTAATTATCCAAACCCGCAAAATGACGATCTACCGGGCTGTCTACAAATGAATAAAATACTCCCATGATAAATGGAACAAGGTAAAACAGTGCGAATCCAACAGCGCTCGGTGCGAGAAATAGCCAGGCTACCACCGCATCCTTGCGCATCCATTTCATGATCTTCCTATCGTCATCTTGTCTAAAAAACCGTTGCTTCATTTACGCTTCCTCCAACCAGTCTTACCAGTACTATAAAAAGAACAGTTTAAAGAATAAGTAGGGTAAAAATAAAATTTTTATTAAATACCGTCCAACATTGAACGGACGATCCTCTTTGTTTGCAGTCTCAGTGATAACACGCTTAGAACATAAAAAAACACTTATTCATTCTCAGTTTCCTCCCATTGATGCTTTCATTTGGGAAAACTGATTGAAGAATAAGTGGAGAAAAAACAGAAATCACGCAGTGTCCAGACACATCCTAGTTACTGATGCGCTGTAGGTGCGTTGCTTTGCGGGAGACGAACTTCAAATAACGTGCGAACGGGATCGCTTTGCGCTGAGATCGTGCCCCGATGCTGTTCCACGATATTTTTCGCAATAAACAGACCGATACCGGAGCTTCCTTCCCGCTCAGTACGCGCTTTATCGACCGTGTAAAACATATCGAAAATATACGGCAGCTCTTCCGGGGGAATGCGTTGACCGTAATTGATCACTTGAACTACTGCGTTCCCCGCTTCCAGATTGCAATGAATATCTATATACTGGCCATCTTTGCCATAACGAATGGCGTTCGTAAGGAGATTCTCAAATACTCGCGCCAATAAAACTCCATCCCCCCGGATCGTCACATGGGGAGTCACATGCAATCGGGTGGTCAGGTGACTTCTTTCTAAAGCAGGATATAATTCCTCATTTAATTGGATGAGAAGCTCGCTAAGATCGATCAGTTGTTTATTCATCTTTAGCTGACCGTAATTCATACGAGCGATTTCGAAAAGCTCGTCGATCAGCTTCTCCAGCCGTTGTGACTTGGAGTAAGCAATGCCCGTATACCGCTTGATCTGTTCTGTCGTCAGATTTTCATCATGAAGTATGAAGTCCAGGTAGCCCAGAACAGAAGTGAGCGGTGTTCGCAAATCGTGTGCCAGATTCAAAACCAGTTGTTCTTTGCTGGTCTCCGCAAAGTCCCCCCTCTCCAGCGCATGCTTTAATTTGTCACTAGCCAGATTGATATCTCGCGCAATATCTTCGAACTCGTCATTCGATCGAATGTTGATGTGGCTGTTGAAATCGCCGTTTGCCAGTTGATTGATCCCACGCGATATTTCGTGAAAATAAAGCGAATATCGTTTCGTGAAGAGAAAGAAAAAATAAAAGGAGAGAGGAATAAAAAGTATCAGAAAAAATTGAGGTCTCCGATTTCCCGCATGAAATAACGAATTCTGGTCGTCGGATCTTCAAATTTCGTCGTATGATAGTAGAACTGGAGTGCTTTAAAGATCAAAAAGGTGATCGTGCCAGAGCAAAGTGTACTTAAAACAAATAGCTGAATCATTTTAAATCGGAAACCTCGGATCTTATTAGCCATTGAACGTATATCCCACTCCCCAGACCGTCTTGATCCATTTGTTCTTGTGCTTATCTTCTTCGAGCTTCTTCCGCAACGCGCGTATATGCACCATAACTGTATTGCTGCCTTCGTAGTAGGCTTCCCCCCATACACGTTCGAAAATATTCTCCGTGCTGAACACCTTATTCGGGTGGCTGGCCAATAAGTACAAGATGTCAAATTCCTTCGGGGTTAGCTCAATCGGTTTGTTATACAATCGTACCATTCGTTGTTCGGGATTGATCATCAGACCGCGCACCTCCAGAACGGCAACGTTCGATGTCGCCGATGGATTGAACTGCAACGCTCGCCGCAATTGCGCATTTACCCGAGCGACCAGCTCCATCGGATTGAACGGTTTGGTCACATAATCGTCCGCTCCTCTGACCAGTCCTGTAATTTTATCAAGATCGGTCGCTTTAGCACTTAAAAAAATAATGGGCAGGTGGTGACTTTCCCGAATGAGCTGCGTTGCTTCGTAGCCGTTCAGATTCGGCATCATAATATCGAGAATCGCCAAATCGACAGACTGCGTCCGAATGACCTGTACGGCGGCCAGCCCGTCAGAAACTTTCACACAACGATAACCCTCTTTGGTTAGATGCAGTTCTACCAAATCGGCAATTTCCGGTTCGTCATCGGCGATTAAAATAGTGATCGATTTCATAATCCACCTCAAGTAAATATGATGATTGAACTACATCGTATCAGAACTTTTTCGCCAGAACAACGGCGCGCGGGGCACCCGGAACGGCGGATGCCGGCGTCGTCAGCCAGGACCCCAGTCTATAAGCGACGAAGCCGAGCATGCCTCCAATGGAATTTAAAAAAGATCGTCCACGTCAAACGTACCGAGCGAAAATAACAATTGGACGCTTTCCAGCCCGATACTTACCGCCAAGGAGCGCCATAGCGTCCCCGCCAACGTCAGCTTTCCGGCCTTCGCAAGAACATTAAGGAACATGCCGAACGGGACAAAGATCGCAATATTTCCGAAGAGGTTCGTCAGGCTGTGTACAGTCAACGCATCAAGCGCTCTGGTAATTTCCTTCAAGGGAACCAGATTCCCAGCTTGCAGTCTGGCAACGATATATTCCGGATAAGTCGCGGTTCGCAGTAACTGATCCCATAGAAACGCAACATCCACCCGGCCGAACTTGAATAAAATAATTTTGAGCAGCGCGTACATGTAGAAAGCAAACAATAGCCGAACGCCCCAATGTTTCAACCGGTAGCCGGCTCTCATCCGTTCCCCTCCTTTGGTATCGAAACCTCCGGATTCTTAACTTCCGGCATCCCATCCTCCTGAAACGCACCCTCCGGCTTCTCAAGCGCCGGATCGATGTCCGCTGGCGTATCGCTAGTCGGCGTATCAATCTGCGGTTTATCGTTCGGACGATTGCCGGTTGGAGCCCCCTCGTTTGTCGGCGTATCGCTTGTCGATGAATCGTTCTCCGGTTTATCGTTTGTTGGAGTATCGCCCTGCCCGGAATATACTGTCACAATAACACCATCCATATTGTTGCCTGAAATTTCATAGCGGGTATCCGCCGGCACATGAATCGTGATATCTTCGAGAACAGAATAGTAGTAAATGGAATACTCTTCGTGGTTTATCGTGGTCTTTATCGATTTCCGTTCCTTCAAAAATCCCAAATATTCCTCAAGAACAAAATTGTTCTCATACATAATAGCGCTATGCGGCAAACCGACATAACGATAATGCCATGGTTCATACGGAATCCCTGTAATTTCTGTTTTGTCCTCCGGATAGCGCAAGATAAAGCCGTATTTCCAGGCGTTCTCTTTCAGCCATAGCCCTTCAGAAGCAGACTCCATCTTCCCTTGCGTTGATCCGATATCCACCGCCAAACCGAGGTTATGCTCACTAAAGCCTGCCGGCAACGCGTAGCCGGGCTCGTTTTCCTCGTATTGCTTGCTCTGTTCCGCTTCGTCCCGATAGCCGCTGGTGAGCATAAAGTGGTTAATGCCATCCTGATGTGCCGCTGCAATCATCACAGATAATTTTTGTGCCAAAAAAGGCGTCAATCGGATCGAGTTGTCCA
>NZ_BOVJ01000047.1 GCF_018403665.1 Paenibacillus cisolokensis
AAAATCCTGCATTATCGCAGAAATTTGAATGTTCTGGCTATCAACAACGTGAAAAAGCTGTACTTTTGCAGGATTCGTTAATTAATACGAAATACGAATGAAAACGGCAGTGAGCAGGTGCCGAGGCTGTTTTCCGGTTGCTATCAGGCGGCACCATACCGTCGCGAGCGCCCCGGGACAACCTGTCGTTCCCGCCGAGCTCCCGTTTCAGCTTTTTCGAGACGCCACATCAGATGCGGCAGCCAGCCACGCCATGTCCCCTTCGACAAGCACGACCTTATGCCGTAGAAAACTTCTCGAATATCGTCTCGCAAACTATTCTGACTTATGGGACAGCCGCTATTCGATTTGTCGTGAGCGCGAGTTGACACTGACTCTCATTACCCCTTTTTGATTGTTTCAAACCTTTCGTTTTATGATAGAAGCCGGTTATGGTTTGGATTTCATATAGATAATGAAGTATCAAAAATGACGACATTTGAATAAAACATATTCCCTTCGATGACCTTTCCATCAGGGATAATTAATCCTGTGACTTTGGTGCCATCTTGAAACGCAACTTCCGCATAACGACTGATCAGTTTTGACAAAACGGGATATTCCATGGTACGCAAGGGTGCGAAAAGGTGCGAATCATTCCTGCAGGCGTATCATTTCAACAAACGAATCATTCCCACAGGCGTATCATTTCCATATTCCGCCATGGAGCGCCATACTTCGCGATCATATGGCGAAATTAGCATTTCTGGGTTTTCCGATTTAAATTCTTAGTTACTATGGGCGATGCCGGTCGGCTGGGCTTTTCTGGAAACCGCTTCCTTACATGTTAAGGGGGTGGTTTTTTTGTCTGATCGGGTCGGAATAAATTTGAATGCGGCCAGAAATTTCAACAAAAAATTGACAGAAAATCTATTAAACTGGTAAATGATATCCGGAATTAGGACATTCGATCGAAAGATTAGGAAGGAGGGAAAACGGACCCGCTACCGCTGCAAAAAGATGTCGTCATTTCCAACTGCCGAGCATGCAGGCCAAACGTGCAGGCCAGAGGAAGCACGCAAGCCAGACGAGCATACAGACCAAACGAGCATACAGACCAAACGAGCATGCAGACCAAACGTGCAGGCCAGAGGAAGCACGCAAGCCAGACGAGCATACAGACCAGACGAGCATACAGACCAGATGAGTATGCAGACCAAACGTGCAGGCCAAAGGAAGCCAAACATGCAGGTGAGAGGAAGCATGCAGGCAAAGAAAAGATTTCGAGGAGGGATAATTATGAGCTTGGTTTTTAATCGCCGCAAATGGTTCGTATTCGCAGCTCTCATCGCATTGATCGTTTCGATGGCAACCCCGGCTCTCGCAGCCGGATCGGCGCTGGCCTCCGAAGCCGCTGCCGCATCCGCATCCGCATCCGAACTTCAGCCGTCCGTTCGGGCGGCTCCGCTGCCTTTGCCCGACGGGCTGCAGCTTGATGCGGACAAGAAAGCGAAGGCTCAGCAGAAGCTGCCTTTCTCCCTGTCGGAAGCCGATAGCGCGCCTTCCGCGCCGGAGCAGGCGCAGCAAAATTTCGTGCCTGCTTCGGACAGCGCGGAGGAATTGACGGTCATTGTCGAACTGCAATCCGATCCGTTGGCGGTGCACCGGGCAAAAGTCGGGAGCGGGCTGACGACGTACGACGCATCCTACCCGCTGAAGCTGGACAAGGAGCAGAACGATTTCGCCTCCAGAGCCAAAGCGTTGAAAGCGCAAATCGGCAACCGGTACAAGCATGCTTTCAACGGCTACGCCGTGCGGATCGCGGGCAACGAGGTGGACCGCCTGCTCGCCCTTCCGGGCGTCAGGGCGATCTATCCGAACGCGACGTACAAAGCGGTTCCGCTGAAAAGCGTGACCCCGAACATGGATGAAAGCGCGCCGTACATAGGCTCGAACGTGCTTTGGGATCTTGGTGTGGACGGAACCGGAATCAAGGTTGGCGTCCTCGATACGGGAGTGGATTATCACCATCCGAGCTTGAAGGATGCCTACAAGGGCGGCTACGATTTCGTGGACGACGACGATGATCCTTACGAAACGCTGCCCGATCCGGACAACCCGGAGGCGGCTACGAGTCATGGTACGCATGTGGCCGGAACGATACTCGGCAGAGGGGAACCGACGGTCGAGAATCACCCGAACGGCTGGGTGAAAGGCGTCGCCCACGGTGCGGATCTGTACGCCTACCGCGTGCTTGGCCCGGGCGGCACAGGAACGAGCGAAGACGTCCTCGCCGCGATCGACAAGTCCGTGGAAGACGGATTGGACGTCATCAACCTGTCTCTCGGCAGCAGCAGCAACAACGAAGCGAGCGCCGATTCGATCGCGCTCAACAACGCGGCGATCGCCGGCGTCATTCCGGTCGTCTCGAACGGCAACGACGGACCGCTCCCTTATACCGTCACCGATCCGGGGACGGCCGAACTGGCGATTTCCGTCGGCGCTTCGTATCCGCCTCTCAACGTACCGGCCATTACCGGGGAAGGGATCGGCAAAATATACGGCAGCATCATGAGTTTCTCCCCCGACTTGGGCGATTTGGCCGGGCAGACGCTGGAGATCGCGGATGCCGGTCTCGGCCGGGAGTCCGACTTTGCGAGCGTCGACGTTGCCGGCAAAGTGGCGCTGATTTCGCGGGGTGAAATTTCGTTCCGGGACAAATCGGTGAACGCGAAGGCCGCCGGTGCGATTGCGGCTGTAGTCTACAACAATGCGCCCGGCAACTTCGGCGGCACGCTCGGCGAAGAGGGCGATTACATTCCGACGATCAGCATATCGCAGGAAAACGGCCTCGAGCTGCTCGAAGCGATGGAAGGTCATGAATCGTATTCCGCCTTGTTCGGCATCGAAATGGTGGAAGATTTGATCGCCGACTTCAGCTCGCGAGGACCCGCGCTGCCTTCGCTCGCGATCAAGCCGGACATCGCGGCGCCCGGCGTCGGCATCCGGTCGTCCGTGCCGGCCTACGGCGGGGATTATACGAATGCGTACGAGGATTCGCAAGGGACGAGCATGGCGGCACCGCATATCGCCGGCGCGGCGGCGCTCTTGCTGGAGCGCAATCCGTCGCTTACGCCCGAGCTTGTGAAAGGTCTGCTCATGAACAATGCGGTCCGTCTTGCCGACGAAAAGGGCAAAATTTATTCGCACATGGAGCAGGGAGCCGGCCGGGTCGATCTCGCCAACGTCATCGAGGCGGAAGCGGTCGCGCTCGTCTCCCGGTCGACGACGTACGTGACAGGCGGGGAAGAAACGTCTTACCGGACCGGCAGCTTGTCGTTCGGACAGACGGCAGCCGGAGAGACGTTGACCGGGACGATTACGGTCGAAGACATCGCCGGAAGCGCCGCGACGTATACGGTCGGCGCAGAATGGACCGGCAGCGCGGCGGGTACGGTCCTGCCGGAAGCCGGCACCGTCGAAGTGGCGGCGGGAAGCAGCGCCGAATTGAATGTGACGCTGCAGGTCAGTCCGGAAGCGGCCGACGGTTATTATGAAGGCAGTCTGACGCTCACTTCGGACAAGGGGCATGTCCTTTCCGTTCCGTTCGCCGTCTATGTCGGATCGGTCGAACTGCCGGCCCCGATATCGGGCCTCGAGCTCGATCCGGACATCTTCTCGCCGAACGGAGACTCGGCAGCCGATACGACCGATATTTATTTCGGCATCAACCGGCCGCTCGATTATTTCTCGCTCGACGTCTTCAATGAAGAGGGCACGCAGTGGCTCGGCACGATCGTCGAAACGAACGGAGTCGGCCCGGGCAGCTATTGGATCGAAGGCTGGGATGGGACTCTCTACCACCCGAGCAAAGGACTTTATTCGCTTGCCGATGCCGGCGACCAATTTTACCTGCTGGTTCCTTTCTACAACGATTTAGAAATTGCCGAAGACGAGATCGCGCCGTTCGTCATCGACGTGAACGCGCCCGTATTTGCGCCGGATGACCCGGAAATTACGGTGAGCGACGGCACCGGGACGATTTCGGGAACGATCGAAAGCGATTATCTGGTTGAGCTGTTCGGCGACTTCCAGGCGATCGGCGTTGCGGCCGTGTTCGGCAGCCAGCAGGCGGACGGCGTTATCGGCGCGGACGGCCGATACCGGATCGAGGTGCCGATCGTCGAAGGGGCGAACACGTTCGACGTCTATGTGTACGATGCCGCGCTGAACGGAGCAGCCGCCCCCGCTTATACCGTTACGTATGAGTCGGCGGAGGGACCAGGCGCGTCGGTCTCGGTATCCGTATCGGCGGAAGAGGCGAGGCCGGGCGAAAGCTTCGGTCTGTCGGTTGACGTTAACGGCTACGGCGAGCTGTACGCGGCCCAGTTCAGCGTGACGTACGACGCGGTTATCGCGAGCGGAACCGTCGAACCGAGTCCGCAGCTGTCCGCATACCAGGAGGCAAGTAACCCGGGCGTGCCGCTTATTATCCAGGAGAACAAGACGGAGCTCGACAACGGCCAAATCCGTTCCGACTATATCGTTTCTCTGGCGGGCGACATAGACGGCTATCGCGATGCGGACAGCCTGTCGCTTGCGCTCTACCATTTCGTCGGCGATCAGGAAGGCAGCTACGAATTCGAGCTGTCGAACGTCCGTCTGCTGGACGGAGACGCCGGAGACATCCCGATCGGACAAGTTACGGGAGGCGCGGTGACGATCAAGGACAGCCCGTCCGGGACGACGTTCACCATTTCCGGAACGATCGACGCCGAAGCGTTCGGGGAAGAGGTCGACTACAGCGAAGTATGGTATACCGGCGATGACGGAACGCATAAAGTCGTCGCAGAGGCAGTCGATGCGAACGGCAACGTGGCCGGTATCGGCACGATAAGCGCGGACGGCGGATATACCATCACGGTGCCTGCCGGAACGTATACGGTGCGCATCGTCGTACCGGGCCATATCGGAGCGTCCGAATCCGTCCGGGTGAACGGCAACGTCAATCTCGACTTCGGACCGCTGACGGCCGGCGACGTGAACGGCGACGGCGTCGTCGATCTCGTCGACCTGCAGCTCGCCGCCAAAGCGTTCGGCAAGACGAGAGGAACGGCCTGGCCGAATGCCGCCGCAAGCGCGGCCGACATTAACCGCGACGGCGCGGTCGATCTGCTCGACGTATCGTTCATTCTGGCCAACTTCGAATTTTAAGCGAAACCCGTTCTTCACGGACGGCATAACGGGCTTCACCAATACGGCGGGAGGGGGGAGGGGCGATTTGCGCCCGTCCTCTCTCCGCTATAACGAACGGGGGATAAAATGAAACGTGAGCGGATGACAAGAAGCCTTTGCGCCTTGGCGCTCATACTGTTCGCCGGTTCGGCCTTCCGCGCGGCTGCGGCCGCGCAGGCGGCAGCGGGCGAAGCGAAGCCGCAAGTGCGGCTTGCGCTCTCTTCCGCGCAAGTCGACGTAGGCGATACGTTCGAGGCCGCAATCTGGCTGCAAGGGTTCACAGGCGATTACAGCGACATTCAAGGATATGAGATCCGGATCGATTACGATCCGGAACTGCTGGAGCCGGTGACTGACGGGAACGAGTCGGCGCTGAAGCCGAAAGTGTTCGCAGGCGGGGCCAGTCCGATGACGCT
Source organism: Paenibacillus cisolokensis (assembly GCF_018403665.1). GTDB lineage: Bacteria > Bacillota > Bacilli > Paenibacillales > Paenibacillaceae > Paenibacillus_AH > Paenibacillus_AH cisolokensis. The sequence goes on from NZ_BOVJ01000047.1 coordinate 5,631, forward strand.
GGCCAACCGGATCGATACGGCAGCCGGAAGCATCCATATTTCGCAAGTGACGACGAAAAGGGTAATCTGCTGTTCGCCGGCTACGGCAAAGCGGGCGAGCTTCGCTTCAAAGCGCTGAAGGCCGGCGAGGCGCAGCTGACGCAATCGAAATCGATCGTCATCAAGGCGGATAATCCCGGCGTCAACATTATACATACGGTCAATGCGCCAACTGTCGTCATCGGCACGTCCGGAAGCGTGTCCGGCGGGAGTGAGCAGACCGATACGGTCGGCGAAGAACCGGAGAAGAAGGGCGGCTCCGTGACGAAGGATCAGGCGCTTCGCGTTTTTCGCGATTACGGCCAGATCGCGTCGATGTCTTGGGCTGCAGACGCGATCGCGTCCTTTCCCGAAGCAAGGTGATGCAGGGCACGCCCGCCGGAAATTTCGAGCCTCGCAAAAACATAACGAGAGCCGAATTCGCCAAGACGGCCGTCGTCGCTCTCGGGCTCGACATGACACAGCGGCTGACCCCGACATTCGCGGACGTGCCGAAGACGGCCTGGCATTACGATTATGTGGAAACGGCCGCCGAATACGGACTCGTCGAGGGATCGACAAGGGGCGGACGCGCTGTGTTCCTGCCGAACGAACCGATTACGCGGGCGGAAATCGCGGCTGTCGTGTCGCGCTTTCTCCGCGGGTTCCAAGGCTTTCCCGGGGCGGCGGCCGCTGTGGACATCCCTTTTGCCGACGTGAGTGCGGACCATTGGGCGTATGAGGACATCCGGTATTTGCACCAATTTGAGTTGTTGAAAGGGAAGTCCGCCGACCGGTTCGCCCCCGCGGACAACGCCAGCCGGGCCGAAGCGGCCGTCCTGCTCGAGAGGCTTCTGGCTCTCCGCGACGGATAACGGACGGGCGGACGCATGGGCGCAATGTGATCCCGGCCCGGCCCCTGTTTGCCGGGCTCGCGGACGCATTATCGCAATGCGATCCGCCCTCCTCCGGTTCGCCGGACTTGCGGCCGGAATGCCGTCGCCCCGTCGCTCCCCGTCCTGCCGCTTCAGCTTGTCTTCTCGAACGGCCTTCCGTTCGGCCTCCTGCTCCTTCATGAAGGCTGCGGACTTTGAACGCGATTTGCGAGTCCAAAAATTTTGAAACGTACCGAAAGGAAATCCGGTATCCGGAATGGAATTCATTTATAGTGTCTTCAAAATAATGGAAGGGGGCGGGGAGGTTGATACAGGTCAGACTGGCGACTGCGGACGATGCGGAAGAGCTTTCCCGGCTGAATCAACGCTTCAACGGTGGGGAGAGACGTCCGGCGGAGGCCATCGCCGCAAGCATGGGAAAAAGCGGCGAACGGATCGCCGTGGCGACGCTGAACGGGAGCGTCGTCGGGTTCGCCTGTGCCCAATGCTTCGAGTCGTTCTGCTATCCGGATGCGATGGGAGAAATCACCGAATTGTACGTGGAAGAATCGGCTAGAGGAATGGGGGCTGCCTCGTCCCTGATCGCCTTGTTGGAGGAACATCTGCAGGCTTCGGGGGCAAGAGAGATCAAGGTATTGACGGCCGCCGGGAACGGCGCCGCCTTGAAAACCTACGGGAGGTGTGGCTATACGCTGGACGACGACGTTCTGCTCCGGAAAAAATCGGAAGAAAAGAGGAATCGAAGTGAATCGGAACAGCGGCGGAATTGTGATCGGCATCGACGGCGGAGGCTCCCATACGCGAGTGATGGTTGTGGAAACGAACGGCCAGGTGCTCGCCTATGTCGAGAAGGGCGCATCCTCCATCCATAAAGATTTGCAGGCGCAGCGCAACGTGCGGGAAGCCGTCGCGGAAGCGCTGCGCCAGGCGGGAAGGGATGCGGGAAGCGTGCGGGCGTTGACGGCGGGGATCGCCGGGCTCGATTCCGAGTCGGACCTGGAATGGGTGCTGCCGATGACAGAGCTGGAAGGACTAAATTGTCCGAAGGAGCATGTGAACGACGCCGTCGTCGCGCATAGCGGCGCCCTCCTCGCCGAGCCGGGCATCGTTGTCATTTCCGGTACGGGATCGATCATTTATGCGGTAACGGAAGAAGGACGGCGCATCCGGAATTACGATCTGCATCATTACACTAGCGTTGCATCAAAGA
>NZ_BOVJ01000048.1 GCF_018403665.1 Paenibacillus cisolokensis
TCGCCGTCCTTGTAGACGGCATATTTTTTCGTGCCTTGGCGCTGCTTCAGACGATCGTTCGCCGACAGGTTGTCCCACACCCATTTGTTGGCGCCGATGTCCATAATATGTGCGTTGCCCCAGCGCTTCGCTTCTTTTTTCGCCTCTTCCAGCGTTTCGAAGCCCCATTCCGCCTTCGTTTTGTCACCTTGATACAGCTGGTATTTCGCATAGTTGCTGTAAACCCAGCCAGGCTTTTCGAGATCGCGAATATGTACGTTTTTCAATGTTTTCGCCTTGGCCAGCGCTTGCTCGTACGTATCGTATTCCCACCAGCTGTACGATGTGGAGCCCTGGTACACCTTGAATTTCGGGAAATTGTCCCAGACCCATACGCGCCCCGTTATTTTCTCGACATGGGCGTACTTGAATCGCTTCGCATAAGCGATCGCCTGGGATTCCGAGACAAATTCCCGCAGCGGCTTGTCGTTCTGGTATACCCGGTACGCGCTGGCGGCTTCCTTCTCGGCGGCAAAACCGACCGCGGCGGTAGCCCATACGGTCTGCACCGCGATCAGCAGCACAATCGCCATGCGGCTCGTTCGATTTATCAAATTCGCTTGTCACTTCCTTTCTCTTAGTCTATGAATATTAAACGCAAAATCGGTAGATTTGGTTTCGGGCAAAAAAATAAACAATCCGGTTGCGGACGATCTTCGTGAAAACGATGGATAAAAAACCAGTAATTCCCTCAAACTAAAAGTGAAGCGTTACCCAATCTCGGCCGAAGGAGCTGGAGGGCGGAATGGACAGGCAAATCCGGAAAGAGATGCTCGACGATGCGGAATTGGATGAGCAGGAGCTGATGCGCAGCCTCCGGGAAGTGTGGCAGGTGAACCGGTATATGGGCGGCAATCCTGCGCTGTTCGCGCACATCAAGCGGATGGTGCTGCTGGCCGCCCGCGGGGGAAGGCAGGTGAATGTGCTGGATGTCGCGACAGGACTGGCCGATCAGCCGCTCATGCTCATCCGTTGGGCGGAGAGGAAAGGGATCGGCTTGACGGTGACGGGCGTGGACATCAACAGCCGGATCGTGCGGCTCGCCGCTGCGCGCACGGCAGGCAGCGGCGCGATCCGCATCGAGCAGGGAGACGGGCGCAGACTGACGTATCCGGACGGCAGCTTCGATATCGCGTTCAGCAATTTGGCTCTCCATCACTTCGACGGAGATGACGCGGCCATGCTGCTGCGCGAGCTGGAGCGGGTCAGCCGGATCGGATGGGTCGCGGCCGATCTGGAGCGCCATCCGGCGGCGCTTGGCGCGGCGCGCCTGCTGGCCCGCTTCGTCTGGCGCAGCCCAGTCACCCGCCACGACGGGCCGCTGTCGGTGCAGCGCGCCTATACGGCCGCCGAAGCGGAGGCGCTGGCCAGGCGGGCGGGGGTGGACGCCAGGCTGCACCGCCACTTCCCGTTCCGGCTGGCGCTTGTCGGCGGCGGGCGCTAATATGGCCGACGTCATCATCGTCGGAGCGGGGCCAGCCGGCAGCGCGCTCGGCCGGCTTCTTGCGCGGCGCGGCATCTCCGTCGCCATATTGGAAGCCGGCTTCTTCCCGAAGCGCAAGCCGTGCGGCGAATCGCTGAATCCGGGAGCGATCGCGGCGCTCGGGCGAATGGGCTATGCGCCGGAAGCCGAGCTGGCCGATGCGGCCGTTCCGCTGCGCGGCTGGCGGCTGCATACGCCGAGAAGTCGGCTTTCGGCAGATTATCCCGGGGGACTGCGAGGGCTCGCTTGCCCCCGGGAACGTCTGGACCGCTGGCTGGCGGAATCGGCTTCGCGGGCCGGCGCTTCGCTGCTGGAAGGGATGCGCGTCGACCGGCTTCTGTTCGACGACGGTCGCGTCTGCGGCGTCAGCGGGCGGACTGAGCGAGGCGCGGCGTTCCGGTTGACCGCGCCGTTCGTCGTCGGCGCCGACGGCTTGCGTTCGGTTGTCGCCCGGCGCGCAGGACTTGCGCTTTCCGGCAGCGTGCGCAAGATTGCCTTTACGGTCCGGCTTGACGGATGGCCGCAGGCAGAGCCTTACGTCGAGCTGTATGTTCGGCGCGACGAGGTCGTCGGCATCGCGCCGTTCGCCGGCGGAACGGCCAATATGACGGTCGTCGTGCCGGAACGGCGGGCGATCGAAGCGGCCGGCCGCAAGCCGGCTTTCGTCCGGCAAATCGCGGGCCGGTGGCCGGAGCTGGCGCCGGCGTTCGAGCGAGCCGCGATCGACGGCGAAGTGCTGGCTTGCGGTCCGTTCGACCGCCCGGTAAGCGCCGCGGCCCGGCCGGGCCTGATGCTCGTCGGTGACGCCTCCGGCTATTACGACCCGCTTACCGGCCAAGGCATCTACCGCGCACTGCGGGGGGCCGAGCTTGCCGCCGATGCGCTGGCCCAGGCGCTGGCAAGCGGATCGCAACGGCCGCTGTACGACTACGACCGCATGATCCGGGAGACGTTCCGGACGGGAACGCGGCTGCAGCGTCTGATCGATTACGTCTGCCGCCATCCGGCCTGGCTGGATGGCGCGTCCGCCGTCCTGGGCGGCTGGCCGGCCGCTACCCGCCGGCTGGCGGGGCTGATCGGCGACTGTCCGCCGCCGCTCCCGCGGTAAAAAGCCGGCGCAGGGCGTTATGCATACCAAGGAAGCTGAAACGATCGTAACCAAATCTTTCGCAAAGGGGCGAGAAACGTTGTATACATGGAATGAGCTGTATTTTGCCTGCCCGCCGTCCAGGACGTTCGAATTCGCGCGGCATGTCGACCGCTGGCCGGACTATTTGCCGCATTACCGGCGTGTCCGGTTTCTTGAAGGCAGCGGCTGCCTGGGCGGCCTTGTGGAAATGGCGGCGCTGCGCCGTTTCGATCCGGTCGGCTGGCCGGTATGGTGGGTCAGCGAGATGGAAGTGGACGAGGAGGAGTCAGCCGTTCGTTACCGCCATGTGCGCGGAGTGACGAAAGGGATGGAGGTCGAATGGAAGCTCGCTCCCGCGGAAGGAGGCACCCGGGTGACGATCGCCCACGAATGGCATCGTCCGCAGGTCGGAAAGCTGCTCGCGAAGCGGATCATCGGCCCGGTGTTCGTGCAACATATTGCCGATCAAACGCTTGAAGGACTGAAAAGGGCGGCCGAAGGAAGGGCGAAGGGAGCTGCCGCCAATGCGTAAGCGGAAGGCTGTCGTGACCGGCATCGGCTGCGTCACGCCGATCGGCGCCGGCATCGACGCGCTATGGGACGGCGTGCGCCGGGGCGAAAGCGCGGTCGGCGTCATTGAACGATTCGAGCCTGAAGGTCTGCGCAGCCGCATCGCCGCGCAAATCCGGGATTTCGATCCGCTTGCGTACATGGACCGCAAGCGGGCGCATCGGATGGACCGCTATTCCCAGCTTGCGGTAGCGGCCGGGACGCTGGCGCTGCGCCACGCGCGGCTCGGTCCGGACGATGCGGAACAGGAGCGCACCGGTATTTTCATGGGCAGCGCGCTCGGCGGCATTTCGTTCGCCGAAGAGCAGAGCGCCCGCTTTCACGGCGGCGGATACCGGTCCGTGTCGCCGACGCTCGGATATTCCGTGTTCGGCGGCGCGGCGTCGTGCAATATGGCGATGGCGTTCGGCTTCACCGGACCGAATGAGACGAACGCCATGTCATGCGCGTCCGGCGCCGTCGCGATCGGCCGCGCGCTGCAGGCGATACGCCGGGGCGAAGCGGATGTCGCGCTTGCCGGCGGAGCGGAAGCGCCGCTTTCGCCGCTCTCGTTCGGCGCCTTCGATATGCTGCGGGCGATGTCTTCGCGTAACGACGCCCCGCACCGGGCGAGCCGGCCGTTCGACCGCCATCGCGACGGCTTCGTAATGGGAGAAGGGGCGGCGGTGCTCGTCATCGAGGAGGAAGAGCATGCGAAAGCGAGAGGGGCGGTTATTCTGGCGGAGTTGGCCGGTTTCGGCCTGACGAACGACGCCCATCATATGAGCGTCCCGCTGCCTAGCGGTTCGCAGGCGGCGCGGGCGGTCAGGCTGGCGCTGTCCGACGCCGAACTGTCGGCGGATGATATCAGTTACGTTAACGCGCATGGCTCGTCCACGCCGCTGAACGATGTGACCGAATCGAAGGTCGTGCGCGACGTATTCGGCAATCGTCCGGTCGCCGTCAGCGGGACGAAGGGGCTGTACGGCCACCCGCTCGGCGCGTCCGGGGCGATCGAGGCGGCGATTGCGGTGATGGCGCTGCGCGAAGGCTGGCTGCCGCCGACGGCCAATCTGGAGGAGCCGGATCCCGCGGCCGATATCGATCTCATTCAGGGGGCGGGACGGCAAGCGCGTGCCGAAGCGGTCGTCTCGAACTCCTACGGCTTTGGCGGCGTCAATGCCGTACTCGCTTTTACGCGCCGCTAAATGCGCCGCGTCATCGAACAAGCCCGGCCGGTCATGGCGACCGCCGGGCTTGCTGTGTGCATCTCCGCTTGCGTTTGGAAACGGAGCCGTTCGGGAGCCGTCACACCTCGATGTCGGCCCAGAACTCTTCGTCCGCATCCAGCGTAATCTGGGAGCGGAACACGCGAATATTGTAATGGTTATACATATACTGTTCGATCGCTTCGAGCAAATTGGCTTCAACCAGATACTGGCTCCGGCCGTCGACCCATACTTCGGCGGTAAATCCGTAATCCTCGTCCCAGGACAATTGCGCTTCTACCTTCGAGACGGGGACGCCTTTGCGCGACGCCATATGATGGCAGACGGCATTGATGATTTCGTCGGTGTAAATGCGCATCGTTAATACGGTCTGCGGTTATTGTCCGCCATTTTGCGGCGGTCGCGGAAATAGACGAATATGGCGCGGATAACCGCGAAGAGCAGGAACAGAGCCAGCAAGTTGATCATCAAGCCGAGAATTTCGCCCAAGAAGCCCATGCTGCCGAACAGTCCGCCGAACAGCATGCCGGCGAGACCGCCGATCATCAGCCCTTTCATGAAGCTGCCGCCGCCGAACAATCCGCCGCGGTTCGCGGTCGTGCCCGTTGCCGGATTTGTGGCCTTCGTGCCGGAATCGCTGCGGCTGACATTTTCGGCCGGCTTGGACGGCGTCGTGACGCCTTGTCTCGGCGACTTCAAGCCGCCCCGCGGTTTGGCGTCCGCATAGTCGGCTGCGCTGAAAGCGAAGAACAGCGCGAATGCCATCATGACTAGCAACCCTTTTTTCATCTCTTAGTCGTGTCCCTCCTGTAAAAATCGGTTCGGCATAAGTTGCCATCGGTTACGTTTACGTATGCGGCAGGCTTTGGTTTCATTTTTTATAATAAAAATTTATAATAAAGCTGTTGCTGACGAAAAAGGGGAGTGGAGCGGCAATGGGAGAGCGCTATCCGGACGCCTATATCGATTATTTGGTCGAATTTCATGCGACGCGGGATTATTTCGAGTGCCATGAAATATTGGAGGAATATTGGAAATCCCATCCGGACGACGGGCTTAGCGACGCCTGGGTGGGGCTCATTCAACTGGCGGTCGGCCAATATCACAGCCGGAGAGGGAACATAAGCGGCGCGCGTAAAATGTTCGCCAGCGCTGAGAGGCGGCTGACGGACGAGCATATGCGCCGGCTCGGGCTGGACGCGGCGGCGATGAAAGCGATTGTCGCCGAGGCGATTTCCGCCTTGGCGGAGCGGAGCGGGACGTCCGCTTACCGCAGCTTCGATCTGCCGATCGCCGATCCCGAGCTGCTGCGGATGTGCCGCGAAGCGAGCCGGCTCCGGGGGCTTGTCTGGGGAGAAGAGCCCCGGCCCGAAGCGGCGGTCGTCCACCGCCACAAGCTGCGCGACCGCAGCGGTGTCATCGCCGCGCGCGCCGCTGCCGCCGAGGCGAAAGCCCGCGCAAGGAACGGAAGGAGCGCGCTAGATTAGCGCTCCGACGACCTTTGGCGCTTGCGAAGCTCCTCGTAGCCGTCGACGACCAGGTCGAGCTTGCCCGTCGTCGGGTCGACGATCAGGCCATGCACCGGCACCTCCGCCGGCAGCAGCGGATGGTTGCGCACAATGCCGACGCTGTTCTCCACGCTTTCCTTCACATTGTCGAAGCCGACCAGCCAGCGCGTCAGATTGATGCCGGAGTTGCGAAGCGTTTGAATCGTCTCTTCGGATATGCCGCGCTCCTTCATATGGGTGACGACCTTCTCGGGATCGATGCCTGTCATGCCGCAGTCGTAATGCCCGATAATCAGCACTTCCTTCGCTCCCAGCTCATAGACGGCGACGAGGATGCTGCGCATAATGTTGCCGAACGGCTGGGTGACGATCGCGCCTGCGTTTTTAATAATTTTGGCGTCGCCGTTGCGCAGATTCATCGCTTTCGGCAGCAGTTCCGTCAGCCTCGTGTCCATGCAGGTCACGATCGCCATTTTTTTGTCCGGGAACCGGTCTGTCAAGTAAGCCTCGTATTCGCGGTTTTCTACGAATCTCTCATTAAACTCCAAAATTTTCCCGATATTTCCTTCTGCCATATTTCCACTCCTTCTGTTTGGGCAAAGCAAAACGTGAAAGCCGATTTGCGTTTGCATGCGAAATCGCGCTCATGAAGCGCCGGCGCAACCGTCAGCGCAGCAACCGCAGATGATTCGTATAAATCTGCCCGTCGCTCTTCAATACGAAAGCGCCGCGCTCCGCGTCGTAATCGATCTTCATCTTCGGCTCGAAAAACACTTCATGCCGCGGCTCGTACAGGAAAGGGAACGGATCGCCTTCGCCTTCCCGGTCGTCCGGGCCCGGCCGATCGACGAACTGCAGGGCGGGAACGCCGCTGACGGCGCAGCCGCAGCCTTCCGTATCGTAGAGCAGCTTGAGACGGCGCCGCCCGCCGGCCAGCTCGGGACGGATCGCTTCCGCCGCGGCGGGGGTAAATTGAATGTTCATGATCGCCATTTCTCCTTCGTTGACTTTCATGTTGATTATACGTTTTGCAAAAAGTATGATCAAGTTGAAGAAAATATAGGATGGAGGCGAGCGGGATGACGGCAAACACGGAAGAGACATGGCAATCGTTCGACGAACTGATTCGCAAAATAAAAAGCTATGACGAGGCGCTCGGCGTTTTGTACTGGGACCTGAGAACCGGCGCGCCGCGCAAAGGGGTCGAACGGCGTTCGGAAGCGATCGGGGCGCTGTCGGCCGAGATGTTCAAGCTGTCGGTGTCCGAACGGATGGGCGAGCTGCTGGCCGCGCTGGAGGAACCCCGCGCGCAGGAGTCGCTTTCGCCGGTGCAGCGCAAGCTTGTCGCGGAAACGCGCAAGGAATACGACCGCAGCGTCAAAATTCCGCCCAAACTGTACGAGGAATACGTCGTGCTGACGTCGCAGGCGGAATCCGTTTGGGAAGAGGCGAAAGCGAATAACGATTACAAGCGTTTTCAGCCTTATCTGGACCGGATCATCGGGTACACCGGGCAATTCATCGATCTGTGGGGCGTCCGCGGGACCCGCTACGATACGCTGCTCGACCAGTATGAGCCGGGCATGACGACCGCTGAGCTCGATCGCGTGTTCGGCGGCTTGCGGGAACAGCTTGTGCCGCTCGCATCGGCGATCGCGGAGTCGCCGCATCAGCCGGATGAACGGTTTTGCGGCAGTCGTTCGACAAGGACGCCCAGAAAGCGTTCAGTCTGTTTATTCTGAAAGAGATGGGCTACGATTTTTCCGCCGGACGTCTCGACGAGAGCGTCCATCCGTTCGCCATCGGACTGAGCCCCGGCGATGTCCGCATTACGACCCGCTACTTGCCGGACGACGTGACCAGCGCGCTGTTCGGCACGATTCACGAAGGCGGACATGCCCTTTACGAGCAAAACATCGATCCGGAGCTGGCCGGCACGCCGCTGTGCACCGGCACGTCAATGGGCATTCACGAATCCCAGTCGCGCTTCTGGGAAAATGTGATCGGCCGCAGCCGTCCGTTCTGGGAACGGTATTACGGCGAGCTGCAGCGGCGTTTTCCCGGACAGCTGGACGTGCCGGTCGAAGATTTCTACCGGGCGATCAACGTCGTACGCCCGTCGCTGATCCGCATCGAAGCCGATGAGCTGACATACAATCTGCACATCATTATCCGGTACGAGATGGAAAAGCAAATATTTAACGAAGGCTTGAAAGCCGCCGATCTGCCGGAAGCATGGAATGCCAAATACCGCGAATATCTCGGCGTTGCGCCGGATAACGACGCGGAAGGAGTGCTGCAGGACGTGCACTGGTCGGGCGGCTCGTTCGGCTATTTCCCGTCCTATTCGCTCGGCAATATGTACGCCGCCCAAATCGCGGATACGATGGAACGCGAGCTGAACGGCATGTGGGAGCTCGTCGGGCGGGGCGAGCTGCTGCCGATCAAGGAGTGGCTGACGGAGCGCATATACAGGCACGGCAAGCTGCTCGAACCGTCGGAAATTATCGAACGGGTGACGGGCAAGCCGCTCGATCCGGATTATCTCGTCCAATATTTGCGGCGGAAATATTCCGACATCTACCGGTTGGGTTGAGTGCGGCCGCTTGCGGGACAACGCGCTTCATACGCGATCCGGCTTGCCTCACGCCGCAGCGTGCAGGCCGGATCGCAGCAGCGTTCCAGGAGGAGCATGATCGGCTGCGCCACCCTGTCGGAATCCAATAGAATGCAACGCAGGTCGCCTACGGGCGGCCTGCTTTTTTTTGAGTCAAGCCCTGGCCGGCAGCTTATTCGATCCTTGGCCATACACGGTTTGCAAACGCCCGGCATACGATGATATACGGTAAACTGCGCTATCAAGCAAAGGGTGATGACTTTGAAAAGACGTAGAAAAATAGGGCTGCCGGCCGCATTGGCGGTCGCGCTGTTATTCGCGGCGCTGCTGGCCGGATGCGGCCGGAATGAGGGCGCGACGAAGATTCGGATCGGGGAAGTGACGCGATCGCTGTTCTATGCGCCGGAATATGTGGCGATCGAGAAAGGCTTTTTTGAGGAAGAAGGACTGGAGGTCGAGCTGACCACGACGTTCGGCGGCGACAAGACGATGACGGCATTGCTGTCGGGCACGATCGATGTGGCGCTTGTCGGTTCGGAGACGTCCATCTATGTGTACCAGCAAGGTGCGGATGATCCGGTTATCAATTTCGCTCAGCTGACGCAAACGGACGGCACATTCCTCGTCGCGCGCAAGCTGGACGGCGAATTCGACTGGAACATGCTGAAGGGCAGCGTTTTTCTCGGTCAACGCAAAGGCGGTATGCCGCAGATGGCCGGTGAGTTTACGCTGAAGAAGAACGGCATCGATCCGCATGCGGATCTCGATTTGATTCAAAACATCGATTTTGCGAACATTGCGGCGGCGTTCGCTTCGGGCACCGGCGAATACGTGCAGCTGTTCGAGCCGCAGGCGTCGATATTCGAGCGGGAGGGCAAAGGGCGCGTCGTCGCGTCGTTCGGAGTGGAAAGCGGCAAGCTGCCGTACACCGTATTTATGGCCAAACAGAGCTATATCGACAAGAATAGGGAAGCGATCCAAAAGTTTACGAATGCCGTTTACAAAGCGCAGCAGTGGGTGCGCGACAACGATGCGGAGACGATCGCGGACGTCGTGCTCCCGTATTTTGAAGATGTCGACCGCGACATCGTCGTCAGCTCGATCGACCGGTACAAGAGCCAGGGATCGTTCGCCGAAGATCCGATCGTCGACGAGAGCGAATGGAACAATCTGCTCGATGTCATGACTTCGGCCGGCGAGCTGGCGAAGCGGACGGAACATCAGGAACTGGTCGATACGGCTTTCGCGGAGACGGCGATCGGGAAAGCCGCGGGCCAGGGCGATTAGAACGTTACCGGGACCTTGATGAGGCCCGCGGCATTAGGGCTGCAGAAAGGGAAGGTGCGGAATGCAAACCGGGAATATGCTGGAGCTCATTGACGTGTCCCATGTATACGTAAACGACCAGGGAGCGTCCCTGGCGGTCGAACAGTTGAATATGGCAGTTCGCCCGGGCGAATTTGTCGCGCTGGTCGGGCCGAGCGGGTGCGGCAAGACGACCATTCTCAGCCTGCTCGCCGGTCTTCTCTTTCCGACGCGAGGTTCCGTCCTGCTGGCGGGCGTGCCGGTCACCGGCCCGTCGCCGCAGGTCGGGTACATGCTGCAGCAGGATTACCTGTTCCCCTGGCGGACGATTCGGGATAATGCGGCAATCGGTCTGGAAATTGCCGGCCGCCGCACGAAAGCTGCGCTGGAAGCCGTAGACCGGCTGCTCGAGGAACTCGGTCTTTCCGGCGCGGGCGGACGCTACCCTCACGAGCTGTCCGGCGGCATGAGGCAGCGGGTGGCGCTCGCCCGCACGCTGGCCACCGAGCCGGAAGTGATGCTGCTCGACGAGCCGTTCTCGGCGCTCGACCTGCACATCAAGCTGCAGCTCGAGGATTTGGTGCAGGAGACGCTGCGCCGGCGGGGCAAAACCGCGGTGCTCGTCACGCACGATCTGGCCGAAGCGGCGGCGATGAGCGACCGCGTCATCGTGCTCGGCAAACAGCCCGGCCGCATTTTGCGGGAGCTGGACATTCCGGAAGAGCTCCGTTCGGCGAGCCCGACGGAAGCGCGCAAGCAGCCCGGTTTTCAAGAGGTGTTCGAGGAACTGTGGAGCGAGCTGAACCGGACGGAGGAGGGGGAGCGCCATGGATGAACGGAACAACGGGAAGCCGCGCCGGCTGCGCAAGGTTCGGCCGGAGCGTTCGGCATTTTCGGCGGTCGGGCGGAAGGCCGGTCAGGTGCCGCTGCCGCGAGACGGCATGAAAGGCGCGGCCGGCGTCTCTGTCTCCGGGCATCATGCCGGACAGGACGAAACGGCCGCTCTCGTATCCGGCGTTGCCGAAGAGAGGGAGAAGCTGCTGTCGGCGCTGCATGGCCGGCATCTGGCGCGGCAGCGCCGGATCAGCTTTGCGGTATGGGGGATGCAGGCGCTGCTGCTCGCGCTGTTCGTCGGCTTGTGGGAGACGGCCGGCCGGCTCCGCTGGATCGACCCGCTGCTGTTCAGTTATCCGAGCCGGCTGCTGGAGCAGATCGTCTCCACGATGGCGAGCGGCACGATTTGGCCGCATATCGCGGTGACGGTTGCGGAGACGGCGGCGGGATTTCTGCTCGGAACGCTGCTCGGCACCGCGCTCGCCGTGCTGCTGTGGTGGTCGCCTTTCCTGTCCCGGGTGCTCGATCCGTACCTGGTCGTGCTGAACAGCATGCCGAAGGTGGCGCTCGGCCCGATTTTTATCGTCGGACTCGGTCCCGGTTTTATGTCGATCGTGGCGACGACGCTGTCGGTGACGGTCATCATCACGACGATCAATATTTACAACCGGTTTCGGGATGTCGAATCCGGATTCGTCAAAGTGGTGCGGTTGTTCGGGGCGACGCGGGCGCAGCTGTTCCGGCTTGTCGTGCTGCCGGATTCGTTCCCCGTCATCATTTCGACGCTGAAGGTGAACGTCGGGCTGGCGTGGGTCGGCGTAATCGTCGGCGAGTTTCTGGTCGCGAAGCTCGGACTCGGCTATTTGATCATCTACGGCTTCCAGGTTTTCAATTTCACGCTGGTGCTGTCGAGCCTTGTCGTCATCGCCGCGGTAGCGACGGTCATGTACCAGCTCGTGGCGGCGTTGGAGCGCAAGTTGACGGCGGGGTGGCGGGAACGTTAGGATAAGAAGGAAAACGACTTATCCGAACGGAAGGTACAACAATGGGCATGCGTGTAATCAAGACCGCCATTGCCGCGCTGGCGGCTATCTATACTGCACTTACCATCGGACTCGATCCGCCGGTTTCGGCAGGACTGCTGGCAATCCTCGGCGTCGAGGCGACCCGGATGAAAGGGCTGAAAAGCTCATTCGCCCGATTTGTCGCTTCGGTGCTGGGGCTTTTTTTGGCATCGATCATTTTCATCGTTCTGGGCTTTCATTTGCCCGCGGTTTCCCTGTTCATCCTGATCGTCTTTCCGGTGCTTTCCAGACTCGGCCTGAAGGACGGCATCGTGACGAGCTCGGTCATCGTGTTTCATGTGTTCGCCAAGGAAGAGGTGACGGCCGGGGTGATCGCCAACGAAATTTTGCTGCTCGTAACCGGTCTCGGCTGGGCAACCGTCATTAATATGATCTACATGCCGAGGGAGGAGAACAAGCTTGTCCGTTGCCGGACAGAGCTGGAGGAGTCGCTCGGCGGCATTTTGCGCGAGATGGCTGCGACGCTGCGCAATCCCGCCCGTCTGTGGGACGGACAGGAGCTGTTGAAGGCGCATGCGGCGTGCGAGGAAGGCGCGAGGCTTGCGGAGCTGAGCCGGGAGAACCGGCTGTGGGGCGCGCCTTCTTACTGGGAAACGTATTTCGAGATGCGCAGACAGCAGCTCGAGGCGATTCAGCAGATGCTTGTCCAGCTTGCTTTTGTCTATGAAAAGATGCCGCAAGGGGAGCTGGTGGCGAAGCTGTTCGACCATCTGGCCGACGATGTAAAATCCGACGTTTACAAGGGGGAAGTGGAAGAAAAGCTGCATCGTTTGAAAGAGCGTTTTAAAAGAATGGAGCTGCCGCGAACGCGCGAGGAGTTCGAAGTGCGGGCGGCAATCCTGCAGCTGTGCCATGAATTGGAGCGTTGTCTTGCGATAGCCAGACGCTGGAAAAAGAAAAGTCATTCGGGCGAGCCGCATCTGCATAGAATAGAACGGGAAAATTCGTTGCCGCCCGGGGAAAGAAACTAGTCACCCTAGACGAATGTCCTGCATACACTTTAATGAATGATTGTATGGAGGAGGTTATAGCGATGGCATTAGCAGATAAACAGCTTCAATTTAGAGAGATTATAACGAAAGCTGTTTGCGGCAAAGGTCGTAAGTTCTCCACCGTGACCCATACCGTTACGCCGCCTCACCATCCGACCAGCATCCTGGGCGCATGGATTATCAACCATCAGTATGAAGCGGTGCGATCGGGCGACGGCATTGAGGTGATCGGTACTTACGATATTAACATCTGGTATTCCTACAACAAAAACACACAAACGGACGTAGCCAAGGAGACAGTGTCGTACGTCGAAAACGTACCGCTTTCGTATGTAGATCCGAAACATAGAGCTTCGACCGAAGAAGTGTCCGCCGATGCGACCCAGGAACCGAACTGCATCGAGGCTAACATCTCCTCGAACGGTTCGAGCGTCGCCATTCGGGTGGAGCGCGAATTTGCGGTGGAACTGGTTGCGGAAACGAAGGTTTGCGTGGCGGTAAACCCGAACGGATGCGATGACCTGGACGGCAAGGACATCGAATTCGGCATCGGCGACGACGACTTCGAGGATCTGGACCCGGATCTGCTGGACGACGAACTGTAACTTCGGCGATGTCGTTCGGGTTACTGTATCGTATGCGCGGGAGGGGAAAGATTCGAGGGCGGGAGCCCTCTTTCTTTTTCTTTATTTGGCTTGAACGCGTGTCCCCTGCCCGATTCGCGGCATTTGCGGCATTTGCGGCGCCTTCGTGCGCGTCTAAGCGTTGCGGTGCCGGATGACGGCGGTGAACTTGCATAATCGTCCTGACGAAAAGGGGGGCGTCCGATGGCGGGCGACGTCTGGATATGGCTGGGCGACAGCGGCGGCTGGCGAAAGGCGGGTTCGTCCGCGGATTCGACCAACCCGACCGGCGGGCGAGCGGAGAAGCTAGACGGGAAGGCAAGCCTGTCCGGCGGGCTGTCTGAGGAGCTAGACGGGAAGGCAAGCTTGTCCGGCGGGCGGGCGTCCGGCGGTTGTAATGCGGCGATTGCCGATGGACCGGGGCCGGACGACGCTATTGTCGTATGGGGCGGAGGGCGTCCGCAGCCCGGCCATCCCGCTTACCGGGAACGCGGCATGCACCCGGGGTGGGTGTTGAACGCCCACGCCGGCGATCTGGCCCGGCTTCCCGACGGCGAATGGCGCCGCAGGCTGAAGCGGGCGGGGCTTTCCGTGAGCGACGGTTCGGACGATCAGCGGGTCTATCGCGTGCCCGTGTTTCATCTTCAGGCGCTTGCCGTCAGACGATTGTACGGCCCGGCCGATGACGGCGCGCACTGGCGTTACGGCGGCGGCGCGGCGACGGAGCTGCCGCCGCGCGATGAAGAGGCGGGCCGGCTCAAGGACCCGCTCCTTCGCCGTGCCGCGGCGGCCGCGGTCAAGGCGCTGTATGCGCTCGGGCTTGACTTTGGCGAGGTGCTGGTCGCGGTCGACGGAGGCGGACGCGCTGCCATCCGTTCCGTCCAGCTCCCGGGAAAGCGGCTGAATGCCGGGGGCTTATGGGGAACGGCGCTGGATCGTTTCGCTGCTTGGCACCGAACCGTCCGCTTGGGGGACGGTTCGACGGAGCAGCCGCTGCTGATCGGCGCCGATCCCGAGTTCGTGCTGCTGCGCGCCGACGGCACGATCGCGTCGGCCGACCGGTATTTCCGGGCCGCCGAAGCCGGCACGGACGCGGTGCTCGTCCGCCGCCGGCTGCTGCGGCCGGTCGCGGAGCTGCGCCCGGAGCCGCAGGACAGCCCGGAAGCGCTGGCGGCGGAACTTCGCCGGCTGCTGCGTTATGCGGCGTCCCGCCCCGGCACCGACCGGCTGCGCTGGGCCGCAGGCGGCATGCCCGTGCCGGGACTGGCGCTCGGCGGGCATATCCATCTGAGCGGCGTGCCGCTGACCGGCCGGCTGCTGCGCCTGCTGGACAGCTACGCGGCATTTCCGCTCGCGATGGTGGAGGACCCCGCCGGGCGCAAACGCCGTCCCCGATACGGCGCGCTCGGGGACTTCCGCCTGCAGCCGCATGGCGGGTTCGAGTACCGGACGCTGCCGAGCTGGCTCGTATCGCCGGCAGCCGCCCGCGCCGCCTTCGCGCTGACGCTCCTGTGCGCGCGCGAGGCTTGGACACTTGCCTACGCTCCGGCCGAGGAGGAGCGGTGGGTGCAAGCGTATTACGCCGGCGACCGTTCGGAGCTCGCCGGCTGTCTGGACCGTCTGGCCGCGGAGATGGCCAAGACGGACAGCTATGCGGCGCTCTCGCGCTGGATCGAGCCGCTGCTCGGCGCCGCGCGAAGCGGCAAGACATGGGACGAGCGCGCCGATATTCGCGCGAAGTGGCGGATTCCGCCGTTCGCCGGCACCGGTGCCGTTCCGGTCGGCGGAAAGCGGAACGGCGAGGAACGGGGCAGCGGCATAGCGAGCGCCGGTAAAGATAGCGGCGGCAGACAGAGCGGCAGCAAACTGAGCGATGGCAAAGCGAGCGTCGGCAAACGTGGAGGCGGCGAACGGCCGCATCGGGGCAGCCCGCGCTAGCGGGCTTGCTTGATTTGAAATAAAGCCTTGCAAGTGCACAATTTCCCGTGCGCTCGGCGGCGTGGCTGGAAATAAAGCCTCACGGGTTCGCTACCCGCCCGTGTACTACACCCACGCACGGTGCTCTATTCCCAGGCTCGTTGCACGATTCCCCGCGCCCCGTGCGTACAGACCTCTCCGCCGGACAGGGCGCTGCGCGCCACCCGGACAATGGCCGACACCGTCCATCCGATTTCTGCTATAATAAGAATCTGACGTTTCTTCGAAGCTCTCAACTTCTTTCTAAAACATATTCGCATGCAATAAAGGCCAACGGGAGGACGTTATGGCTACATATACTCCGATGATACAGCAGTATCTCGCCATTAAAGAGGAAGCGGAGGACGCGTTTCTGTTTTTCCGCCTCGGCGATTTTTACGAAATGTTTTTCGACGACGCGATACTGGCATCGCGCGAGCTGGACATTACGCTGACCGGCCGCGACGGCGGGGGGACGAGCGCATTCCGATGTGCGGCGTGCCGTACCATTCGGCCGACAGCTACATCGCCCGGCTGATTGAAAAGGGTACAAAGTCGCCATCTGCGAACAGGTCGAAGATCCTTCGGCGGCCAAAGGCGTCGTGCGGCGGGAGATCGTCCGCGTCGTCACGCCGGGCACCGTCATGGAAGCGAAATCGGTGTCGGACAAGGCGAACAACTTCATCGTCAGCGTCGCCGCCGGCGACGGCGAATATGCGGTCGCTTCGTGCGATTTGACGACAGGGGAGCTGTATGTCACTTCGTTCGCGGCACGCGACGATATGCTGCTCGACGAAGTGAACGTGTACCGGCCTTCGGAAATCGTCGGCGATGCCGGGCTGCTGGACAAGCTGCAGCACAGCGGCGCCGCTGCCTGGAACCGGCCGGTGCTGTTTACGCCCCGCGAGCCGATCCCGCGCGAACGGCTTGCCGCCCAATTCGGCGAAGCGGAGCTGAAGCGTCTGCCGCCGGTCCGGCTGCGGGCGGTCAGCCTGCTGACCGGTTACTTGGAGGAGACGCAGAAGCGATCGCTCGGTCACGTCCGCACCGTTCGCGCGTACGAGCCGAGCCAGTACATGGTGCTCGACCACTATACGCGGCGCAATCTGGAACTGACCGAAACGGTGCGGGACCGAAGCAAGAAGGGTTCTCTCCTGTGGCTGCTCGACCGGACCAAACGTCGATGGGCGCCCGTTTGCTCCGCCGCTGGATCGACAAGCCGCTTCTGAACGTCGCTGCGATCGAAGAGCGGCTGGAGGCGGTGGACAAGCTGCACCGCGATCTCATCATCCGCGAAGATGTGAGGGAGCAGCTCGGCGGCATCTACGATCTCGAGCGGCTTGTCGGGAGAGTCGCCTTCGGCACCGCGAACGGACGCGATCTGAACGCCCTCAAGGCGTCTGTCCGGCGCATTCCCGCCCTTGCCGCGCTGTGTGCGTCTTCCGGGTCGAAGACGCTCGGCAAACTGGTCGAAGGGCTCGACGATTGCGCCGATCTGGCGGATATGATCGATACCGTCATCGTCGACGATCCGCCGGTATCCATCCGCGAAGGCGGGCTGATTCGACCGGGTTACGACGAATATCTCGACAAGCTGCGCGAAGCCAGCGCGAACGGCAAAAATGGCTGGCCGAGCTTGAGCGGCAGGAACGCGAGGCGACGGGGATCAAATCGTTGAAGATCGGATATAACAAAGTGTTCGGCTATTATCTCGAAGTGACCAAAGCGAATCTGCATATGCTTCCCGAAGGGCGGTACGAGCGGAAGCAGACGCTGGCGGGGGCGGAACGTTTCGTCACGCCGGAATTGAAGGAGAAGGAACGGCTCATTCTGGAAGCCGAGGAGAAAATGGTGGATCTGGAGTACGAGCGCTTCCTGGAGCTGAGGGATCATCTGTCCGCGCAGCTGCACCGGCTGCAGAAGCTGGCGGAAACGGTCGCGACGATCGACGTACTGCAGTCGCTCGCGACCGTCAGCGCGGAGCGGCGCTATGTCCGTCCGGCCGTAACGGACGGGTTCGACCTGTTGATCGAGGAAGGCCGCCATCCCGTCGTGGAGGCGGTCATGGAAGGCGTGCCGTTCATCGCCAACGGGACGTCGCTGACGGCGGACCAAGCTTCGATGCTGCTCATTACCGGACCCAATATGGCCGGCAAAAGCACCTATATGCGGCAAGTGGCGCTCATTTGCATTATGGCCCAGATCGGCTGCTTCGTGCCGGCCAAGTCGGCGTCGATACCGCTTGTCGACCGCATTTTTACCCGGATCGGCGCGGCGGACGATCTGATCGGCGGACAAAGCACGTTTATGGTTGAAATGAAAGATATTCAGCTGATGACCGAAAAGGCGACCCGTCAAAGCCTGGTCATCATCGACGAGCTCGGCCGCGGCACGTCGACGGGCGAAGGAATGGCCATCGCCCAGGCCGTCATCGAGTACGTGCATGATACGATACGCTGCAAGGCGCTCGTGTCGACGCATTTTCACGAGCTGGCGCACCTGGAGGAGACGATGTCGTCCCTGGCCAACGTCTGCATGGCCGTCAAGGAGTCCGGCGACGACGTTACGTTTCTGCGGCGGCTCGTGCCCGGAGCGGCGAGCACGAGCTACGGCATCTACTGTGCCCGTCTGGCGGGGTTGCCGGATTCGATTATCGGCAGAGCTTACGAGCTTCTGTCCGGCATGGAACGGATAACGGCGGGCGCCAAAATGGCGAGCGAAGCAAAGGCGGAACCGGCTCTCGACGGACGGAAATCGGGCGACACGCGGATCGTCGGCGGGACGGAAGCTCTCGCCGAAGCCGAAGCCGAAGCGGCGGCCGGGGCCGAGACAGCGCGGGATGAAGAAGACGGTTCCGCCGTCCGGCTTGAACCGGCGCCGGATGCGTGCGGCGCTTCCGTCGTGCAGCTGGCGATGTTCGAGGAAGCGGCGGTCTCCGAGCCTGCCGGCCGGCGCAAGGCCGCGACGGCGGCAGAACGGCTCGCCGACCAGCTTCGCAAGCTCGATCTGCTCAATATGACCCCGCTGCAGGCGATCCAATGGCTGAACGAGGCGAAGATGAAGCTGGCGGATCGCGATTAGGAAGGGAGGCAGGACGATGGGTAAAATCCGGATACTGGACGAGCAGCTCGCCAATCAGATCGCTGCCGGCGAAGTGGTGGAACGTCCGGCTTCGGTCGTCAAGGAACTGGTGGAAAATGCGGTCGACGCGGGCAGTACGGCGATCGATATCGCCGTCGAGGAAGGCGGCATCTCGCTGATCCGGGTGACCGACAACGGAAGCGGCATCGATCCGGACGATCTCGAGACCGCGTTTCAGCGCCACGCCACCAGCAAAATCGCAAGCGGCAGCGACTTGTTCCGCATCGCCAGCCTCGGCTTCCGCGGCGAGGCGCTGCCGAGCATCGCGGCCGTTTCGCGCGTGGAATGCGTGTCCGCGAGCGACGACAGCGGTCTCGGCAGGCGTCTGGCGATGAACGGCGGCACGGTCGTCGCCTCGGAGCCGGTTAACGCGCCGCGCGGGACGGATATTACCGTGCGCGATCTGTTTTACAATACGCCCGCGCGGCTGAAATATATGAAATCGATCCAGACCGAGCTCGGTCATCTGTCCGATTATGTCAACCGGATCGCGCTCGCGCATCCCGGCATCGCGTTTACGCTGCGCCACAACGGCAATCTGCTGCTGCGTACAACGGGCGGAGGTGACCGTCTGCAGGTTATTGCCGCCATATACGGCACGAACACGGCGAAGGCGATGCTGAAGGTGTCGGCCGAGCATCCCGATTACGATCTGAACGGTTACATCAGCAAGCCGGAGCTGACGCGGGCCAACCGCAACGGCTTGACGGTCATCGTCAACGGACGCACGATTCGCTCCTATATCGTCAATCAGGCCGTCATTCAGGCGTACCATACGCTGCTGCCAATCAACCGCTATCCGCTCGCCGTGCTGGAAATCGGCATGCATCCGTCGTTGATCGACGTCAACGTCCATCCTTCGAAGATGGAAGTACGATTCAGCAAGGAAGCGGAGCTGCGCGAATTTGTCGAGCATGCCGTGCGGGACGCGCTGAGCGGCATCCGGCACATCCCCGGTCCGGATGCGGGCGCGCGCGACCGTTCCAAACCGGTCTATGTGCAAGGCCGGATCGCGTTCCACCGCGCAGAGGACGGCTTCGGAGACGGCCCGCGCACGTATGCGCCCGGGGCCGCCGGCGCGGCGGGTTCCCGTCCGGATAGCCGCAACATTCCGCGCGATGCGACAGAGCGGCTCTACGCGCCGGCGGCCATACCGCAGCGCCGTGACGATGGCGGCGGAGCGGTCCAAGACTCCGCGGCTGTACGAGAAGCGGACAACGCTGCCGGCGGCGGACTGCGCGCGGAGACGATGGCAGCTGGCGGGAACGACGACGGTCTTCGCACATACGCCCCCGGCCGGACGGAACCGCCCGCAGCGCCGTCCTGGCGCGAAGCCGCGCCGGCGGCCGAAGCTTATGCCGCGGAAGCAAGCAGCGGCACGGATGCGGCCGGCGCTTCGGGCGGCGCCGCCGAAAGCGGCCTCGACGCAGCCGAAACCGCCGGCGCGGGCCTGCCGGACGGCGGCGCGGAGCCCGGCGGTCCCCGTGCCGACGCGTTCCCGGAGCTTTCCTGGATCGGCCAGCTGCACGGGACGTATATTGTGGCCCAGAACGAGGAAGGACTGTATTTGATCGACCAGCATGCCGCCCATGAACGGATTCATTACGAATTTTATCTCGGCAAATTCGCGAACCCGCAACCGGCCAGCCAGCCGTTGCTGGTGCCGATGACGCTCGAATATACGCCCGCGGAGGCGGCGCTGCTGCGGGAGCGGCTTGACACGCTCGCCGAGGCGGGGATCGGGCTGGAGCCGTTCGGCCCGCACGGATTTCTCGTCCGCTACCATCCCGAATGGCTGCCGAAAGGCGAGGAGCAGGCGCTCGTCGAAGAGATGATCGAGTGGGTGCTGTCGGAAAAGCGGCATATCGATATCGGCAAGCTTCGCGAGAAGGCCGCCATTATGTGTTCCTGCAAGGCGTCGATCAAAGCGAACCAGCGGCTGACCCGCGAGGAGGGCGAAACGCTCATCCGCCGCTTGGCCGCATGCCGGCAGCCCTATACGTGCCCGCACGGCAGGCCGATCGTCGTTCATATGTCGACCTATCAATTGGAAAAAATGTTCAAACGGGTGATGTCATGATCGTCACGACCGCTCATCGTCCGGCCGACGCCGTACTGGCGCGCGCGGAGGGACTGGCGCGGGAACTGGGCGCCCGTCTTGTCGCCCGCCGCGGACGGACGCTGCGGCAGCTGATGGAGCATTACCGCGACCCCCGGCTGCTCGTCGTGTCGGACAAGGAGCTGCGCTATTACGACGGCGATACCGAGACGCCGCTCTACTTTCATCCGAGCATGGCGTTCGTCCGGGTGAAGCGTCTGCGAAACGGCGAGCCCGACCCGATGATCGAGCTGTCCGGGTGCGAGCCGGGCGACAGCGTGCTCGATTGTACGGCCGGTCTCGGCTCCGACGCGCTCGTCTTCTCTTATGCCGCCGGGCAAAGCGGCCGCGTCACCGCGCTCGAGAGCGAGCCGGTCCTGCATGTCGTCGTCCGCGAAGGGTGGAAGCATTATGAAACCGATTTGCCTGACGCGAATGAAGCGATGAGACGGATCGACGCGCGTCTTGCCGATCATCGGGAATATCTCGCCGCGCTGCCGGACGACAGTGTGGACATCGTCTATTTCGATCCGATGTTTCGGGAGCCGGTCTATGAATCGAGCGCACTCGAACCGATTCGTCCGGTTGCCAATTACGGTTCGCTCGAGCGGGAGACGGTCGGGCACGCGATCCGCGTCGCGCGCAAATGCGTCATGATGAAAGAAAGCCGGACAAGCGATGAATTCGAACGTCTCGGATTCGAGCGCTGCCCGGTTAAAAAACGTCGAAAATCGGTTATGGAGTGATTCGGATTGACCGTTCCCGCCGCATATAAACCGCCGCTTCTCGTCCTCGTCGGTCCGACGGCCGTAGGCAAAACGCAATTAAGCATCGAGATCGCCAAAACATGGAATGCGGAAATCATTTCCGGCGATTCCATGCAGGTATACCGGGGAATGGATATCGGAACCGCGAAAATCGCGCCCGAAGAGCGCGAAGGCATTCCCCACCATCTCATTGACGAGTACGAACCGGATTATCCGTTCTCCGTCGCCGAATTCCAGCGGAGATGCCGCGGGCTGATCGCCGATATTTCGTCGCGCGGCCGCCTTCCGTTTATTGTGGGCGGCACCGGACTGTATGTGGAATCGGTGTGCTACAATTACGAATTCGTCGATTCCGGCGCTGACGAGGCGTTCCGCGAGGAGCAGCGGCGTTACGCCGAACGGTTCGGGGAGCAGGCGCTGCACGAAAGGCTGCGGGCGGTCGACCCGGAATCGGCGGACCGTCTTCACCCGCGCGACATCAGACGCGTTATCCGGGCGCTCGAGGTGCATCATTTGACCGGCATCCCTTTGTCCAAGCAGCTGGAAGGACAAAAAAGCAGTCTCCCTACGAACTGTGTATGATAGGTCTGACGATGGACCGCGCCGCCTTGTACAGGCGGATCGACGAGCGGGTCGACCGGATGCTGGAGGAAGGGCTGGTCGACGAGGTGCGGAAGCTGCTCGCCGCCGGCGTTCCCCGGGACGCCGTTTCGATGCAGGGACTCGGCTACAAGGAAATCGCGCTCTACCTCGACGGCGCGTGCACGCTGGACGAAGCGGTGTACCTGCTCAAACGCGACACGAGACGATTTGCCAAGCGTCAATTGTCCTGGTTTCGGCGAATGAAAGATATTCACTGGGTCGATATGGGGGAAAATTTTCACAAGAATTTGGAGATGATTCATGCTATAATAGCAGGAAAGTTTGGAGTCCATCTTGAATGTACTTCTTACCAATCTTTTTTTCGACGGGGGTAACGTCCAATGAACAAATCGATCAATATTCAGGATACGTTTTTGAACCAATTGCGCAAAGACAGCGTGCCGGTGACGGTTTATTTGACGAACGGCTTTCAAATCCGGGGCGTCATTAAAGGGTTTGACAATTACATCATCGTCATCGACAGCGACGGCCGTCAGCAAATGGTATACAAGCACGCCATTTCCACGTTTACCCCGCAGCGCAACGTTTCGCTTGCGCAAGATCATTCGGCGGAGGCCTGAAACAGGCATTGAAACTTTTTGGCTTTTTGTCGCGTTTAACTTGATAGCGGTATGCAAGAGCAACCCGCTCCGCGCAGGGTTGTTCTTTTCTTATCCGCTCGGATGCAGATAAAGAAGTGTTGGAGATGCCGGCAGGCCCAGCAACGGGAATGGCGAATCGCGTTATTTCCAATACTAGAATCAGCAGGAGGGGAGTCGACACCATGGCTGATCAACCGCGCGGCAGAAGTGCTGCGGACACCAAAAAGTCGAATACGAAAAAGGGTCGGAAGAAAAAACGGCTGACGCTGCGCAGACTGTTGACCGTTCTGTTTTTTGCGGCCGCCGCAGGAATCATTTGCGGTATTATCGGTTATTTGCTCATTATTTTAAACGGAGAGCGGATTTTGGCCGAAAACCAGAACAAGCTCGTTCTGCCCGAAACGTCCGTCGTATACGACGCGAACGGGAACGAAATCGCCACGCTGTTTCATGAAAATCGCGAAAACGCCTCGTTCGACGAAATTCCGGAGCTGCTCAAGCAGGCGGTCATCGCGACGGAGGACAGACGTTTCGAGGAGCACTCCGGCATCGATGTATGGGCGATCGGCCGGGCGCTTGTCAAGGACATTCTCGCGCGCGAGATGGTCGAAGGCGGAAGCACGATTACGCAGCAGCTTGCCAAAAATCTGTTCCTCAGTTCGGACAAGACGATACTGCGCAAGGCGACGGAAGCTTCCATCGCAGTGGCGCTGGAAAACCAGCTGACGAAAGACGAAATTTTGGAAATGTATTTGAACCGCATCTTTTCGGCAAACGCCAATACGGCGTCAAAGCGGCCGCGGAATATTATTTCGGCAAAGAACTGGATGAGCTGGAGCTGTGGGAAATCGCCACGCTTGCCGGCATTCCGAAGGCTCCATCGCGCTACAACCCGATCAGCAATCCGGAGCTGTCCAAGGAACGGCGGGCGGTCGTCCTGCAGCTGATGTATGAGCAGGGCATCATTACCGAGCAGGAAATGAACGAAGCGAAAGCGGTCGACTATACGCCGATCGAGCATAAGGAAGAAGAGCGGGAGGAGAAATATTCGGTCTTCGTCGACTACGCCATCGAAGAGGCGATGCGGGTGACCGGCATGACCGAAGAAGAACTGAGCATCGGCGGTTACCACATTTATACGACCGTCAATCCGCAAGCCCAGCAGGCGGTGGAGAAAGCTTTCGCCGATGACGACAACTTCGAGAAAAGCCCTGACGACCTGAAGGTGCAGGGAGCAATGGTGATCATGGATCACCGCAACGGCGAGATTCAAGGGATGGCCGGCGCGCGGGACTATGCCAAAAAGGGCTGAACCGCGTCACGGTACCGCGCCAGCCGGGTTCGGCGTTCAAGCCGATCACGTCTTACGGACCGGCGCTCGAAACGGGCGACTGGCTGCCGACGTCGACGCTGCGCGACGACAAGCAATGCTTCGGCAATTATTGTCCGACCGATTCCAACCGGGTGAAATATATCGGACCGGTCAGCATGAAGCAGGCGCTCAAGGAGTCGCGGAACTTGCCGGCCGTATGGCTGCTGAACGAAATCGGCGTCGAGAAGGGCGTTGAATTCGCGAACAGGCTCGGCTTCAATCTTGACGAGTCGGACCGTAATCTGTCGATCGCGCTTGGCGGCTTGACTTATGGCGTCACCCCGCTGCAGATGGCGGTCGGATACAGCGCCTTCGCCAATGAAGGCATGGAAGTCGACGCCCATGCGATCCGCAAAATCGTGAACGGCAACAACTCGACGATTTACGAATATAAGGCGCCGGAACCGAAGCGGCTGATGAGCAAGGAGACGGCCTGGTATATGACCGAAATGCTGCAGGCCGTCGTGCAGGAGGAAGGCGGCACGGGGCGCCGGGCGCGAATCGACCGTCCGGTGGCCGGCAAGACCGGCACGACGCAGCACGGCATTCCGGGCTTCGAATCGAGCGCGAATCGCGACATTTGGTTCGTCGGCTACACGCCGGAGTGGACGGCGGCGGTCTGGATGGGCTATGATAAAACAGACAGGGAACATGTGCTGAAGGAAGGCAGCGGCACCGCGGCCGCCATGTTCAGCACCGTAATGAGCGAGGCGCTCCGGGGAGTACCGAGTTCCGGCTTCGGCAAGCCCGAAGGGGTGAAGGAGGCGGCGCCGCCTTCGCGACCGAGCGGATTGACCGCGTACTACGACGCCGAATCGAAGTCGGTGAAGCTGTCCTGGAACGGTGTTGACGGCGACAATATCGTGTACCGCGTGTACCGCAAAGCCGTCTCGAACTCGGAGTTCGTCCGGCTGCTCGACATGGTGGGCGCGACGGGGGCCGAAGACACGAACGTCGCGCCGGGAATGGCTTATCAATACTACATTACGGCATACGACGCGCAGAGCAATCTGGAGAGTTCGCCGTCCGACCGCCTCACCGTCGAGGTCGAGGAAGAGATCATCGTTCCGGAAGAGCCGGAACAGCCGATCACCGAGGAGCCGCCGGTCGAGCTGCCGGATACGGACGACGGGAACGCGGACGTCCCGCCGGATGACGGCAATACGAATACGCCTGGCGGACAAGGCGAGGACGGTTCGTCTCAAGACGGTACACCGCCGGATGGCGGTGCGCAGACTCCGGGCGAGAATGGCGAAGGACAGCAGCCGGACGGCAGCGTAACGCCGCCGCCAACCGACGGCGGCGGTAATGAGCCGCCGGGTACCGATGACGGTAACGCACCGGGCACCGACGGCGGCAACGCGCCGGGAACGGAGACGCCGCCGCCGGCCGATGAAGCCGGATCCGGGACGGGAAGCGTGCAGAGTCTCGACCTGCCCGGTCCGGCCGCCGATGCGCCCGAGCGCGGCAATGGCGGCAGACAGAGCCGCGAGCGCCAATAAAGCGGGAATAAGGGATACGGAGGAATCCGAATGATGCACCGAATGCGGCTTGTGCCGATAATCGGGGCGGCAGCGGCGTTCGTGCTGCTGTTGACCGGGTGCGGACAAGCCCGACATGCAAATTCGGCCGTCACGGGCGAAGAGCCGAATGAACGCGTCATGCGATGGGACAAAATGCCGGACATGACGATCGATCTGAACAAGACGTACAAAGCCCGTTTCCAAACGAACAAAGGGGAGTTCACCGTCAAGCTGTTTGCCGAAGAAGCGCCGACGACGGTCAACAATTTTGTATTTTTGGCACGCGAAGGGTTTTACGACGGTCTTCCCTTTTTCCGCATCATCGAGTCGTATATGATCCAGACCGGAGATCCGGACGGCACCGGCACCGGCGGCCCGGGCTACACGATTCCCGACGAGCTGGACACCGGTTTTCGTTATGAGCCCGGTATCGTCGCCATGGCGAACACCGGCAAGCCGAACACGGGCGGCAGCCAGTTTTTCATCGGAACCGGGCCGGATATGGAAAACTTGAACCAGATGCCGAACTATACGATTTTCGGCAAAGTCGAAAGCGGCATGGAGACGGTGCTGGAGCTGGCGCGGACGCCTGTCGGCTGGAGCGACGTCTATCAGGCGCAGACCGAGCCGCTGGAAGAAGCGAAGATCGAGAAAGTCACGATCATCGAGGAGTGACGAGAGGGGCGCGGCAACGCGCTCCTTTCCCGTTTTATCCGGAGCTTTCGCAGGCCCGGTTTATTTTTTCGGTCGCTGGAGATGGGCGTGAAGATGTGGTAAGCTTTTCACATGAATAAATGTTGTTTTCGAGAAGAACTGTCACCGATTTGTGGCGGACTTTTTCGCATCCTAAATGGAGAGGTACGTGCCGTATGAAACGTAAATTTTCAGATCGGGCCAACTGGCGGCGTATCTTGCGCAAAAGTTATACGTGCCTGGCCATCGACGGCGAAGAGTTCAAAGGACTCGTGACGTTTTACCGCATCCACGAACTGCGCGAGCCGCTCTGGAAAGAGTACAACGGCAGGCGCCTCTGTCTGGCGGACAAAGGGTATTTGTGGATGCAGCATTTTCCGCGGGGAGAACACTTTGTCGTGACGACGATGTTTGACGATAAGGGACGCGTCGTACAATGGTATATCGATGTTTGCAAGACGCAAGGGCTAACCGATCAGCAGGTTCCCTGGTTCGACGATTTGTATTTGGATGTCGTCGTGCTGCCGTCAGGCGAAGTGTACCTGATGGACGAGGACGAACTGGAAGACGCCGTTCGGCAAGGCGAAGTAAGCGGGAAAGATGCGGCACTCGCGCGCAAGACGGCCGGCCGTTTGCTGTCGGCGATCCGCAACGGGCGGTTCCGGTATTTCGCGCTCAGCCTGAAGCATCGCAAGCTGCTCGGCGAACGGACGGGGGAACTGAGCGAATCATGAAGCGGCGGGGCAAAAAAGAAGACCGCTTTACGTCACGCTGCGCCTGTCCGCCTGGGCGGTGGCGATCGCCGCGTTCTGGATCGGCTATCAATTTTGGGCGATCCACGAATACAAGCCGCCTAAGCCGATGCCGACCGCTGACGTCGGCATCGTGCTGGGCGCGGCGCTGTGGGACGGCGAGCCGAGCCCGGCGCTGCGCGAAAGGCTCGATCACGCCGTCGATTTGTACAAGTCGGGATACATATCCCGGATCATCGTATCCGGCGGCTATGACTACGAAGGCGCTGCGTTGACGGAAGCCGAAGGCATGCGCAATTATTTGGTGAAACAGCAAATTCCCGGGGAACATATCAGGCTGGAAAACGACGCGACGAACACTTACGAAAACTTGTTGTACAGCAAGAAAATAATGGATAAGCAAGGCTGGAAAAGCGCACTGATTATTACGCATACGTTTCATGCGAAGCGATCCGGCGATATTGCCGATTATTTGGGATATACGAATACGACGGTCGCCGCGGTGAAATCCAGAGTTCTGTCCGCCGCCCGGTACGAATCGAGGGAAGTGCTCGCTTTGACGAAATGGCATGTGGACAAGCTGCTGATGAGCTGGGGGCTCGGTTCTCCCGTTCCCGCATTTCAAAACTTCTAATATGAAAGACGCCGCTAGAATACACTGTTATTGCGGCGTTTACGAGCCGGGACTGTCCCGGCTTCGCGAGAGGCGCCAGCAGCGACGCGCGAAGGATGGGTGATACAACGGATGAACGGACCTGTCATCTCGGGAACGAAGAACGGCAACGCCAGACCGTCCCGCCAGATCAACGTGGTTCTACGCAGCCATGAGGCTGCCGCGGCTGTCGCGGCGGCGCAGGCTGCGGAGAGCGAGCCGCTGCCGGCGGTCAAACCGCTGCCGGGAGGCGATCACTATGCCGAAATTCAGAAGGAATTGGAAACGATGGTCGGCATGGAGAACGTCAAGTCGCTTATCTATGAAATTTACGCGCTTCTCCATGTCAGCCGAATGCGGGCCGAAGCGGGTCTTGCCGGAGGATCGCATGTCTATCATATGATTTTCAAAGGGAATCCGGGGACGGGGAAGACGACGATCGCGCGCATCGTCGCCAAGCTGTTTCAGAAGATGGGCGTATTGAGCAAAGGCCATCTGATCGAGGTGGAGCGGGCAGACCTTGTCGGCGAATATATCGGTCATACGGCCCAGAAGACGCGCGACCTCGTGAAGAAGGCGCTTGGCGGCGTGCTGTTCGTGGACGAAGCCTACAGCCTTGCCAGAGGCGGGGAGAAAGATTTCGGCAAGGAAGCGATCGATACGCTGGTAAAGGCGATGGAGGACCAGCGCAATCAATTCATTCTCATTTTGGCCGGGTATCCGGCCGAGATCGAGCGCTTTTTGCTCACCAATCCCGGACTGCCGTCCCGATTCCCGATCCAGATCGATTTTCCCGATTATACGATCGACCAGTTGATCCAGATCGCGGAGCAGATGGCGAAAGAGCGGGACTATTATATGCTTCCGCAGGCGGTTTTTAAATTGCGCCAGCATTTGATGCAGGAGAAGAGCGCGTCGCTGTACGCGTTCAGCAATGCGCGCTACGTCCGCAATATCATCGAGAAATCGATCCGGCATCAGGCCGTCCGGCTGCTCGGACAATATTCGAGCGGGGTGCCGGGCCGGCAGGAGCTGATGTCGCTGCGTCCGGAAGATTTGAAATGGGATGCCAAAACGTAACGAAACCTGGATGTAAAGGAGCCGTCTATGCGACAAACGACTTACGAAACGAATACGCTTGTGCAAGACCGCGCCGTCTTGGTCTCGCTTATCACTCCCGAAATTCGCCGCGGCTCCGCCGATCCGGAGCATTCCTTGCAGGAGCTCGTGAACCTGGCGGAAACGGCCGGCGTCGATGTGGCGGCGACCGTGACGCAGCATCGGGATGCGCCCGATTCGAAGTGGTTCGTCGGCAAAGGCAAAGTGGAGGAATTGAAGGCGATTGGCGATGAGCTCGGCGCGAATACGTTCATTTTCGACCAGGAGCTGTCGGGCGCCCAGGTGCGCAATCTGGAGGAGGCGCTCGACGCCAAAATCATCGACCGGACGCAGCTTATTCTGGATATTTTCGCCCAGCGGGCCAAGACGCGGGAAGGCATCATTCAGGTCGAGCTGGCGCAGCTGAGCTACCTGCTGCCGCGGTTGTCCGGTCAGGGCCGCAATCTGTCACGGCTGGGCGGCGGCATCGGCACGCGGGGCCCGGGAGAGACGAAGCTGGAGACGGATCGGCGGCACATTCGGGAACGAATCGCCGACCTGAAGCGGCAGCTGTCGGATGTGGTGCGCCATCGCAAGCTGCACCGCGAACGGCGCCGCAAAACGGCGTCGTTCAGGTCGCGCTGGTCGGCTATACGAACGCCGGCAAGTCCACGCTCTTGCGCGAGCTGACCAGCGCCGATGTGCTCGTCGAGAACCGGCTGTTTGCCACGCTCGATCCGACGTCGAGAATGTTGACGTTGCCGAGCGGCAAGGAAGTGCTGCTGACCGATACGGTCGGCTTTATTCAAAATTTGCCCCACGATCTCGTGGCTGCGTTTCGGGCTACGCTCGAAGAAGTGAACGAAGCCGATCTGTTGCTGCATGTCATCGACTGTTCCTCGCCGATGCGGGAAGAGCAGATGCGCGTCGTCGGCTCGATTTTGTCCGAACTGGGCGCCGCGGACAAGCCGCAGCTAACGATTTTCAACAAAAAAGATTTATGCGGCGGGGCGGGGGCGGCTTCGTTCGGGCTGCTGCCATCGGACAGCGATACGATGCTGATCAGCGCCTACGACGCAGAAGATCTCGCGCGGCTGCGCCAGAAGATTCAGGACAAGCTGGCCGGAGACACCCGCACGTTTGCGCTGCCGGCGGAACGCGGCGATTTGATCGCGCTCGCGTACCGGATAGGCGAAGTGGTCGACAGAGAGACGGCAGGGGACAGGCTGCTGCTGAGAGTGGAGCTGAACAAGCAGGATTTCGAAGTTTTGGGCGGACCGCTTCATGAATATTTGGAGCAGCGCCCATGAATTAAGGAATGAAATGAGCAAGGGAGATATTTCGGATTGAGCGATAAGGAACGAATGAACGATCATGTATGGGAAAGTCTGATGAAGCTTGCCGATGACGCGGAGCGGATGGCCGAACGGAGGTTCCGGGAAATCGACCGGATCGCCGAGAGAAACCAGTGGAAAGTGATCCGCGCTTTCCGCCGTCATCGTGTAAGCGATTTTCATTTTAACGGTTCGACGGGATACGGCTATAACGATTCGGGCAGAGAGGTGCTCGATCTCGTTTACGCTGATGTGTTCGGC
Organism: Paenibacillus cisolokensis; assembly: GCF_018403665.1. Classification (GTDB taxonomy): domain Bacteria; phylum Bacillota; class Bacilli; order Paenibacillales; family Paenibacillaceae; genus Paenibacillus_AH; species Paenibacillus_AH cisolokensis. The sequence continues at coordinate 30,285 of NZ_BOVJ01000048.1, forward strand.
GCAGAGGCCGCTCTTGTGCGGCCGCATTTTGTGTCCGGGACGCATACGATCGGCTGTGCGCTGTTCGGCTTGCTGCGGCCGGGCGACGAGCTGCTCTATATTACCGGCTCGCCATACGATACGCTTCATCAGGTGATCGGCAAGCCCGGCGACGGGACAGGCTCCTTGCAGGACTGGGGCGTCCGTTACCGCGAAGTGGCGTTGACGCCGGACGGCGGAGTCGACTGGGACGGCGTCGCGGCGGCAATCGGGGAGCGAACGAAAGTGATCGGCATTCAGCGGTCGCGCGGATACGCCTGGCGGAATTCGTTCACCGTGGCGGAAATCGGAGAGATGGTCCGCCGGGTGAAGGCGTTGAAGCCGGAGGCGCTCGTCTTCGTCGACAACTGCTACGGCGAGTTTACCGAAGAGCGCGAGCCGACCGAGGTCGGCGCCGATCTGATTGCCGGTTCGCTCATTAAAAACCCCGGCGGCGGCCTTGCCCCGACAGGAGGCTATGTCGCGGGCACCGCGGCGGCGGTGGAAGCGGCGGCATATCGCCTGACGGCTCCCGGCATCGGCGGCGAGGTCGGCGCAACGCTGGGGACGCTGCGGTCGATGTATCAAGGGCTCTACTTGGCGCCCCATCTGGTCGGACAAGCGGTGAAGGGAAGCGTGTTCGCTGCTGCGCTGTTTTCCATGCTCGGCTTCGATACGAGGCCGGATTGGCAGTCGCCGCGCACCGACTTGATTCAAGCGGTCCGTTTCGGCAGTCCCGAACTGCTTATCGCTTTCGTGCAGGGCATTCAGCAGGCGGCGGCGGTAGACGCCCATGTCGTTCCCGAGCCTTGGGATATGCCGGGCTACGAGCACCCGGTCATTATGGCGGCAGGGACGTTCATTCAGGGCGGCAGTCTGGAGCTGTCGGCCGACGCGCCGATTCGCGAGCCGTATATCGCCTATATGCAGGGCGGTCTGACTTACGCTCACGTCAAATTCGGCGTTCTGACCGCATTGTCCAACATGGTAAATCGTGAATTAATTGTGATTAAACCTAACACACCTTGACACATTTTGTGCAAAGGGTTACAATGGGATTAATAACTCCGCGAGGTGGAAGGTTGATGCGACATGGGTGACGAAATACGCAGAAATATGGCGCTTTTCCCGATTGGCATCGTCATGAAACTGACGGATCTGACAGCCCGGCAAATTCGTTATTACGAGCAGCACGAGCTGATCGTTCCGGCGCGAACCGCCGGCAATCAGCGGCTGTTTTCCTTTAACGATGTGGAGCGGCTGCTGGAGATCAAGGCGTTGATCGAGAAGGGCGTCAACATTGCCGGGATCAAGCAGGTCATGAATCCGGTATCCAAAGAGTCGGAAGAAGCGACCGTCCTGAGCGAGCAATCCGAAGTCAAACGTCGCGAGCTGTCCGAGCCGCAGTTGCATCGGTTGTTGAAGCGGGAGCTGCTCGAGAAACGACCTGGCAAAGCGTCCATGATCCAAGGCCAGTTGTCCCACTTCTATAAGCGGTAAGAGATGCGGTAATCCAGTCATAAGGAGATGATACTTTGAGTTACACGAAAGAGGACATCATGCGCATTGCCAAGGAGCAGAACGTCCGATTTATTCGTTTGCAATTTACCGACCTGCTGGGCACGATTAAAAATGTGGAAATCCCGTTCAGCCAGTTGGAAAAAGCGCTCGACAACAAAATGATGTTCGACGGCTCGTCGATCGAAGGATATGTCCGGATCGAAGAGTCGGATATGTATCTGTATCCCGACCTCGATACATGGGTCGTATTTCCGTGGGTGACGGAAGACCGCGTCGCTCGGCTGATTTGCGACGTTTATATGCCTGACGGCACCCCATTCGCCGGCGATCCGCGCGGCATTCTGAAGCGCGTGCTGCGGGAAGCGGAAGAACTCGGCTTTACGGCGATGAACGTCGGACCGGAGCCGGAGTTTTTCCTGTTCAAAACCGATGAGAAAGGCGATCCGACGACCGAACTGAACGATCAGGGCGGATATTTTGACCTTGCGCCCACCGATCTCGGCGAGAACTGCCGCCGCGAAATTGTACTGACGCTGGAAGAGATGGGCTTCGAAATCGAAGCGTCCCACCATGAAGTGGCTCCCGGTCAGCACGAAATCGACTTTAAATACGCCGATGCGGTGAAAGCGGCAGACCAGATCCAAACGTTCAAGCTGGTTGTCAAAACGATCGCGCGTCAGCACGGCCTGCATGCGACGTTTATGCCGAAGCCGCTTTACGGCGTGAACGGTTCCGGCATGCACTGTCATCAGTCGCTGTTTGTCGGCGGCACGAACGCGTTCTACGACAAGGACGATAAGCTCGGTCTCAGCGATACGGCGCGTCATTATATGGCGGGCATCTTGAAGCATGCCCGTGCGATCGCCGCCATTACGAATCCGACGGTCAACTCCTACAAGCGTCTCGTTCCGGGCTACGAAGCGCCCTGCTATGTAGCTTGGTCCGCAAGCAACCGGAGCCCGATGATCCGGATTCCGGCATCCCGCGGGCTCAGCACCCGTGTGGAGGTGCGCAATCCCGACCCGGCGGCCAACCCGTATCTGGCGCTCGCTGTCATGCTGAAAGCCGGGCTTGACGGCATCCGCAACAAGCTGCCGCTGCCTGCGCCGACCGACCGCAACATTTATGTCATGACCGAAGAAGAGCGGATCGAAGAAGGGATCCCGAGTCTGCCGGCCGATTTGAAAGAAGCGCTCTCCGAATTGCTGCGCGATGAAGTCATTTGCGACGCTCTCGGCGACCACGCTCTGGCCCATTTCTACGAGCTGAAAGAAATCGAATGGGATATGTACCGCACGCAAGTGCATCAGTGGGAACGCGATCAATATTTGACGTTGTATTGATGGTCTAATGCCATGTCTCGCTAGGGATTAAGGGTTCAACGTTTAGGGTTTTAGGAAACGCCGTTTGGGCATACTTTGATTTAACGTTTAGGGTTTGCGGAATCAACGTTGGCATAAGGAGTCAACGTGTAAGGTTTGCGGGACTAACGTTTGGCATACGGATTTGTAGGCATTACGGAATCAACATCAGGGATTGCGGATTTACCATTTGCGGGCATTTTGGAGTTGGTGCGGGATAACCTGCATTGGCTCACAAAATGCCCGTTGATAGTTGATGGTTCTCCCGGCAGATTGCTTTGGCGAAAAAGCTGCAAAAGTACAGGAATTTTGGCCCGAATAGATGACTATGGCGAAAAATCCTGCCAAAATACAG
>NZ_BOVJ01000049.1 GCF_018403665.1 Paenibacillus cisolokensis
AAGCAGGTTTGAATCTGACTTGACTATACTTGTTGGGCGAAACTCGCCGCCGGCCCGCCGCGCAACAAAAACCGGCCCGGGCACGGCGCCCGGGCGGCAATGGTTACTGCGCGTATCGATTTTCTTCAAACTCGATCCCCGTATCCCGCAAGGCGCCGCGTTCCGCGTCCTGTATGCGGGTCAGCCATTCCTCGGGAGATACGTCCGTCTTGCGGGCAAGGTGGAGACGCTGCGCATGGTCCTCGCAATTATCGTAGCCGTCCAGACGGCGAATCACCTCGATGTAACGAATGACGAGGCTGCGGGCTTCCTGCGGTTCGTAGCCGTACAGCGATGTCAATGCTTCCGCGATCCCGCGTTCATATTGATTCAACCGTACTCTGGGCCTTATTGTCATGATAAATCCACCTCTCTCCCGTATAGACATGATACCCGATCAGACGAAGATGTTCCTCCCACTGCTCCGAAGGAAACACCACCTGATTGCCGAGGCGAAGCGCATCGAGCTTCCGTCCATTGCGCGTCCTCCTGATCCGGTCGTAAAACCAGTCGGCGTCTTTGTTCAATTGTAACGCTTCCCACATAATTTTGCCAGTGTCATTGTCGGCCATCGGTCCGATCACCAGGTCCGGATGCCGGAGGCATGGGTCGCTTCCTTTCTTATTAACCTTACGATGCTCAAAAATAAACGATGCCCATCCGGGAGAATCCGACAAAAAATGAGCGGTTCGATGCCGGGCGGAATAGCCAACAGCTCGATGACGAGCACACACGGCGAGGTCGCCACCAGCGATTGCTTCGCCACCCGATGCGCCCAATCGCGAGCCTGAGCGGCGGATACGGTCGTATAAAATCCTTCTCCGAAATCCCGCCCCGGACGCCAGTAACGCGAATCGAGCAGCTTCCCAAGAAAGGATTCGATATGGGCGGCGACAGTACCGTGATAGAGAAGTTGCGGCGTAATAATATCCATATGCGGCCTCCTGAACGATTGCGTACACCCTAGTGTAGATTTCCACATTTTAGGCTGCAATTCCTTCCGGAAAGGCCAATATGAGCACAAAGACCTCCTTCCGGCCTAAGCCGGAACAGAGGTCTCCTGCTGCAGAAGGCTCAATGCGCGACCTGGTTGTAGGTCATAATCCAGATTGAGCCGGCGACGATCGTAAGCAGAATGATCAGTCCAAAAATAAGCGTCATAATGTTCCATTTGGCGTTCTCGCCTTCCTTCAGATGCATGAAGAAGAAAAGCTGAACGACAAACTGCAGCACCGCCGCCGCCAGAATGACGACGAGCGTCGCCGTCCTGCCCAGCATATCGTTCATGACGACGACAAGCGGAATGATCGTCAATATGATCGACAGAACGAAGCCGGTAACGTATGACTTGAGCGAACCGTGCCCCCCGTGGCCGCCATGTTCGCCATGTCCGCCGTTCGTGCCGTTATGAGGGACGCCTTGCGGGCGTGCGTTCGTTTGCGCCATGTTACATCACCCCCATCAAGTAGACGACGGTAAAGACGAAAATCCAGACGACGTCGAGGAAGTGCCAGTACAAGCTGAGATTTTCGACCTTGCGCTTCGTTACCGCCGTAATGCCCCGCTGTCCCAGCTGGATCATCAGGGCGATCATCCAGACGAGACCGAGCGATACGTGCAAGCCGTGCGTTCCGACAAGCGTGAAGAACGAAGAGAGGAACGCGCTCGTCGAGATCGTCGCGCCTTCATGGACAAGATGTGCGAATTCATAAACTTCCATGCCGATAAAGGTTGCGCCGAGCAGCCAGGTCACGGCCAGCCAGCCGATCAGCGCCTTCTTCAGCCCTTTGTGCATCGCCAGCACGGCCAAACCGCTCGTAAAGCTGCTCGTGAGCAGGATGAACGTTTCTGCGATAATGATCGGCAGCTGGAACAGCTCATCCGCAGTCGGTCCGCCGCTTGTATTGTTTCGCAGCACGATGTAAGTCGCAAACAGCGTCCCGAACAGAATGACGTCGGTGATGAGGAAAATCCAGAAGCCGAACGTCTTGAGCGACTCTTGATCGTGATGGTCATGATGGCCGTGTTCGCCGGTAACCGTCGATTGTGCCATTAGTTCGCCGCTCCTTTCAGTGACGCTTCCGTCCGTTTGATTTCGTCGACCGGAATATAATAATCGTTGTCATAATTGAACGAGTGGACGAGCATGCAAATGGCGATGCCGATCAGCGAAGGAATCGCCATCCACATCCAGTCCCATACGAAGCCGAAGCCGGCGAAAACCACAGCGTCGACTTGATGAACGGGATGGCCGAATTTTTCGGCATATGAATCGGTTCAAGCGGCGGTGCCGGCGGCAGCGCCTCCCCGTTCTTCATCTTCTCCTTCTTGACCCACCAGTCGTCCGTATCGATGACCTGCGGCAGCGTCGCAAAGTTGTACATCGGCGCAGGCGACGGAATCGACCACTCCAGCGTGCGGCCGGTTTCCCATGCGTCGCCCGTCTCGTCGCGCTTGTGATGCTTGATGCTGTAGGCGATCTGCCACACCTGGAAGATGAAGCCGATGCCCATCAGGAAGCCGCCGATCGTCGAAACCAGGTTCAGCGGTCCCCAGCCCATGTCGAAGTCGTACGTGTACAACCGCCGGGTCATGCCGTCCAGGCCGAGCACATATTGCGGCATGAAGCAGACGTAGAAGCCGATGTTCCAGAACCAGAACGCCCACTTGCCGAGCCGCTCGTTCAGCGTAAAGCCGAACATTTTCGGCCACCAGTAGTACAGCCCGGCGAAGAAGCCGAATACCACGCCGCCGATCAGCACCTGGTGGAAGTGCGCGATCAGGAAGTAGCTGTTGTGGAACTGGAAGTCCGCCGGCGCCACCGACAGCATGACGCCGGTCATGCCGCCGACGACGAAGCACGGAATGAATGCGATCGTCCACATCATCGGCGTTGTAAACCGGATTCGTCCCTTGTACATGGTGAACAGCCAGTTGAATACCTTCACGCCCGTCGGGATGGCGATCGCCATCGTCGTTACGGCGAAGAAGGCGTTGACGTCCGCTCCCGAGCCCATCGTAAAGAAGTGGTGAACCCAGGTGAAGAACGACAGCAGGCTGATGGTCATCATCGCGAACACCATCGAATTGTAACCGAACAGCTTTTTGCGCGCGAACGTGGAAACAATTTCCGAGAAAATACCGAATGCCGGCAATACGACGATGTAGACTTCCGGGTGGCCCCACATCCAGATCAGGTTGATATACATCATCGGGTTGCCCCCGGCGTCCAGCGTGAAGAAGTGGGCGCCCGCGAAACGGTCGATGAACAGCAGCGCCAGCGTCACCGTCAAAATCGGGAAAGCAAAAATGATGATCGTACAGCTTGCGAATACCGACCAGGTGAACAGCGGCATGTTCATCAGCTTCATGCCCGGCGCGCGCATCTTCAGAATCGTCACGATAAAGTTGATGCCGGTCGCCAGGCTGCCGATACCGGATATCTGAATGCCCCAGATATAGAAGTTCTGGCCGACGCCGGGACTATGCGACAATTCCGACAGCGGCGGATAAGCGAGCCAGCCCGCGTCCGGCGAACCGCCGATGACGAACGATACGTTGAACAGCATCGCGCCCCAGAAGAACAGCCAGAAGCTGAGCGCGTTCAGGAACGGATACGCGACGTCGCGCGCACCGATCTGCAGCGGCACGACAACGTTGAACAATCCGAACATGAGCGGCATCGCCATGAACAGAATCATGATGACGCCGTGTGTCGTAAAGATTTGGTTATAATGTTCCGCATTCAAAATTCCATATTCGGCATCGCCAGCTGCATCCGCATCAGCAGCGCGTCGACCCCGCCCCGGAACAACATCAGAATGGAGCAAATAATGTACATAATGCCGATCCGCTTATGGTCGACGGTCGTCAGCCATTCGCGCCAAAGCCAGCCCCATTTGCGGAAATAAGTCAGGACGGCCACGATGGCGATAATCGCCAGCGCTATGCTGACCTGAGCGCCGAGAATGAGCGGATCGCCGGTGACAAAAAACTCGGATGCGAATTGTTTGATCTTTTCCAGCATAATCGGGCTTCCTTTCTATCTTTTAATGTCCCGCATGATGTTCATGACTGGCGTCGGCATCTGCCGCGGGCGATGCGGCCGGCGTATCCGCCGCGCCCGAACCGGCATCGCTTCCGTCATTTGCTTCATCCGGCGTCCCGTGTCCGCCATGACCGCCATGACCGCCATGACCGCCTTCGCCTTTCACCACATACTTCGTTACGATATCGTAGAACAGCCCTTCAGGGAAAGAGGAGAACAGCAGCTTCTCCGATTTGCCGGGCTTCGCCAGCTCTTCGTAGCCTTCCAGCGTCAGGGCGGGCGCGCTGTTCTTAACGTCGCTCACCCATTCGTTGAACTCTTCCTCGGTTACCGCATGCACGTCGAACTTCATGTCCGCGAAGTGCTCGCCGCTGAAGTTCGCGCCCGAACCGTGAAAGACGCCGGTTTCGCTCGCCTTCAGATGAAGCGTCATCGCCATGCCGGACATCGAGTACATTTGGCCGCCGAGCTGCGGAATCCAGAACGAGTTCATCGGCGCATCGGACGTCAGCTCGAATTTGACCGGAACGCCGGCCGGAATTTTGAGCGTATTCACCGTCGCAATGCCTTGTTCCGGATACGTGAACAGCCATTTCCAGTCGAGCGATGTCGCCTGAATCGTGATCGTCTCCCGTTCCGATTCGATCGGCTTGCTGGGCTCAAGCGCGTAAGTATAACGAACGGTAACCGTGCCCAAGATAATAATGATCACAATCGGGATGCCCCACCAGATGGTCTCCATCAAATTGTTATGCGCCCAATTGGGCCGGTAATCGGCTTTGTTTCCCGGACGGTCCCTGTACCGCCAGACGATCCAGGCGGTAAGCGCAAGTACCGGCACCAGAATAATGCCGCACAGCACCGCCGAAATGATGATCAAGTCTCTCTGGTCCGAGCCGATCGGCCCTTTCGGATCCATCACCATCAGCTCGCCGCAGCCGCTTAGCAGCGCCGCCATGGCGCCGAGCAGCAGCCATGCCGAAAGACGTCGCCATTTGTTTCGTTTTTGCATGCCAAACCCTCTCCCCGTCATACCGATTGCAAAATCGATAACCGCGATGATTTTTTCTAATTCTACAATAGCAAAATGCGCGCGGCTTGGGATGCGGCTTAACAAATACGACAAAGTATCGTCTTTTTTCCGCCATACTTTGTTCACGAAAATGACGAATGTCGGCATTTGGAAATGAAAAAAAGTCTCTGAAACCGCTTCATGAGCGGTTTCGGAGACTTTCCCCGTAATTCGGCTGTGCGGAACCGGCCCGGCCCGTCCGCTCCGTTTCGAACGGACGGATCAGGCCATCGCAAACACCGGCGCCAACGCCGGATAAAGCCGTTTGAATTTCTCGTATTGCCGATTGTAAAACGCCGCCAGCTCCGGGTTTGGCACGAAACGTTCAAATTTGCGGCCGGCCTTCACCTTCTCGCACAGGGAGGCGTAATCGCCGCCCCATCCGAGCCGGGAAAAGCCGAGCATAGCCGCGCCGATGGAAGGGAGGAACTGGGAGTCCTCCGGCACGACCAGCTCGCACTGCAGCACATCCGCGATGATCCGGCACCACGCTTTGCTCTTGGCGCCGCCGCCGATAAGCGTCACCCGCAGTCCGCGCTCCGGCTCCGGCTTGGCGATCAGCTCCAGCACCTGGCGCACCGCCATCGCCACACCTTCCAGAACGGCTGTGCCCATCTGCTCCCTCGTCGTCGCTTCGGTCAGGCCGATGAAGCAGCCGGTTGCGTTCAAATCCTGAACCGGGCAGCGCTCCCCGTTCAAATACGGCAGGAACAGGACGCCGCTCGTTCCCCGCTCCGCCTTCTCCACCGCCTGCTCGAACTCTTTGAACGCGACCGAGGCGCTCCACGGTTTCCCGGAGCCGAATACTTCGGCCGCCCATTTGTGGGCGCTGCCGGCGTTCGTCAGCGGCGCGATGGCGATTTGCCTGCCCGGTTCCACGTAAGCCAGATTGAACGCGCCGCTCCGCACGTCCATGAAGCCGTCCGACGCGGCCGCTACCCAGCCGGTCGTGCCGATGTAGGCGTAGATTTCGCCTTCCCGGTAGACGCCCGCCCCGAGCGTAGCCGAGCCGGCGTCGCCGATGCCGCACAGCACCGGAGTTCCGGCCGCAAAACCGGAAGAGGCCGCCGCTTCCGCATGCACGGTGCCGGCCGGCTCGCCGGAACCGATAATGGCCGGCATTTTCGCCGGATCAAGCCCGTACCGCTCCAGCCACTCTCCCATCCACGTCCGCGTCCGGATATTCATGCAGCCCGTCGTCGCCGCCGACGTCGGATCGGTGACGAACGCCCCGGTCAGCCGGGCGATGACGTAATCCTTGGAGCTGATCAGGAAGGCGCGCGTTTCGTCATAGCGCTCCCGCTCATGCTCCAGCAGCCAGATCAGCTTCGGAAACGTGAGCGTCCCGTCCATATGGTTCTCGGTATAACGGATAATCGTCTCGTCCCCAAGCTCCTGCCGCAGCCGCTCCGCCTGCCGGGCGCCGCGTCCGTCGGAATAGAGGATAGCCGGACGAACGGGCTTTCCGCCGCTGTCGACCGGAATGCAATCCTGCATCTGCCCGCTGAAGGACAGCAGCGCGATATGCTGCGGCTTGATGCCCGACCGAAACCATTCCCGCGCGATCCGGACGACCGCCTCGTACCACACTTCGGGATTTTGTTCGACGAACCCGTCGGCATAATCGGGAACGACCGGGACGTTTTCTCGAAAAAATCGTCGCGCGCTCGTCCGCCAGCACACCTTTCACATTCGTCGTTCCGATATCGAACGCTGCAATATATTTCATTTACGTTATCCCCTCGCTTGAGGAGCGCAAAGTCTCCATCTTCATTTCGGCCACCAGCCGGTACAGGTAATCCTTCTCGCCGTTCTCGCAGCGGGCGACCAAAGCCGAGCCGACGACCGCCCCGTCGAACCCGCTGCGCACCGCCTGGCCGACACGCTGCGGCGAGCGCAGGCCGAAGCCCGCCACCAGCAGCCCGTCCGGCAGATGCTGCCTTATCCGCTCGCACAGGACGGACAAGTCTTCCACATGCGCGAGCGGATCGCCCGTCGTGCCGGCATACGATTGCGCATAGATGACGGTGGCGCCGCGGCATACTTGCCGAATGGCCGCCTCGTCCATCTCGCTGTTGACAAAGCGGACGACATCGACGCCATACGGTCCGATCCGGTCCTGGAGCGATATCAGCTCTTCCGGCGTACAGTCGGGAAGCACAAGCGCGTCCACCATACCGCCTTCGGCCAGCTTCCGGTACAGATTCGTGTCCAGCACATCGCGCTTATAGCCCATCGCCCAGATCGGAACCGACAGCCGGCGGCGGGCGGCGGTCCAGTAAGCCATGAAGCTATCTTCCGTCCCGATGCCGCCGGCCAGCGCCCGCTCGTGCCCGCGCTTGATTACGGCGCCGTCCAGCTTCGGCGAACGGCTCGGAATCCCCATCTCGACGATATCGATGCCGGCCTCCACGCTCTCGTCGACGATCGCCAGCGATTCCGCCGGCGTAGGATCTCCGGCCACGAGATAGCCGATCAAGAGCGCTTCTCCCCGGCTCTTCGCAGCCTCCCACGCTTCCTTGTTGTTCCGGCTCAACAATGCCGCCGTCATGCGCGATCCCGACCCAGCTTCTGAATCAGAACGGCGGCGATGACGATGCAGCCGGTAATGACATCCTGCATGAACGTCGGCACATTGAGAATCGTCATGCCGTTCGCCAGAATGCCGATAATGGCTGCGCCGACGAACGTCCCCCATACGTTCGGCACGCCTTCCTTGAAGGACGTCATGCCGAGGAAAGCCGCGGCGTAAGCGGACAGGAACAGCCCGTCGCCGCCGTTCGGATGGGCCGATCCGAGACGGGACGCCATCAGAATGCCCGTCAATGTCGCCAGCATGCTGCATAAGGCGAAGGCCGCGTTCTTATTGAGAGCGACGCGAACGCCCGCGACGCGGGACGCCGATTCATTGCCCCCGATCGCATACAGCTTCCTTCCGAAAGCGGTATGCGACATGATGTACCAGAACAAAACCGTCATGAGCAGCATAATGATCGAGAGCAGCGGCACGTTGCCCCATTCGGTCTGGCCGAGGTATCGGAACGAATCCGGAATATTTTCGAACACGGTCGCCCCTCCGGTAATCCGGAAGTTGATTCCGCCGATAATCGTCCCCATCGCCAGCGTCGTAATGAAAGAAAGGACGCGAAACCTCGTCACGATCCATCCGTTCGCATAACCGATCGCCAGCGCAACGAGCATCGGCAGCAGAATCACAACAGCCAGCGGATATCCGGCAACGGCGAGCTTGGCGGCGAAGACGCCGCCGAGGCTGGCCATGGCGCCGACAGACAGGTCGAATTCCCCGACCGCCATCACCAAAGTGGCCCCCAAGGCGATAATGACGAGAAACGAGATTTGACGGCTGATATTGATGGCATTATCAATGGTAGCGAACGAGTCCGGGCTTAAAATCGAAAAAGCCAGAACGATCAGCACGCCGGCGATCAACGTGCCGTAAGAGCGGATTAGCCGGATATAAGATATATTTTTCGAGCTTCAACCATGTTGGTGTCCACGTTCCTTTCCCTGACTGAAACAATACGCCAGCACCTGCTCCGGCGTGACGGACCGGTTGGCCAGTTCGGCTGCGATCCGGCCTTCGTGCAGCACGTAGAGCCGGTCGCTGATATCGAGCACTTCCTGCAAATCCGACGAGACGAAGAGCACGGCGCAGCCTTGGTCCGCCTGATGCTTCAACAGCCGGTGAATTTCGTCGCGGGTCATAATGTCGACGGCCTGCGTCGGCTCGTCGCACAAGAACAATACCGGCGAGGACATCAGCGCCTTGGCGAATACGACCTTCTGCTGATTGCCGCCGCTAAGCTGTCCGACGGCCTGCTCAGGGCCGGACGCCTTCACGTTCATGTCCTCCATCCAGCGCTTCGTCTCGGCCTTCTCCGGCTTCTTCCGGATCTTCCAGCCGCTCGAAAATTTGCGCAGCACCGGCAGCGTCATATTTTCCCGGATCGACATTCCCATAATCAACCCGTCCCGTTTCCGCTCCTCCGGGATGAGGACGACCCCTTGGTCAAGCGACTGGCGCGGATCGGCTTCCTTCTTCCGCAGTCCGCGAATGACGATTTCGCCGCCGGATATGCGCCGCAAGCCGTATATCGCCTCCAGCAGCTCCGTCCTTCCGGCGCCGGCAAGCCCGAATATGCCGACGATTTCGCCCTGCCGGACCTGCAGGCTGACGCGATCGACCTTGCCGTCCTCCGTCGACAATTCCTTCACTTGCAGAACAGGCTCGCCGGGCGGAACGGCTCTTTCTTCCCGGTTCGATTTTTTGTATTCGCTATTGTTCATCAGCGAGATGAGACGGTCTTTATCCGTTTCGTTCCGGTTGACCGTCGCCACGCGCTCGCCGTTGCGGAAGACGGTAATCCGGTCCGACAGCCGGAATATTTCGTCCATCCGGTGCGAGACGTACAGAATCGCCGTCCCTTGTTCCGTCAGCTTGCGGATGAGCGCAAACAGCTGTTCCGTTTCCTGGTCCGTCAGCGACGCGGTCGGCTCGTCGAGAATGAGCAGCTTGCACTCCAGCATCATGGCCCGCAAAATTTCCAGCATCGTCTTCTCGGGCGGCGACATGCGGTCCGCCGTCTTGTTCATATCGAGCCTGACGCCGTATTCTTCCATAAGCCGCGCGGCCCGCTGCCGCATCTGTTTCCAGTGAACGCCGATACCGGTTTTGCTTTTCGGATAAGGCAAGCCGAGATACAAATTTTCGTACCCGGTAAAGGACGGAATCAGGTGCCGGTCCTGATGGACGACGTTGATGCCGATACGTCTCGCGTCGCTCGGATCGGCGATGACAACGGGACTTCCCTGCCAGATGATGTCGCCGCCGTCCGGAGCGTAAACACCCGTTACGATTTTGATGAACGTCGACTTGCCGGCCCCGTTCTCTCCTACCAGCGCGTGGATTTCGCCGGGGACGATTTCAAAATCGATCCGGGACAACGCGTAATGCTGGCCGAATTTTTTGTTCAGGCCGGCGACTTTCAGAAGCGACAAGGCGAACCCTCCTTCTATGCAACCGTTTATTCCTTCGTAATCAGGCTGGCGGGCGCATACAGCTCCGTTCCTTCCACCGGCTTGCCCTGGAATACGAGATCGATCTGTTTGATGACGATTTCGGTCATGCCGACGAAATTTTGTTTGACCGTCGCGACGAGCGGCGAGCCTTTCCGAATCATCTCCACCGCCTGACTGTTGCCGTCAATGCCCGTTACGATAATATCTTTCCGTCCGGCTGCCTCGATCGCCTGCGCCGCGCCGATCGCCGCCTCGTCCCAGCCTGCCCATACCGCCGTTATCGCGCCTTCTTCCTTGTTGGACAGCAGCAGGCTTTCCATCTGCTTGCGCGAGTTCTCGATCGGTCCGGGCACTTCGACCTGCTGCTCCGTCACTTTGGCAATTCCTTTGTTGGCCGCCAGCAGTTCGTCCAGCTGCACCGTCCGGGCGAGCACCCCGGGATGCGGACGGTGAGTGAGCACGACGAGGTTGCCTTTGCCGCCCATCTGCTCGAACAAATAATTGCTGATCATTTTCGACATTTCTTTATTGTCGCTCGTCGCATTCATGGTCATGCCGTCAATGTAGCCGGAATCGGCGCCGAAGACCGGAATGTTCTTCTCTTTCGCTTTCTGAATCTGGCTTTTCAGCTGGTTCGGGTCCGTGCTGACGATCACGATGGCGTCCGTCTTGGACGAGATCGCATCCTCCATCCGGCTGGCCAACTGCCCGACGTCTCCTTTCGTGTCGATCACATTCGCTTTCCAGCCTTTGTCCGCGGACAGCTTCTTGAGCGATTCGACCATTTCATTCGTCGTAACCGAGGAGAGGTACGGAGTCAGAATGGAAATCGTCTTGCCGCCCGATGCGCCGCCTCCTTCGCCGTTCCCTTCTTTTGACGAGCCGCAAGCGGCCAGTCCCACCGTCAATAAAAGCGCTGCCATAACCAGAATCGCCTTCTTCATCTTCTGTGAACCTCCCTTTATATATCTCCCTCTATTATCGGTCGCAGCCCGGCCCCGCTTTACGGAACAGGGTGCGAACGATGCCACTCCAGCACCTTTTCGCGGTTTCCATATCCGTCACCAGCACATTCATGCAGCGCGCTCTGAGCGCCGCGCCGATCGCTTCAATCTTGTCGCTGCCGCTTGCGATGGCCACGACGTTCGGAATGCGCCGGATATCGTCGATGTCGAGGCCGATCATTCTCGATTCCGCTTCATAGGTGACCCTCTCCCCTGCGATGTTCAGGAACGAGGTGCAAATATTGGACACTGCGCCGGACGCCCGCGCTTCGCCGATTTCGCCGCGGCTGAAGTATCCCGCCTGCACGATAGCCGATTTCTCCGATACTTGTCCGATCCCGACAAGCGCAACCGTCGCTTTTCTGGCCGTATCCAGTACATCGGATATCTCCTTCTCGTTCAGGAAGTGGCTTCTGGCCTCGCTGGAAGCGACAACCGCAGGCGCATTCAGCAGCAGGTAGCGCGATTTCAGCTTCTCCGCAAAGATGCGGGTGTTGGAATTGGCATGCCACGCGGCCCCTTCGGAGCCCCAGCCGCCGATCAGCGGAACGAATTGCACGTCCTTCTTGTTGACCGGGTTGAATTCCCGCCCGACCGAGGCGATCGTCCGGCCGGCCATAATGCCGACGATATCCCGGTCCCGAATGACGTTCTCTAGCAAAGCCGCTGCCGCGCGGGCCACCTGCATATCGATCATCGGGCGATCCGCGTCCGGGACGTGCACGACGATGACGTCTTTGATGCCGAACGTTTCCGAAATCGCACGCTCATACGTCTGTTCTTCCGAGAACGGATTCCGGATATTGATCTGCACGATGCCTTCCGCTTTCGCCGCCGCCAGCATACGGCTGATTTGCGGTCTGGAGATGCCGAGACGTTGGGAAATTTCCTGTTGGTTCATGCCGTCCATGTAGTATAGTGTGCTGATTTTCACCAACAGTCTCGTTCTCTCCTGACTCGTCTCCATATCTGGTTTACTCCTCCCCTTTTTGAACATTTGTTCATGCAAGAAATACGTTTCGTATACACATTATATAACGGTGTGGAAGCGTTATCAAGAACAAATTTTCTGGCGTGAATGTTTGTTCCAATTATTAGGCGCTGTATAGGCGCTTTTGCGGAAAATAACAAAATCATTCTAAACGAAAGGACGATCTGGTAATATTGGTGCTATTGAAATGAATTGATTTTGCAAGGAGACAAAGCACATGATGAAACTACGAACATGCCGAGACATCGAACGTCAGGAGTGGACGAACAAGCGGCGGTTCGCTCTTGTTCCTCTTGTTTTCATCATGGCATTAACCTGCATCGCATGCACCGCCCGATCGCCCGCGGGATCGCAGCCGGCCGATGCCGGAAAACCGAAAACCGAGCTGCTCGTCGCTGCCGCGGCAAGTTTGAAGGACAGTCTGGACGTTATCGGGGAACACTTCGAAGAGACGCACAAGGACATCGACATTATCTTTCATTACGGCTCCTCGGGCACGCTTCAGAAGCAAATCGAGCAGGGCGCGCCTGCCGACCTGTTCCTCTCCGCCGGCGAGAAGCAAATG
The DNA here is from genome assembly GCF_018403665.1 of Paenibacillus cisolokensis. Classification (GTDB taxonomy): domain Bacteria; phylum Bacillota; class Bacilli; order Paenibacillales; family Paenibacillaceae; genus Paenibacillus_AH; species Paenibacillus_AH cisolokensis. The sequence continues at coordinate 12,760 of NZ_BOVJ01000049.1, forward strand.
GAGGCGCTGGTCGGGAAAGGACTGATCGCCAGCCATACCGTACTGTTGCAAAACGATCTGGTTGTCGTCGTGCCCGCAGATGCCGACCGCAACATGGCGGCCCTGGACGAACTGGCCGAAGGCGATATCGGCAAAATCGCGATTGGCCAGCCGGAAACCGTCCCGGCCGGCCAATATGCGAAAGAAGCGCTGACGGCTCTCAACCTGTGGGATGCGCTGCAGCATAAGCTCGTCTTTGCCAAGGACGTACGTCAGGCGCTGACTTATGTAGAATCCGGCAACGTCGATGCCGGATTCGTATACCGCACGGATGCGCTCGTTTCGGAGAAGGTGAGGATCGCTTATCAAGTCGATTCCGGCGTCCATGCGCCGATCGTTTATCCGGTGGGAATCGTCAAGGAATCCGCGCATGCCGAAGAAGCCGCGCTCTTCTATCACTATCTTCAATCCGAAGAAGCACGAGCCGTCTTCAAGCCGTTCGGCTTCACCCTCCCTTGACGGAGCATTTTAATATCGCAAATGGCAGGTACTGATTATGGATTGGAACGCATTCTGGGAGCCGGTAGGGCTGTCGGTCAAAATATCGATCGCGGCGAGCGTGATCGTCTTTCTGGTTGCGATGGCAATGGCCAGGTGGATGGCGCGGGCGCGTTTCTTCGGCAAAAGTCTGGTCGAAACGGTCCTGCTGCTGCCGCTCGTATTGCCTCCGACCGTCGTCGGCTTTATATTGCTCGTGTTGCTGGGCAGACGGAGCTGGATTGGCGAGGCCTATGAGAAACTGTTCGGCGGGACGATTATTTTCACATGGGGATCGGCCGTTGCGGCCGCTGTCATCGTAGCGTTCCCGCTCGCTTACCGGACGATGAAGGCGGGCTTCGAAAACGTCGATCGAGAGCTGGAGGACTCGGCAAGAGCGCTTGGGGCATCGGAGTGGCAAGTGTTCCGCTACATCACGGCTCCGCTTGCGGCGCGGGCGCTGACCGCCGGGTATATTCTCGGTTTTGCGCGGGGATTGGGCGAATTCGGCGCTACGCTGATGATCGCCGGCAACATTCCCGGCAAAACCCAGACGATCCCGACCGCGATCTATATCGCAGTCGAAGGCGGCGACTTGCGGCTCGCCTGGGCCTGGGTCGGCGCCATGATTGCGCTGTCGTTTCTCATGCTGCTGCTTGCCAACCGCTTTGCCAGGGAATGACGGGAAGCTTTCTCCCGCAGCCGATAGCGCACTTGCAGGGCCCTACATGCCCGCGCCTCTCCCTTTCCGCGGCCGGCATCAGAGTACAAAATCCCTTTCGGGCTTGCCCGAAAGGGATTCGCGCTTCTCATATAAGCTGCCAAGGAGAGGCGGATGTCAATTGCCGGCGTTGTCCTCTCCGGATTGCGCCGCACGCGAATGCACCAGATGAATGGCGGTGCGGATGACGTAAATATGGACGCTGCCGACCATAAAACCGATCCCGACCATCAATGCCGTATTGGTATCGCTGAAGTTGTTCAGGTTGAACAGACTGATTAGCAACCCGCCGATCAGCGCCACCCAAGCGGCCGCGGTCATCCAACGCACAAGCGGCAAGACGTTTCGCCCGTTGCTCTCCCCTGCCCGTTGAATTGTCGCTGTCTTTGTCGTCATCCCGATCACTCCTTGTGGAAATGCTTTCTTTCTATACTATACCACAAATTTGTCGGATTTGTTCATAAATCGTTCAATTTTTAGTCATAAAACGGACAATTTTTTGAAGGAGGCTTCATCCGTCACCCGTATCCCGGCACAAAAAAGCCGGGACGCTCATCCCGCGATGACACGTCCCGGCTTTCAGCAAGAAAGAGCCAGCCGATCGGCCGGCCATTTCCGTTATTCGGCCGTCAAGCCTTCGGTCCATTGGTTGACCAGATCCTCATTGGCCGCAACCCATTCCTTGGCCGCTTCTTCCGGCGATTGGCCTTCCTGTATTTTTACCATGACCTCGGCCATATCATCGGGCGTCCATTCGAACCGGTCGAGCAGCTCGTAAGCGTCCGGATGATCGTCCTTCAGCCCCTGGCGCACGATCGTATGGATCTGCTCATCCCCGCCGTACACTTTCTTCGGGTCTTCCAGATATTTTAGATCCATTTTGGCGAATTTCCAGTGCGGCGTCCACCCGGTTACGACGATCGGGCGCTGCTCCTCGTACGCTTTCGTCAGCTCTTGCGCCATGGCGGCCGAAGAACTTTCGAGCAGCGAAAGGTGATCCCGCAGCCCGTACTCGTCCAGCGCTTTGTCGGTAGACATCATAATGCCGGCTCCCGGCTCGATGCCGATAATTTTGCCGCCCAGCGATTTGGCCACTTCCGGGTCCTTCAAATCTTCGATCGAGGAAATATCCATATAGGACGGCACGACCAATCCCGTCTTCGTTCCGTTCAGATTCGGACCGAGATCGTCCACCCGGTCGCCATATTGCTCCAGATACGACTGGTGCGTCGTCGGCAGCCAGCCGGCCACCATGGCGTCGGCGCTGCCGTCGGCGATACCCGTCCACATCGGCCCGGCATCGACCTGCATCATTTCGACCGTATAGCCGAGCTTCGATTCCAGCACTTCCTTGACGACGTTCGTACTCGCGATTTCAGAATCCCAGGCGACATAGGCCAGCTTCAACGTTTTGCTCTGCGCGCCTCCGGATGACGAGCATCCCGCGATTGCGGCGGCGCCGAAAACCGCCAGCGCCAACGTCGCCAGCCACCGTTTCCGTCCGACCGATTTCCGCTGTTTCTTCATTATCATGATAACCTCCCGAAATTAAGGGTCCGGATCGGCCTATACGTTGACAGACCGATTACCCGGACTTTTTATTGTTGCGGACGATATTCTGCGTGAGCCGGTCGAGCAGGATTGCCATAATGACGATGGCGATTCCCGCCTCGAAGCCGACGCCGATCTTCGCCTGCGTCACTGCCCGGTAAACGTCCGCGCCGACGCCCTGCGCGCCGATCATCGAGGCGATGACGACCATCGAAAGCGACAGCATGATCGTCTGATTGATGCCGGCCATAATAGTCGGCAAGGCCAGCGGAAGCTGCAGCTTGAACAGCTTCTGCGTACTCGTCGAGCCGAAAGCGTCGGCCGCCTCCACCAGATCTTCCGGCACTTGCCGGATGCCGAGGCTTGTCAGCCGGATCGTCGGCGGTATGGCAAAAATGACCGACGCGATGACGCCGGGCACGACGCCCAGCGAGAAGAAGGATACGGCCGGCAGCAAGTAGACGAATGCCGGCATCGTCTGCATGAAGTCGAGCACCGGCATGACGACGCCGCGGACGACGGAACTGCGCGCGCACAATATGCCGAGCGGAACGCCGAAGACGATCGACAGCAGCGCGGCCGTAATGACAAGCGCAAGCGTCTGCATCGAATGATCCCAATAGCCGAGATTGTCGATCAGCCATAGCCCGGCGAAGGCGAACAGCGCCAGCTTCCAGCGGCCGACCAGCCAGCTGAGCGCGGCGATGACGACGATGATGGCAAAGGAAGGCACCGACGTCAGCACCGTCTCCAGCAGGCCGACCGACTCCCCGATCACCGTCTTGATCAGATCGAATACGGCCCCCAGATTCGCTTCCAGCCATCTTTCCAGCGATTCGATCCACGTGCCGAGCGGGATTTTCGGTATGTTCACCCTGCCTCACCCACCTTTGCGGCCGACTGTCCGGCCAAGGCGGCAAGCACCGACCCTTTGATGACGATGCCCTTCAGCCGTCCGTCTCCGTCGGTGACGGCTACGGGCAGCCTGGCTTCCGCCATCTTCTCGAACAAGTCGTTCAGCAGCGTATCGGGCGGCACCTTCGCAAGATCGGTCTGCATAATGTCTTCGAGAGCCAAGCCTTCCTGCACGGCCCGCGACGCATCCTCCGCCGCTATGGCGCCAAGCAGCCGCTGGCTCTTGTCGACGACGTAGAGGCTCGATACGCCTCTCTCCTGCATCATCCGCAGCGCGACGCGGGCGCCGCGCTCGATCGTAATCGTTTCGGGCTTGCGCATAACATGCGCGGCCGTCAGCACTTTGGAAAGATCCACATCTTCGACGAACCGTTCCACGTAAGGATTGGCCGGCTGCATCAAAATTTCTTCCGGCGTGCCGATCTGCACGATCTCTCCGTCCTTCATGAGCGCGATCCGGTCGCCGATGCGCAGCGCCTCGTCCAGATCGTGCGTAATGAAGACGATCGTCTTCTTCATCCCTTCCTGGAGCTGCAGCAATTCGTCCTGCATATCTTTGCGAATCAGCGGGTCAAGCGCGCTGAACGCTTCGTCCATCAGCAGGATGTCCGGATTGTTCGCCAGCCCCCGGGCCAAGCCGACCCGCTGCTGCATACCTCCGCTCAGTTGCGCGGGATAGCTGTCCGCCCAGTTTTCGAGCCCGACGAGTTTCAGCGATTCCAGCGCCATGCTGCGCCGCGTTGCCCGGTCGACGCCCTGCACCTCGAGGCCGTATTCGACGTTCTGCACGACCGTCCGGTGGGGAAACAACGCGAACTTCTGAAACACCATTCCAATGTTTTTGCGCCGGAAATTACGCAGCTCCGCCGGCGTCATCCGCGTCACATCCGTTCCCCGGAACAGCACCTCGCCGCCGGTCGGCTCGATCAGCCGGTTCAGCATCCGCACAAGCGTCGATTTGCCGCTCCCGGACAGCCCCATAATGACGAAAATTTCACCCTGCTCAATCGTGAAGCTCGCCCGGTTAACCCCGACTGTCAGTTTGGCTTCCTTCAAAATTCGGTCCTTGGACCATCCTTGCTCCAGCAGCGGCAGCCCCTTTTTCGGGTCGGGACCGAATATTTTCGTTAATTGACGGACTTCGAGTATAGGCACAATTCCCTCCCCCTTACGTTTTTTTCCCATTGTATCCATTGCGCTTCCGATGGGTCAAAGCGGGTATACCCCGAATAATTTTGTACAGTTTTTACTTTACGTACTTTACGTACCGAATCCTCTGATTTACGCAAAATTTCACACAGGTCTCCTCCTTTACATCTCTTGCCCGGTTTGATTACAATACAGAAAGGTTATGAAAGCTGTAATGAATTTTAATAGAAAGCATTAAATTGTCCGCTGAGCATCGGTCGGAATGGACAGGTAATCGGTTGTTCCAGCAGGAGGAGAGCAAGATGAAGGAGCTTGAAGGATTACCCGTTGAGCAAATGGCCAAAATACAAAAGGCGCGCGCCGGGTGATCGACTCGGTGGGAAAAATATGGATTTGTACGGAATCACGCTGTCCATCGGCCATCTATACGGGAACATGTATTTTAACAGCGCTCCCGTGACGCTCGATGAAATGAGCGAGACGATGGGATTGAGCAAAACGTCGATCAGTACGGGCATGCGAACGCTCATGGATTTGAAAATGATCGATAAAGTTTGGGGCAAGGGCTCCCGCAAAGATTTGTACGAGGCGTCGACGGACTGGTACCAGAACTTTGCCGATTACTTCTCTATCAAATGGCGCAAGGCGGTTGAAACGAACATGCATGCGCTGAACAAATCGCTCTGCGAGATGAAAGAGCTGGAGCAGGAAGGACTGGAGCAGGGGAACGACCAGCTCGTCACGATCGTAAGGCGCGACATCGCCAAAATCGGCGATGCGCTTCAATATTACCGCTGGCTGCTGCGGCTGATCGATGCGCTGGAATCCGGCGAAATTTTCAAGTTCATCCCGAAGGAAGAAAATCCGCAGTCATAAAACGGCAAACCTCCGGAAGCTCTCGCCATCAGGCGGCTTGCCGGAGGTTTTTTTCTCGAAATATCGCGAAACGTTGCTTTACGATTCAAAGCCAATACGGGGAAGCAGCGCGCGCTCGATTCCCGTCAACCGCGCTACCGGTCCGCCGCTGCCGTCTCCTCGCGCTCGTCCCGGAGCAGAAAGACGAGCGCATACTGCAGCAGCGCCGCGACCGTCAACACAGCCGGCAGCCAGGCGGATTGAAGATCGGGCGCCCCGACGAGCAGCGCCGCAATGGACAGCACCCGGCCGGTGTTCAGGAAAAGCTCCCTCATTACGACCGCTTCGACGCGCAGTTGTCCTTTGAGCGGCAGCCTGCCCGTCAGGCGATAGTAGTAGGAAGTGAGCGTATTGACGGCAAGCGGATTCATGATCGAGTACACGATCATGAACAGCAGCACCGACCATAGCGCGGTGTCGATCAGCAGGCAAAAGGCGCCGGCGGCGATGCCGGTCGAGGACAGCAGCACATAGCGCCGGACATGCTCCTTGCTTGCTTTGCGGGAAATGACATAACCGGTCGCGACCGTCAGCCCCGAAAACATCATGCCGAAATAGCCGACCCAGTCCTCCCGCCCGACGGCCTGAAACAACATAATATTGGGCAAAAACAGCATCATGCCCTGAAACGCCCCGAGCACGAAAAAGCCGGCCAGCCCCTGCAGCCAGAGCCGGTTTTGCGCATCAGCAATCCCATCATATGCAAATAATACGCTTTGTGATGGGAGCGGATAACCGGTATGCGCAAGCTGATCAGCGCGGCGAGCAGAAACATGACGGAGGCGACGGCGAATATCAGAATGTAGCCCTGCAATCCGCTGCTGCGCTGAATGATGGAACCGGCCAGTGCCGGTCCGATCAGGCCCGCTGAATTGAACACGACCATATTGATCGCCAAAAAACGGATCCGGTTCGTCTCTGTCGACACATCGTACGAAAGCACCAGAAATCCGGTCCAGTAGAAACCGGCGGCGACGCCGTTGAATACGGCGAACCCGATATACCACTCCGCGACTTTGCCTTGGGCGATGACGACGAGCAAATAGAACAAGGCGATGGCGAAAATGCCGAGCCGGTACGTAAACATCCGGTCCTTGCGCTTCGCAATCCAGCCTCCGGCGGCGAACGCCGCCGGGGTAACAAGGTAAAGCACAATATTGTACATCCCGTTCACAACCAGATCTTGCGTCAAACGCCATAAGTACAGGTTCAGAAACAAGCCTGACATCGAAGCGCCCAATTGAAAGCAGCCGTGCGCGACCAGCGCAATGACGGCCTCTCGCCCAAGCTGCCGTTCCGGCGGCACCGCCGTACTTCTCCTGAAGATAAGCCTCGGACGCAAACCGGGCTGCATCCGCCCTCCGCCTCCCTTAACCGATGCATATTTATACAATCTCTTGTCGATTGTATCATGTTTTTTGCGCCGCATCGGCGGTCCGTACCGGCCAAGAAGGCAAAAAAAGGCCGCAGTGACGACTGCGGGCGAATTATGGCCAACAATCCGTTGTTTTATCCGTTATCCAGACTGTCAGCGGCCGCAACGAAGCTTGAAAAGAAAATTAGGTCCGATCCGTCCGTGCCACACTGGAGACAGAGACCCGGAAACCATCCGAGGCATCCCCAGGAGATACAGATCCGGAAACCATCCGAGGCACCCCCAGGAGATAGAGATCCGGAAACCCGCCGCCGACCCGCCGCCGGAGGGCGGTTCCGGTTTGAGCGGGCTATAAGGGAACACCGCGGCGCGTGATCTACGGGAGCACCGCGGCGCGGGCTCTTGAGAACAAAACTGCAAAAGCG
>NZ_BOVJ01000050.1 GCF_018403665.1 Paenibacillus cisolokensis
CCTTGTATGCTAAGAGCAGCTCCTGATATAGGGGTTGCTCTTATAATTTTTGTACTTTGAAAACTGAATGTTGTTGTCCCGGTGGGGGACGCAGCCCAAGCGAAGCGCGGGAGCGGCCCAAAGGGACGAAAACAGGTGTTTACGATCTTGGGCTGTCTTTGGGAAAATGCCAGTAGGTGCTACCGACGGGAATGTTCCTTTCCCCCCTGTAGACTCGAATTTCGGGTTCTTCCAGCTAAAGAGTGTTCCCTTGGCCTCTTCCGTATTTTCCTACACGCTGACTGTATCCCGCGCGTCACCATCCCTTCCGCATTGCAGAGGAAGGTTTGTGCACCGATGGGCCGCGGTGTATACCAATAGCTCGCAAGGCTGTAAGCGGAGAGCTTTCCCAAGGACATCCCAGGACCGTAGCGCCCAGTCCACAGCAAAGGAGGTGATTTCCATGTCCCACATCTTGTTTGTCGGGATCGATGTTAGCAGCAAGAACAACGTCGTCTGTTGCCTTCCCGAAGGTGACACCGCCAAATCGATAAGCCGATTCACCGTGCCCAATGACGAGCCCGGCGTGCTTGCTCTCCAAGAGCGGATTCTTGCACTCATGCAGAAGCATCATCTCTCTCACATCCGCTTCGGCCTTGAGGCGACCGGCTGTTACTCCAGCCATCTCGCCCGATACCTGGAGAGCGTGCTGAGCTTCGCGCCGTATGAGCACAGCGTCTATGTGTTCAACCCCAGTCTCATCAAAGCGTTCAAGAAGACCCACTTCCTTGACGCCCCGAAAACGACAGGGTAGACGCCTGGTTCATCGCCGCGAAGCTCCGATCCGGTCATCTACCCCGTGCCTTCACGTGGAGCGAACCCATCGCTGCTCTGCAGCGCCTCTGTCGGACTCGTTTCCACGTTATACAGACTTTGACACGGGAGACCAATTTCCTGCTGACCAACTTGTTCCTGAAGTTCAGCAGCTATTCGGTCGGGCCGTTCGGCAAGAAAACGTCGGCGACGAGCCTTGCGGTGATGGAGCACTTCGCCAGCGTCGAGACTCTCATCGACATGCCGGTGGAGGACCTCGTGGCGTTCGTTGCCCGGTGCGGCAAAAACCGCTTTGAGAACCCGCAGGAAGTTGCGCAGGCACTGCAGAAAGCCGCCCGCTCTTCCTACCGCTTGCCCAAGGCGATGGCCGATGCCGTGAACCTAGCGATGGCGTCCAACATCCGAGTCATCCGCTCGCTTCAGGAACAGGCCAAGTCCTTGCAGAAGGCCATTGAAGAACATCTGGCTACGATTCCGCAGACGCTGACGTCTGTGCCCGGAATCGGCCCGCTCTTCGCTGCCGGCCTCATCTCGGAGATTGGAGACATCCAGCGCTTTCCGAATCAAAAGGCGCTTGCCAAGTACGCAGGCCTCGCTTGGACGGAAAGCCAATCCGGCGATTTCAAAGGCGTTGAATCCTGGCTTATTAAATCCGGCAATCGCTATCTGAAGTATTACTTCACCGAAGCCGCAAAGAGTGTCCAGGTGCACGACACTGTGTTTGCGCAGTACTTCAGCCTCAAAGCGGCCGAGCCGGCCCAATATGCCGAAAAACGTGCCCTTGCGCTTACAGCTCGTAAACTGGTGCGGTTGGTCGATTATCTGCTTCGAACCAACCGACTTTACGAACCCAGAGAGGTGATCCGACAACACCGATGACATAGGTCATACTACGAAACCACCTATTTCCTAGATCATTAGGAAATATCTGAAAATCTAGGTAGGGCAGGTTTAGTTTGGGTTTGCCTTTTTTCGGGTCACCCCCTGGAAAGCGTGCGGTTCATTCAAATTCGTTCATTTTAAGGGCTTGACATCGTACCGCTGCTCTTTTGAATGAGTTACTTTATTATATCATAGGGTCGCACCGGAATCCCCGTCCGCAGCCAGGGAGTAGCGCTTATCACCCAGGCCCTGAATCAGTCCTCTTTAAAAGCTGATTTTTTATAGATTTGATATTCCCAAGGCCCCAGTTCGATTGAGTGTTCTTATTTCATTTCCGTTGGTGTCTGACATTGGAACGACTTAAAAATGATTCTTCTCTTGAAAGTGAAGTTCTTAAATCGGTTTAATATGAAGGTAATGGTTATCAAATCCCTTTGTCGAATCATATTTGCCATTCATCACCAGTACAATTTCCTTTATTTTTGGACTCAAGTAATACGTTCATCGGTTGCAACAAAAAGGGCGGGTTCCGCGCTACCGCGCAAACCCGCCGCAAGCCATCCTTGGAGGACGACTCGAAGTCATACCAGCCTACCCCAAATTCTCAAACAACCGGCGCACGATGTCCGCCCCGCCGATAAACGTGCCGAAGGAGGCCCCGATGTTCGAGAGGGTGACGACCAACAAGATGCGCGTCACCTTGTTGTACCAAAACCCTTTGACGCTCAGCACGTCCTCGGACAAAGAAAAGACCCGGCGTGCTGCCGGACGCAGCCGACACCAACACAAAAAGCCGGCCCCATGGCCGGCTCCTTTCGTTCGTGACAGCAAAAGCGGCAACCGATCGCGTTGTTCACGCCACGCCGCGCAACACCACGCGCGCTGTGCGGCGCATACGAGGCTCACTCTATCACGCGACGATCAGCTCGATGTTTTTCTCCGCCAAGCTGTCCATCAATTCCGCGGCGGGCTCGATGTCCGTGATCAGCGTATCGATCTGATAGGCAGAAGCGAACGAGGCGATCGAGCTGGCGCCGATTTTGGTGTGGTCCAGCAGCGCGACCAGGCGATCTGCGGAATTCGCCATCACTTTCTTTAATTCCACTTCGTACACGTTGAAATCGGTCAGTCCCGCTTCCATGGTAAAGCCGCTTGCCGAGGTGAACATCGTATCCACGTTGATCGTTTCGAGAATGTTCGCTCCGAGTGTGCCTTCGACGCTGGTGGAACCGATCCGGAGCAGCCCGCCGATCAGAATGACCGTGATCGACGGATTTTCCTTTAGCTCCATGGCCGTCATCAGCCCATTGGTAACCACCGTCAGGCGAATCGGTCTCGTCTTCAGAGATCTGGCCATCTCCAGCGCGGTCGTACTCGCATCGAGCAGAATGCATTGTCCCGGCTGCACAAGCGAGGCGGCTTTCTCGCCGATGCGGATCTTTTCCTCCCGGTTCTTCTTTTCCCTCTCCGAGAAACTGTTGCCGCTCTCCGTCTTCTCGTTGACCATGGCGCCGCCGTACGTGCGGATCAGCAGACCTTCCTGCTCCATCGCGTTCAGATCCGCGCGCAATGTGGCTTCGGAAACGTTCGTATACTCGGACAATTCCTTGACCGTGATTCGTTTCTGATGATTCAAAATATCCAAAATGCGCTTTCTTCGTTCATGGGCAAAAAGTTTCACCACGTGAATCTCCTTCGAATGAGTAATTGAAAACTTTATGAAAATCATTTTACTGAATTTCATTTCAACATTCAACAATAAATACGAAACCATACGAAAACAACAGAAAAAATATGCTGTCATTGTATCAATATTTTTCAGCGTTTTAATTGGCGTTTTAAAAACAAACAACAATAATATACTTAATCACACTAATAGATTTTATTAAAATGAGGTAAACAATCAAATTCGAAAATATCGGAGGGTTCGAAATGAAAACTCTTGCGCTGGAATTCGCGGCCGTCACCGAAGCTGCCGCACTGGCTTCATTCCGCTGGGTAGGCCGCGGCAACAAGACGGAAGCCGACCAGGCCGCCACTACGGCCATGCGCGACCGGTTGAACCGGATGAACATCAACGGCACCGTCGTGATCGGCGAAGGGGAAATGGACGAAGCCCCCATGCTGTATATTGGGGAAAAAGTGGGCACCGGTTCGGGGGAGGAAGTGGATATCGCCGTCGACCCGCTGGAAGGAACGAACCTGATCGTGAACGGCCAGAGCGATTCCATCATGGGACTGGTTCCGCACGAGGTGCTGCCCATGAACCGGCTGGCGGGTTCCGACGAATGCATTTTACGGCAACCGGCATCACGGACGGATTTTTGCTGCGGGGGGGTGCAATCCCGGGAGGGCGCGCTCGTCACTCATACGCTGCTGCTGAGCGGCACGGAACGAAAGGCCCGTTTTCTCGAATCGACGCACTTCCTTCATTAAATATAGGAAGCTCATCAAAAAAAGACCCGGAAGCGGCGCCTCTTCGATTAGGCGTCCGTATTCCGGGTCTTGCTTTGCCGCCGGATCACCGCGCGCAAATCCCGGCGCGCGCGGTGCGGCGCATGGCGCGGTAAACCGCAAGGAATCAACCGGCCAGCGATTTGACGTATTGATAAAAGCTGTCGAGAATCATATAAGCCGATGTCGCTCCGGGATCCTGATGACCGACGGACCGTTCCCCCAGCCGGCTGGACCGGCCTTTCTGCGAAAGCATCTCCGCCGTCGCCTCCGCGCCTTCCTCCGCCGCCCGCACCGCGTCTTCCAGGCAGGCCGCCAAATCTTTGCCCGCCGCGCGGCCGGACTCCATCGCCTTCATGGCCGGGTACCACGCGTCCACCATCGTTTTATCCCCGGGCTGCGCTTTGCCGCGGTCGAGAATGCCGTTCACGGCGGCGATCCAGAACTGCACGATATCGTCGTCGCTCAGTTCGGTCTTGCCCTGCAGAACCGCGCCGCCCCGGAGAAAGGCCGTCGCATAGAGCGGACCGACGGAAGAACCGACGGCGTTCAAGAACGTCATGCCCGCCGCCTTGCTGATCTCCCCGCAGCCGCTCTCTCCGCCGAATTCCGCCAATTTGGCCTTGACGGCCTGCCATCCGATGGACATCGTGACGCCGTGATCCCCGTCGCCGACGGCCCGGTCCAGATCGGACAAATAATCTTTCTCCCGTTCGATCCGGTCCGCGATGTGATGCAGCGCCTGAATGAAATCCGCACTAGTCAGTTTCATGGTGCTCCTCCTTACGAGACTTACGACATCTGGACGAACATGGGGCAATCGGCCGGGTGATCGATGAGGCGGGCCAATTCGTCATCCACCTTCATGAGGGAAATCGAGCATCCGCCCATCTCCAGCGACGTGACGTACTCGCCCACATAGGAGCGGTGGATTTCGATCCCTTTGTCAGCCAGCACCTGCGCGGTCCGCCGGAACATAATGAACAGTTCCATGTAGGTCGTCGATCCCAAACCGTTCACCAGCACCACGACCCGGTCGCCTTTGGACAGAGGCATATCCGCAAATATGCGGTCCAGCAGATCGTCCGCCACTTCGTCCGCCGGTTTGATTTTTCCTCTCTGCACCCCGGGCTCCCCGTGAATGCCGAGTCCGATCTCCATCTCGTCCGCACCGAGTTCGAAGCTCGGCCGGCCCGTCTGGGGAATATGGCACGGGCTCAGGGCGACGCCCATCGTCTTCGTCATTTGATTGGCTTTGGAAGCGGCCCGGACCACTTCGTCCAGGTTGTAGTTCAGGTCGGCCGCGGCCCCGGCGACTTTGAAGACGAGAAAATCTCCCGCGATGCCGCGCCTTCTTTCTTCTTCGGACTTCGGAGCGGAAGCAACGTCGTCCGTGATTCTGACGGTTTCGACGCGAATGCCTTCCATTCCTGCCAATTCGGCCGCCATATCGAAATTCATGCAGTCACCGGCATAATTTCCATATAAATAGAGAACGCCCGCTCCCGCGTCGACCGCTTTGGTCACTTCGAGAATCGGATCCGGCGGCGGGGAAGCGAAAATGTTGCCGACCGGAACGCCGTCCATCATCCCTTTGCCGATCAGCCCGAGAAATGACGGTTCGTGGCCGGAGCCGCCGCCGCAAATGACGCCGACTTTCCCGGGCCGCACCGTGTTTACGCTCACAATGGACCGCGGATTTTGCGGAAGCTGCCGCACATACCGGGAATAGGCCGCGACATAGCCCTCAAGCATTTCCTCAACAACTGCAGTTGGATTGTTGATCAGCTTTTTCATCGTCCCCGCTCCTTATAAACTCCTGTTCTTTTTCCATGATCTTGTTGACCTTGCGGCTGGAATTGCCGCCCTCGAATTCGGCGTTCATCCATGCCTCCACCACTTTCAAGGCAGCCTCGGGGCCGATCACCTTGGCCCCCATGGTCAGAACCTGAGCGTTGTTGCTTTTGCGCGCGCGTTCCGCCGAATAGGTGTCGTGACACAGCGCCGCCCGGATGCCCGGCACTTTGCCCGCCGCGATTGCCATGCCGATTCCCGTGCCGCAGACCAGAATCGCCCTGGAAAATTCGCCCTTCCGCAGATCGAGCGCAACTTGAAACGCGACATCGGGATAATCGACCGCATCGCAGCTGTAGCACCCATAATCGACGACCTCATGGTTATGAAGTTCCAGGTACTTCTTGATCGTTTCTTTCAAATCGTAGGCGTTATGGTCGCTTCCCAATGCGACTTTCATGTTTGCTGCCACCCTTCCGTTTTAAGGAACCAAAATGACTTTGAGCGAGTTTTTGCCGCTTTTGACGAGTTCGAAACCTTCCTTGAACCGTTCCAGCGGCAACTGATGCGTGACGACGCCTTCCGTCGGCAGCTTGCCCGATGCAATGCCGTCGATGACGAGCGGATAGCAATACGGTCCGAGATGGGAGCCGAGGACGTCGAGTTCTTTGCGGTCGCTGATAATGCTCCAGTCCACCGTGACGGGATCCTTGAATACGCTGAATTCCACGAACCGGCCCAGTTTGCGGATCATGGAAAGGCCTTGCTCGACGGATTTCGGATGGCCGGTCGCTTCGATGTAGATATCGCAGCCGTAGCCGTCCGTCATGTTCTTGATTTCTTTCACGACATCCACTTTGCTCGGGTTCATGACGATGTCGGCGCCGAACTTTTGGCCAGCTCGAGCCGGTCGTCATGCAGGTCCAGCACGACCAGTTTGCCGGGACCCGCCAGACGCGCCGCGCCGACCATGCCGAGGCCCAGCGTTCCCGCGCCCGAAAGGACGACAAAATCTCCCAGCTGGATTTGGGCGCGCTGAACGGCGTGGAACGAGCAGGCGTAAGGTTCGATCAGGATGGCGGCCTCGATCGGCAGGTCCGCCGGCACTTTGAAGTTGATCGCCTCTTTGGTAAATTTCATATATTCGGCCATGCCGCCGTTGACGTTGTTTTGGAAGCCGTACAGGTCGTGCTTCTCGCACATCCAGTATTGCCCCCGCTTGCAGAAGCGGCATTCCCAGCACGGAACGATCTGTTCGGAAATGACCCGGTCCCCGACTTCGAATCCGGTTACGCCTTCCCCAAGCTCGACCACATGGCCGATGAACTCGTGGCCGGGGATGACGGGAGCCTTGATGTAAGCGGGCTGCGTCTCGTCCCCCCAGAAGCTCGGCGCCCCCAGATACGCCTTGACATCGCCGGCGCAAATGCCGCACGCCTCCACCTTGACGAGAATTTCACCGGGTCCCGCCTTCGGGGTGTCCACCGTTTCAAGCCGGTAATCCCCCGGGGCATACGCCACAACCGCTCTCATTTTTCCGGAATTGCCGTCGCCATGTTTCATTCCTCCATATTCGTTTATTGAATGCGATTGCCGTTGCTTGGGTCGAACAGATGAATCCGGTCTTCCCGAAACAGCAGATGGATCGGGTCCCCCGTCCGGTAGTGGACGTCTTCCCCGGTGACCAGGCTGAGCAGCGTCTCGCCCACCCGGATATGGACCCGGCATTCTTCGCCCAGGCTCTCGAAGATCGTAACCTTGGTGCTGATCGTGTGCGGGTCGCTTCCGCCGACGATATGGATGTCGGCCGGCCGGATGCCGAATCGGTACGGCTGGCTGTCTCTCACTTTTTCCCGGTAGGCGGCGGGAACCTCGAATTCCAGGAGCGAATCTTCGATGCGGAACATCTTTTTGCCCGTCTTCGCCGTGAAGGCGTGGACGGTAAACAGGTTCATCGGCGGTTCCCCGATAAAGCCGGCCACGAACTCGTTCACCGGATGGTTGTATACTTCCAGCGGGGTTCCGAACTGCTGCAGGACGCCTTCGTTAATAATGGCGATCCGGTCGGCAAGCGCCATCGCTTCCGACTGGTCGTGCGTCACGATGATGCTGGTCGACTTGATTTCCGTGTGCAGGCGTTTCAGCTCGGTGCGCATGCTCTGGCGCATTTTGCCGTCCAAATGGGACAATGGTTCGTCCAGCAGCAGAATGCCCGGTTTCCGCACGATCGCCCTGGCGATGTTGACCCGCTGTTTCTGTCCTCCTGACAGAGCCGCCGGCTTCATGTCGAGCAGCGAAGTGATGTGGAGAAGCTCCGCGATTTTCCCGACCTCGCGCTTGATTTCCTCCTCCGGCGTCTTTTTGGCGCGCAGATTGAAAGCGATGTTGTCGTACACCGTCAGCGGAGGATAAAGCGCGTAGTTCTCGAACGCGAGGCCCACGTTCCGCTTGCTCGGATGCAGGCGGTTGACCACCGTTCCGCCGATCTCGATTTCCCCGGAAGTGATATCCTCCAGACCGGCGATCATGCGCAGGGTGGTCGACTTGCCGCAGCCGGATGGGCCGAGGAAAGCGATGAATTCTCCGTCGCGGGCAGTCAAATTCAAAGATTTGACGGCATGAATCCGTTCTTTCTGCTTCATGTACGTCTTGTTCAAATCCCGGATCACCAGTTCAGCCAACGGAACGCACTCCCTTCTCTCCGGCTCTCGCGATGAATCGTCCGGTTCCGCTGTCGAAAAAGATGGCTTCCTCCACGTTGAATTTGAGATAGATCGGCTGGTCCGGCTTTACGTCCAAATCCGCAGCCGCGATCAGCCGGATCAGCTGCCCGTCGGCTTGAACCGTCAAAATCGCTTTCGCGCCGAGCGGTTCGAAGCTGTATACCGACGCGCGGAGCATGGAAGGATCGCCGGTGAAGCTGTATTTGATGTCCTTGGGACGGAACCCCGCCCGCACGGTATCCGCGCCGTGTTCCTCCAGCGCTTGCCTCACCCGGCCGGGAACCGCAAAATGATCGCTGTCGCCAAGCAAGTTCAGGTACATCCATCCGTCCTTGTTCACCAGACCGGCGGTCAAAATATTGATCTCCGGTTCGCCGAACGCTTCCGCGACGAATTCGGTGGCAGGCCGGTAGTAGATTTCGTCCGGCGTGCCGATCTGCTCGATTCTGCCTTGATTCAGAACGGCAATGCGGTCGGCCAGGCTGAGCGCTTCCAGATAGTCGTGCGTGACGTAGATTGTCGTGGTATTGAGATTGGCCTGCATTTCCTTGAATTCCGCCCGCATCTGGTGGCGCAGCTTGGCATCCAGGTGCGTCAGCGGTTCATCCATCAGAAACACTTCCGGATTTCGGACAAGCGCGCGCCCCAGCGAGACGCGCTGCCGCTGCCCGTTCGACAATTCGGAAGGGAGCCGCTGCAGCAGCCAGTCGATGCGCAATATTTTGGCCACCCGTTCGACCTCTTCCCGGATTTTGCCCTCCGGCTGGCGGTACTTCGGACTCCGCAGCGGGGAAGCGATATTTTCAAACACCGTCAAATGAGGATACAAGGCGTAGTTCTCGAACACCATCGCCACGTTGCGGTCCTCCGGCTCCAGCGAATTGACGACATTGCCGTTCATGGTGATGACGCCTTCCTCCGGCACCAGGATGCCCGCGATCAGGTTGAGCAAGGTGGTCTTGCCTGCGCCCGCCGGCCCGAAGATGACGTAGAACTCTTTGTCCTTGACGTCGATGCTGACCCCGCTCAGCGCCGTATTTTTTTGAATTTTTGGTAACGTGCTTCAGGGCGATATTCGCCATCGGCTCTCCTCCTTTCCCTTGTTGTCAGCCTTTCACCGCACCCATGCTCAAGCCGCGAACCAGGTGCTTCTGGATCAGCAAAGCCAATATCACTTCCGGCAGCGCCGAAATGGTGACCGCGGCTGCCATCTGTCCGTAATGGACCGTGTCGGAAGAGATGTATTTTAGAGACGCCACCGTCGTGGTGACGACATCCTGGCCGGCGAGCAGCAAGGCGAAGGTGAAGTTATTCCAGACGAAGATGAACGACAGCAGCGCCGCCGCAACCATGCCCGGCTTGATCAGAGGCATGTTGATTTTCAGAAACACGCGCCACCAGGAATATCCGTCGACCCTTGCGGCATGCTCGATTTCGGGAGAAATATCCTCAAAGTAGCCTCTCAGAATCCAAATGATAAAGGGCAGCGAAATCAGCTGAAACACCCAGATGAGACCGAACGCGGTGTCGTACAAGCCGATTCTTTGGTAGATCAGAAACAAAGGAAGAATGACGAGCATTTCAGGCGCAAACCGGAAAGACAGGAACGTAAACGCCAAATCTTCTTTCCCTTTGAAATCGAACCGGGCCAGCGCATAGGCCGCGGGCACGCCCACCACCAGCGACAGCAGCACCGCTCCCACGCTGACAAACACGTTATTCATGAAGTAGCCGATATACTCGCCGGTGGAAAACAGCACCCGATAGTTTTCCAGCGTCGGGTGGAACACGAAAATGGTGTTGAACATCTCGCGGTCGTGCTTGAACGAAATGAGCAGCATCCAAAACAGCGGAAACAAGGCAAACAAGGCGTACAAGAGCAGCGCCGAGTTTTCAGAATTTTGACAATCGGATTCGCATTTCCCATCGGTTATGGCCCCCTCAACTCCCGGATGCGTTTTTCTGCGCGCGGCTCCAGTATCGGATCAGATAGTAGCTCAGGATGTAAATGAACACCCAAAGAATGAGCATATAGGGAAGCGCAGTGCCCAATTCCTTGTACGTAAAGGCTTCGTTGTAAGCGGTCAGCGGCAACGACATTAAGGTGTCGCCGGGGCCGCCGCGGGTCAGGGCGAAAATTATCGAAAACTCCTGCAAGGAGATCATGATCCTGAACAGCAGGGCGATCAGCAGCAAAGGCTTGATCATCGGAAGCGTGAGCGTCTTGAACGTAAACCAGGCCGATCCACCGTCCACCATGGCTGATTCGAACGGCGCTTTGGGCAGCGATCGGAGTCCGGCCAGCACGAGGACGATGACGAAAGGCGTGTTTACCCAAACGTCGATCAGGACGACGGAGAACATGGCGGTCTTCGGATCCGCGCCCCACAGGAAGTTGTCGATTCCGATCGATCGAAGGGCGTAAGCGATGACGCCGACCGAGTTGTTCGTCATCAGCTGCCAGATCAGCGTCGCAATGACGGGCGCGATCATCAGCGGGAAGATCAGCACCATCCGAAGCGCCTTGGACAGCCGGGTGTCCTGGTTCAGCATCAGGGCAATCCCGATGCCGAGCAGCATTTCCACGCCAGTCGAGAAGAAGGCGTACTGCAAAGTGACCCAGACGCTGTGCCAGAACAACGGATCCGTCAGCATTTGGGTCCAGTTCTCCAGCCCGACGAACGAATAATCTTTGTATTTGAAAGAGTAGTTGGTCAGCGAGTAATAGATCGAAATAAAGAACGGGATCAAAATGCCGATCGTAAGCAGCAAGGCGGGGGCCAGAATCAGATAGGGCCGGGCCTTGCGCATGAAAGGAATCGGCGGGATCTTATCCGAATTCGGGGTCGCGCTTGCATTGGCCAGATCCGCGAACGGGACCGACGGGTCCGGTCTGCCGATTGAACTCATGGACATTCTCCTTCCGGTACGGCAGACGGACGCGACAGATCACGCCATCGCGTCCGCTCCCGTAAATCGATGGGATTATTGCACGCGAATGCGGGAGACGCGTTCGTTGATGTCTTTGGCGAGCTGCTTCATACGGCTTTCCGCATCCGCTTGCCCTGTCACGATATCTTGCAGGGCGGCCGCCCATTCGGTAGTGGTGTTGAAAAATTCGGGCTGCGGCGTGAACTTGATCGAAGTGTTGTCGATGACCGCCCGGAACGTTTGATAGTAGCCCGGGAACTTGGAGATCCGCGCAAGGAAGTCCGGGTCCTCCCATACCGATTGTCGGATCGGGTTGAACACTTTGGCTTGGGTCGCTCCCCAAAGGGTGTGCTCCTTGCCGGTGAAATACTGCATGAACAGCCACGCGGCGTCTTTCTTCTTGGACGACTGGTTCATGGCGATGGACCAGATCCACTCGTTGGCTCCGACCGGCTGGCCTTCCTTGACGATCGGAGGCGGCGCGGTGCCCAGGTTGCCCGCTTCTTGGGAAGCGCCTTCAGAACCCTGGAAGATGGCGAAAATGTCGGCGTCGAACGCCATGGCCGCTTTGCCGGCGCCCAGGTCGGAAGAAGCTTGATACCAAGTGTAGTTCGTCCAGTCTTTCGGTCCGGCTCTCTTGACGAGCTCGGCGAATTTCTTCGTGATTTCGATCGCTTCCGGGCTGTCCAGCTTGGAAACGAGCTTGCCGTCCTGAATTTCAAAGTCTTTGGCGCCGCTCATGCTGAACGCCGACATGTAGCCGGGGTGGATCGTCGCCCACGAACGGGTGCCGCGCACGGCAACGCCGTAGGAGCCTTCGCCGTTCCAGCCGTTCAGTTTCTCGCCGATTTCAATGAGTTCGTCGAACGTTTTCGGCGGCTGGGCGCCGATCGATTCGAGGGCGCGCTTGTTGTAAATCAGGACGTTTGACTCAAAGCCGAGCGGCAGCGCCCAGAGGCTGCCCGTGCCCACCGCGTGGCCGGGGACGAGATCCCAGCGGTCGCCGTCCAGGATGCCTTTGAAAATATCGTTTATGTCGTATCCGCTGTCCGTTTTGGAAGGGTCGTTAAGGAACGAGTCGAGTTCCTGAATGTAATCCGCCGGCGCGTACTCCCAGAGCTGATACGAACCGGTCATGAATACGTCCGGGTTCCCGTTGCGGGCGTTGAGCGCCGTCGTCAGCTTGTCGAAGTAGTTTTCTTCGGGCGTGATCGAATAGTTGACTTTGATCCCGGTCAGCTCTTCGAACTGCGGCAGTCTGGCGATGATGGCTTCCGCATAGGGATGCTGGTTCAGCATCACATTGATTTGTCCGCCGGAATGCTTCTTCCAGTCGAAGGCCCCGCCGTCCGATGCCGGCTGCGGGCTTGATGCGCCAGGACTTGCCCCGCCGGAAGCGCTCGGACTGGGGCTTGACGATTGTCCGCCGGAAGAACAGGCGGACAGGAAGACGAGTAAAGCGGTTACAACAAGCGGAATGATCGATTTCATGGCACGGCTTTTTTTCATGCTTGAATCCCCCATTGTCTCGTTGCGGCATGGCAACGAATTTTTTGACGATCCGTTGTAAGCGTTGCCAAGTTGTTGTGCTAATGGTTCCCTTCGAACTCCGCAACCCCTCCCTTTCATCGGAACAAATCCGGATTGTAAATTTAATGTTATCATTTATTTTCGATTTGTCAATTTCATTTTCGATTTTTATTATTTTTATTTGCAATTGTTTAATATAACGAACCATAACGATAAGTGTTATCTTACTTTTTCTTTTATTTAATGGATTAAACGCTTCCAACTTCAAATTGATAAGTCTATGCGCTTTTGATATGCTAAGCGTAATATGGACTTAACATAAAAAAATAAAAGGTGATTATCGTGTCAAAAATGTTCAAAACTGAAAGAAGAGACAAAATTATAGAGCTTCTAAAAGAACAACAAAGAGCGACAGTGAAGGAACTGTCGAAAATGCTGGGCGTATCCGAGGCCACTCTCCGTTCCGACCTGCAATGGATGGAGGAAGACGGCCTCTTGCAGCGGACGCACGGGGGCGCGGTTCTGCAGACCGAAGCGCAGACGGAAACCAGCTTTGCCGTCCGGGAAAAAAGAATCCGGAAGAGAAGATGGCCATCGCGGCCAAAGCGGCGGAATTGGTGGACAGCGGCCAATGCATCTTGCTCGATGCCAGCTCGACCGCTTTGGAACTGGCCAGACGCCTGAAAAAATGCCGATCCGGCTCATCGTGGTGACGAGCGGGATTCACGCCGCCCTTGAACTGCGGGAAAATCCGGGTATAACGGTCATTTTGATCGGCGGGGTGCTCAGGTTGGGGTCGTTTGCCATCGAAGGAACATTGGGGATGCACATCCTGCACCAGATCAATGTCGACACGATGTTCGCGTCGGCGAGAGGATTTACGATCGAGGACGGATTAACGGACTTCAACGTCTACGAGGTCGAACTGAAGAAGGAGATGGTGAAAGCGTCCCGGAAACTCATTGCGCTGCTCGATTACAGCAAGCTGGGCAAAAGCTCGATCTCTTCCTTTGCCCGGACTTCGGAAATCGACACGATCATCATCGATTCGAAGGCGTCGCCGGAGATGCTGGGCAAGCTGGCGGAGATGAATATCCGCGTCTTGAAAACGGAATAAAAAGGCAGGCACATTTCATGCCCGCCTTTCGTTATAGGCCTTCAGCAGCGTATTCCGGTTTTTGCGCACCTGATGGGCTTCTTTCAGGCTTCTGTCCAGCAGTTCCTTGTCGATCCCCAGTTCCGCCGGCGAGGCAGGGCCTCCCGCCGTCCGAAGCCACTCGCGAAGCTGATCGGGCGAAGGGATTTGCCCGATTTCCCGCTTCGTTTGGTCATCGAGCTCCATCAACCCTTCCCCGGCGATTTTCCGGTACAACGCCGATATTTCCGCGCACGCGACTCCCACTTTCGCACCGTGCAGCAGCTGCTTCTTGCCGAGCCGGATGTATTCCATCTCCCAATAGTGCGACAGATGATGTTCGGAACCCGAAGCCGGATAAGATTGTCCGAAGATGAGCATCGCCAGCCCCGATTCAATCAATCCGTTCATCAGAATGCGGATCCCATCCCGCTCCCGCTTTCCGATGCTCTCCACATGCTCCGCGCAGCGCGCAGCGCGTCGGCCGTGATCTTATAGGCCGCATGGCAGTACCTTTCCCCGGCGGTCCGATAGCCGTAAGTCCAGTCGAACAGCGAAGTGAACTTGCCGAGCATGTCCCCGAAACCGGCGGCGACCATGCGGGAAGGCGCTTGGACCAGCACGTCCAGTTCGGCGAAAATCGCCACGGGGGAAGATGCCGGGATCGTGATTTTCTCCCCTCGAACAATGATGGGGGCCCCTTTGGAATTGAAACCGTCAACCGACGGCGCCGTCGGCACGGAAAGGAACGGCTTGTTCGTCTTGAAGGCGATGAAACGGGATATATCGTGCAGCGTCCCCGCACCCGCAACCAGGATCAGATCGGTTTTCTCCGTATCGATCTCCAGCAGAACCTGGATAATCGTCTGCTCGTCCGCGACCACATCCCCGACGGCGTTCGGCTGCGCGAGAACGAGCCTGCTGTCGATCCCGGCATCTTTCAGTGACTGCTCCACTCTCTTTCCGGCCGCCTCGTACGTATTGGAGTCGGCCACCAATGCGATATGGCGGTATCCCCGCTCCGCCAAATAACCGGGAATCAGGTCGACGGCGCCCGCTTCCACGACAATCGAGTCCAGCGTGACGGGATTGTGCGGATGTCCGCACGGACAGGAGGCGACGGCCTGATTCACTTTTTGGATCATCGTTTCCATGGGCAAGAACCTCTTTTCGTCAAAATTCGATCGCATCTCTAACCCATGTTTTATTTTCCGCCGCCCGTTATCATTTTGTCAACTTTTATTTTCGATTATTTTCAATAATTTTCAATTCGAAACAATTTCCGTTTTCATTGTGCCGATATGTACGCGTGCTGCGCAAGGCAAGGGACGGATCAAGGGGTCACCGAATCCCATGAGCGGCAGGAAGACAACGATGCGGTCCATCACGAAGGGCCATCCCAACACTACCAACAAGTAAAACATTTCGAGCATGAACCGTTGCCTCCTCAGACCGGGACTTTCTCGTTCCAGTCAAATTGGTAATCGTAGATCCATTCGTTCGAGTGATTGTTCGCGGATTTCAAAAACAAAGGAAGCATCAGATCGCGGAAAAACACCTGGATCGGGCCTGTCGCATGCTTGCGCTGTCCGATGCTGCGGTAATTTGTTGTTATCGACAAAGCCGAGTCCGGAGCCGTTTGAATCAGTTGTAACCGATGTATACCCAGTATTTGGGATAGTGCCGGCGAAGCTGTCACTAAGTGACAAACTAAAGATTGGCATATTGAATTTGAAGTCTTTGTCGATAAATTAAGTGGGGTAGTGAAGCGCTCACCCAGCTAGTTTAATTGCCTAAGAACGATCCCTTTTTAACTTGACAGATCCTGGTCTTCTGTTATCCGATAAGAACATCGGTTTCCGCCTGACAAGAGATATTCCACTCGTTCGACGGTCACATGATCGCCGAGTACCGATCGAAAGAGTTCAAGCTCTTTCCGGCAAAACCGGAGCAAACAGCGGCAGCCTCCATGATCGGACAATGTTTCTGTACGAATAAGTAGCTTCCGTCCTCTTGCTCCTGTACTTCTGCGAAATACCCCTCGTTCATGCGGATCATTGATAAAGTTTGAAGCCTGTCCTTCAAATTTATCGCATCCGATAATTGCGCTTGATATGTTTCCTTCTGAGTAAGATTATGATCATCCAGTATTTTCCATAATCCTTCTTCTCCGAACGAGGCTCGAATCGAATGAAGCAAATCAACCGATAATTGCAAATAACCATTAGGAAACCAACGGTTCGCCAGAGCCGTCAGCCTCCATATTTTCGCAGGCCTGCCCATTGGGCGGGCCTCTTCTTCATATTCAACGACTTGTTGTTTTTGTAGTTCATATAAATGTTGACGCACAGCCATCCCTGTCAATGACAATTTGGAAGCTAATGTAACGGCATCCATAGGACCATGCTGCTTCAGCAGCGTAACAATCGCCTTTCTCGTGTTTTTTACAGACGTTTCGTCCTTCTTCTTCACGTCTCATCGACTCCCATGTTCCATAATTTTCGAACGGATCGTGCTTTTTCTACATTCTAAAGAAAATTCTTGACAAAGTCAAAACTAGAGGATAAATTTGGTTTATAAATATAATACTTTATAAAGTTTTTATCATCGAAAGTAAATCGTGAGCGGAGGGAAAGAAAATGACTACAACGTTATTTATTCAAGCTAACAATCGTTCGGCGGAGCACTCCGTCAGTGTAAAAATGTACGATGCTTTCTTATCGAGCTACAAGGAATCGCATCCAAAGGATTCGATTGTGGAAGTGAATTTATTTCATGAGCAACTACCCTATTTGGGAGCCACGATGATCGCAGGAAATTACAAATTCGCTCAAGGCATGACTCTTACCCCGGAAGAAGCAGCCGAGCATCGGATTGTCCGTAAACACCTGGAACTGTTTCTCGCAGCAGATAAAATCGTAATTGCTTTCCCTCTATGGAACTTGACGGCTCCCGCTATCTTGCATACGTATCTGGACTATATGCATCAGCCTCGCAAAACCTTTAAATATACAACGGAAGGATTGGTTGGCCTATTGCCCGACAAGAAGGTTGCTTTATTAAATGCCAGGGGCGGCGTGTACGGAGAACATGATGAACTCGCGGTCAATTTCGTCAAAAAACACTTACGGGTGTTCGGCATTCAGGACATCACAACGATTGTCATTGAGGGTCATAACCAGTACCCCGATCGCAGTCAGTCGATCATTGCGGAAGGACTCCGGAATACGGCGCTTGCGGCAAAAGAGTTCTAATGGTGGCTGCATGTCGAAATAGAGGGAGGGGAATTGTTTGGCGCAACAAAAAGAAGGCATCATCTTGATGTCCATTGCTTTAGGTTTGGTCCTGACCGCACTGGATAACACGATCGTATCGGCAAGCATCAATCGAATCATAGACGACATCGGCGGTCTCGATAAAATCACCTGGATTTATACTACCTACGCGCTGGCCGGAACCAGCACTATGTTGATATTCGGCAAGCTCTCCGACCTTTTCGGGAGAAAAACTTTGTATTTGATCGCAATCGGAATCTTCCTGCTGGGTTCTGCGCTCTGCGGAACGGCCGAGACGATTGAGCAACTTAGCATTTACCGGGTCATACAAGGAATCGGATCCGGCGGCATTTTCCCGATTTCCTTCTCCTTGATCTATACCTTGTATACCGACCCGAAAGAAGCGGGGAAACTGTCCGGGATATTCGGTGCGGTATTCGGACTCTCTTCCATTGCGGGACCGCAGATCGGCACGTGGATTTCGGAAACGCTGTCCTGGCGTTGGTGTTTCTATATCAACATGCCGTTCGGTATCGTCTCGTTCGTGGCTCTGCTCTTGACGCTTCGGGAATCCCGGGCGGAGACGAAACCGAAAATCGATGCGTTGGGCGCCATGCTGCTTGTCATCGCTACGGTCTGCGCCATGCTCGTGCTCCAAATGGGCGGTAAAGACGAGGCATGGACTTCATGGAAGATCATTGCTTTGTTCGGGGTCTCGGTTTTGGCCGTCATCAGTTTTTTCTTTGTGGAACGACGGGCCAAGGAACCGATATTGCCGTTGCAGCTTTTCAAAAACCGTATGGTGACAGGAACAAGCATTGTCGTATTTTGCCAAGGCGCCATTATGTTCGCCGCGATGACATACCTGCCGCTTTATACCAACTACGTACTTGGCGAAAGCAGATTAAATTTGCTGTTAACTCCATTGATGCTTTCCATGATCTGCGGCTCCGTTCTGATGGGTTTTATTCTAACTCGCTTCAAAATTCGTACCGTCATGTCGATCAACATGGCGATCGGAATCGTTGTTTCTTGCTTACTTATGAGTCTTTCAGCGGACGTCCCTTTTTGGCAATTCATTGGAATGGTAGTCTTACTCGGACTAGGTGTACTCGGCCCTTTGAACAGCATCAGCCAGAATGCAGTCGCATACAGCGTTGAAGAGCGCTTCATCGGTATCTCTTCATCGCTTGTCGGTTTCTTCCGCAGTATGGGTGGCGTAATGGGCGCTTCGATCATGGCTGTCATCGTCAATACTCAAATTGCAATGTCGGTCAAAAAGGCAGTTGCCCAGTTCAACCTGAATCCGAATTCGGACCCAGCCAATCATCCGCCGGATACCGAAACCGTGTTACGGTACAAGGATCAATTTGAACCGGAGATGTTTCCTTCTATAAGCACGCGATGGATCATGCCATCACACAAGGGTTTGTACTATTTCTTTGCTTATCCATCATCGGCGCCATCGCAACTCTGACGGTTGGATCAATGAAAATAAAAAAACGGTCCGAAGAAACATCCCGGGCCGCCACAAGTTCACAGCTTGAAATTTAAAAAAATAAGAAGAAATCGAACAAGGAGGATTTGATCAATCATGTCCAATGAATCAAAAGGGAACGCATCTGCTATTCATCCTTCCGTACAACCTTTATTTAAGCCATTCTCAATCGGCAAGTTGACGCTTCCAAATCGAATCGTCATGGCGCCTATGACCCGATCGTTCTCGCCGAACGGCATGCCCGGTCCTAATGTAGCCCAGTATTACCGACGCCGAGCTGAGAACGGGGTGGGTTTGATCATAACGGAAGGTACTGTCATTAACCACCCTTCGTCTGCTGACGATCCGAACGTCCCCCAATTCTACGGTCCTGCACTGGAAGGCTGGTCCTCCGTCGTAGAGCAGGTACATGCAGCTGGCGGTCTCATCTTCCCTCAACTATGGCATGTCGGCATGGCTCGGAAAGTTGGGAGTCCTCCGAATCCGGAATCCCTCCCTATAGGACCGTCCGGTATCGATCTGTCCGGCAATCAGGTAACTGTCCCCATGACCGAATCGGAAATCCTTTCCGTAATTGAGGCATTCGCCCAGGCAGCTACCGATGCGAAGCTGCTAGGATTCGACGGAATCGAAATCCATGGAGCGCACGGTTATTTGATCGATCAATTTTTCTGGAAACAAACCAATCAAAGATCGGACCGATACGGCGGCGACAGCTTCGAGGGACGAACGCGCTTCGCAGCAGAAGTCATTCGCTCCATTAGGAAAGCTGTTGGTCCCGACTTCCCTATCATACTTCGCCTTTCTCAATGGAAAACGTCAAACTATTCGGCTAAGCTGGCGGAGACGCCGAAGCAGTTAGCGTCATTCCTAGAGTCGCTTACAGCCGCAGGCGTCGATATTTATCATTGTTCGACCCGGCGATACTGGGAACCGGAATTCGAGGGCTCGGACCTGAACTTAGCAGGATGGGTAAAAGCATTGACCGGACGACCGACCATTACCGTCGGATCTGTAGGCTTGAACGAAGAGTTGATGCGTTCCTTCGCTTCCGGCCAAGTGACCCAGGTTACCAGCCTTAATGGCTTGATCGAAAGACTCGAGCGCAACGAATTTGATCTGGTGGCCGTTGGGCGCTCGTTGTTGGTAGATCCAGAGTGGGCCATGAAAATCCGGAACGGACGGTTCAACGAACTGAAACCTTTCATAGTCGAATCGTTGAGAACACTATCCTGATAGTTGTTATAAATTCATTCGACTCACGATCCAATGAGTGAACGATTAACTTTGGAAGGGGAACTAGCGTGACGGAAAAACGCACATCATCCAAAAAGAAGGCTCGTGAATTGGCCAAATATTTGCGCGGCGAGCGGCCAGACTACGCCTACTTGAGAAGTCGAAAAATTTCCAAGACATGATGATTGTCAAGACGCTCATGTATACCGGTATCCGCGTAAGCGAACTAATCAATATTCGGCTGGCGGACATTGATTTTCATTACTACCAGGTTCGCATCAATAACGGAAAAGGCGGCAAGGATCGCATTGTCCCATTCCCTCAGTCATTTAAAGAACTGTTGGCCATGCACGCTGACGCGATGAAGAAAAACATGCGGTCTATTTATTTGAATCATCGTGGAAGAAGAAGTGCACGGATCGGAGAATACGAAAGATTTTGTCCAAATATTCGGAGGAAGCTGGCCTTGTACAAAACTTATCGCCGCACAAGCTGCGACATTTCCTGCTGACTTGGCTCAATGCCGCAATTATAAGTCCGGATTCCCGGAAAGACAACGGAGAGATTAATCATTCGCTACATTAATAATTAATAGGATAAAATATTAAGATCGTTCGCCTTCGTTCGACAGAACCGTCCATCACCGGCCGGTTCGCTGTCGAACGGCTCGCATTATGTAAATTTGTGCGTTTCCCCGGGAAATGACAGCCGGCCCGCCCATTCATTTCCCGGACATCCTGCGGCGGTAAGTGCGTTCCATACGGATGATTTCGTCGCGCGTGCGCCGGGAAGCGTTCTCCAAACCTTCTTTATGCCGCTTGCCGTAACGAAAGTCCATGATGATCACGACGAGCACGATGATGGCGGCGGCCGCTGCTGCCCAGACGCTGAACAAATAAACGGCGGCGGCCGCGGTCAGCAGCAGCCAGACGAAGGCGATCCAGCCGAGCGGCTTTCCCCAACCGCCCAGCCGCCACGGCGCGTCGGCCTCCAGCCGGCTCCATCTGTCCCTGCGCGTCAGCTTGAGGCCGATCGGAATGGCGTACGCGATATGAAGACATAACATCACGAACGCCAGCGTGAAAGAGACCGGCGACAGCCGCTGCAGCCAGACGGCCGTATCGAGCAGTACGGCGCAAGTGAGGCCGGCGGCGGTGACGAGCCAGATCGCCCGGACGGGCATATGGCTTTTGGCCGACACCTGGGCCCACAGGAAGCTTCTGGGGGCCGCCTGATCGCGGGCCAGCGCGAAGAGCGACCGCGATGCCGTACCGAGCACCGCAAATCCGCTGAACCATAGCGCAAGCGCGATGCCGGCCGCGACGACCGGTCCCGCCGCCTTCCACGGCGCCAGCGCCAACTGGAGGAACAGGCTGCCGCCGGCGGCATCGGTGCCGGCTCCCCAGGACAGCGCCATGAACGCGAGCAGCACGAATCCGATCACGGCGACATAGGCAGCCGACAAAAACATCCCCCAGGGAACGCGGATGCGCGGATCGACCGTTTCTTCGCCCGCATGGCCGGCCGCGTCCCCGCCGATGAAAGCCCGCATCAGCAGCAGCGTGCCGGCTGCGAATGCCCATAGGTCGCCTTCCGTTCCGAGCACCGAATTGTCGAATCGATACAACCAGTCCGCCGGATAGGTCCCCGGCCAGACGATCCAGACGAGTCCGGCTATAATCGCGACCGCAAGCAGCGCCTGCAGCCAGGCGCCCGCCGCGTGTACGGCGGCAAGCAGGCGGATGCCCGCATGATGCGCTGCCGCTTGCGTGCCGAACAGCGCCAGCGTCCACGACCAGAACGTCAGCGCGCCGGGCGAATAGCCGAACCGCTGCGAGGCGTAAGCGTCCAGCAAACCGGCTGCCGTCACGTTCACGAGAACGAGCAGTGCCCCATATCCGGATAGATGGAGCCAGCCCGCATACCAGCCCCATCTCCGTCCGCCCAGTGCGGCAGCCCAGTGATAACAGCCGCCGGCCGTCGGCACCGCCGATGCGATCTCGGCCTGCGAAGCGCATACGGCCAGCGAGAACAGCGCGACGATCGGCCAGCCGTAGCCGATCACCGCCGGTCCGCCCAGCATGAGGGCCGGACCGAACAAAACCGCCGAGCTGCCGATCAAAGACATCACATTGAAGGATGCGCCGAACGACGACAGGCCCCCGAGGCCGCGGCGCAGCTGCTGGGCGAGACCGAACCGGTTCAGGTCATGTTTGTCCCGCATCCACCGGACATATTCGGTCTGATCGCCGAGCGTCAGATGCCGTGAAGCTCTCACCCGCCGTTCGGCCAGCGCGGCCAAAGCGATGGCTGTCGCGCAAACGGCGGCAAAAGCAGCGCTCCTACGAGCACGAACCCCATTGATGCCCACCTCCCTCTACTACCCTATGAAGAGGAAGCGAACCGCAGCACTGCTTGTTTTTTTACAGCATGGCAGCCAATGGCCCGTCATCGTTAATGATCGGCTCCAGCTCGTAGACGGAGATCGGAAAATAGGGAAATCCGTAAACGTACGGCGCCAATTCATACAATTGAAAGTAAATGACCAGCGAGCGGTCCGCTACATAAAAATCCTGGTCCGGACGTATCGACTGGAACGGCTGGAGCGTATCGATCTTCCGCTCTTTAATCTGCTCCGCCACGATTTCGGACAATACTTTGACATAGGGACTGCCGGGTTTGAACAATTCGTGAAGCGCATACGAGCGGCCGGTTGTCGTATCGAACGTCAGCGAGCGCTGCAGCGTCAGCCCGTGCGCCCCGCCGGTGTACGCATAATTGAAAAGCGAAATGCTCAGCACCTGGCTGTGGTTCGTCTTTGTCTCGAAATAGCCGATCATCTCGGCGCGCGGATCGTCCAGCGAGCCTTGATCGACGACGAGCTGGCGGACCGTGCCGCGAATGGCATCGTTAATGTCCGCTTCCGCTCTGCGGCTGTGCAAGCCGCGTACGACCGGAACCCACAGTTCCGTCTTCGGCAACACGACGCGATGCGACGAAATGATTGGAGGAGGGTGAAAAACCATAATGGAACACCTGCCTAGTCAGCAATGATGTTCCATTATATGCGCCCGCCTCATCTCATGCCATTCGATGCCTCCATGGTTCGAGGCGGCCGGACCGATATATTCGAAACCTTGTTTGCGGTAAAAATCGACCAGATGCTTCTCGCACATCAGCATGACGGATGCGAGTCCGTCGGTTTCGGCTTGACGGATCAGACGTCTGACAAGCTTGGAAGCGATGCCGCGGCGGCGCCATGACGGCTCGACTGCGACGGTCAACACGCAAAATGAATGCCGTCGTCGTCCGCCCCCTGAACCCCCTTCGCCTCGTCGCCGCAAGTCGGACTGTTCGTTCGTACGCCGTTGGCGATGCCGACCAGCTTGCCGCCGATCCAGGCCGACCAGAAATAAGCGCCGAATCGCCGGTAGCGGTAACGGAACGCTTCCGTCGTCGCCGCCGCCTCCGGCGGGTAGCACAGACGTTCCAGCCGGTAAGCTGCATCCAGCTCCTCCTCCCGAATCGGGCGCAGCTCGATCGCGGACAGCTCGCTCACAGCAGCATCTTCTCCCGCTCCGTCAGCCTTCTGCCGCTTACGTCGAGCACGATCCGGCCCTGATTCAGTCCGATCGTGCGGTCGGCGAAACGCTCCGCCCAATCGCCCTGGTGGAGCACCGCGATGACAATCAGCCCCTGCTCCTTGCACAGCCGCTTCAAGTCGGCGAGCACCGTATCGGCCGCGTGCGGATCGAGTCCCGATACCGGTTCGTCGGCCAATATCACCTTGGCGCCGTGCACGAGCGCCCGGGCGATCGCGATGCGCTGTTTCTCGCCGCCGCTCATGTTGCTCACTTTCTGGTGCGCCTTGTCCAGCAGCCCCATTTTCTCGATCATATCCATCGCGCCCATATAATCGTCATTGCGCACCATGCCGGTCAGACGCCGGAAGATCGACGTTTGATAAGCGGAACCGATCAGCACGTTTTTCAGACCGGTCCGGTTCGGATACAGAACGGGCTTCTCTTCCAGGTACGCGACCTCTCGCCGGATTTTGCGAATGCCCGCCCAGCCCTGCTTGAAAATATCCGTCCCGTCGAAGACGTACGTGCCGCCGCTCCATTTTTCGCGCAGCGCCAGGCAGCGCAGCAGCATCGACTTGCCGCTCCCGCTCGCGCCCTTGACGGCGATGAACTGGCCTTGTCCGGCTTCCAGCGTAATATCGTCCAGCACCTTGGGCCCGCCGGGTATCTGTTTCGTCAATCGGGATACGTGAATCATGTCCGTTTCTCCTTTGCAGCGCGTCCGTTTTTGCGAAATTTTCCTATAAACTAGTTTACGGGAAACAAAAAACAGTTTCCACCCGAACAAATGTTTGTTATAATAGAAACAAGAACAAACGTTCTATCCATTGCGAAGGAGGCTGACCAGCATGACCAACTGCGAGAACTATCGTTTTGTGGAAAAGCATCGTCCGTGGCGGGACTTGACGTTCAAGTTTTATGCCGACGGCAGACTGACCATTATCGATAACGAAGCGGGGGTGCCGGTCGCTCCGCGCGAATTGAAAGGAGACAGTCTGGATTTTTACGTACGGAAGCGCATTTCGTTCATCAAGAACGATCTGATCGCGAAGAAGACCAAGTACGGCGCCTGACGACGGTCAGGCAGCAGCCGTTATGATGAGAAAGCAGAGGTCGCACAAGGCGCCCCTGCTTTTTTATCCTATGAAGCCGCTTATTCGTAGTCCTTTACTTTTTCTTTCAGCCGATACAGCTGTTCCTTGAGGCTGCGGACGGTATCTGCATATTCCGGATCGTGGTAGACGCTGTTGAGTTCGTAAGGGTCTTTCTGCAGATCGAACAGTTCCCATTCCGGCTCTTTCGGATCGTCGATCGAATGGGTCGTGCCGAGCGCCTCCGCATAATAGTAGATTAATTTGTATCTTTCGGTGCGGATGCCGTAATGCGCGTACACGCCATGATGGGACAGATGCATCCAATAACGGTAATACATGGACGTTTGCCAGCCTTCCGGCACTTCGCCTTTCATCAGCGGCCGCAAGCTGCTTCCCTGCATATGATCCGGAATATCGATTCCCGCATAATCCAGGAAGGTCGGAGCGAAGTCCACATTCAGCGCCATCGCCTTCTGCACGCTGCCGGGACGGATTTCTTTCGGATACCTTACAATAAAGGGCATGCGCAGCGATTCCTCGTACATGAACCGTTTGTCGTACCAGCCGTGGTCGCCCAGGAAAAAGCCCTGGTCCGACGTGTAGATGACGATCGTATTGTCCGCTAGCCCCTTCTCGTCGAGATAATCCAGGAGACGGCCGACATTGTCGTCGACCGACGCGATACATCTCAAATAATCTTTTATGTACCGCTGGTATTTCCACTTCTTCACCTCGAGCGGCGTAAGCCCTTCCGGAGGCTCTCCTTTCGTATCGAGCGCATTCAAGTCCCTGTCGATCCTCATCGTAGCGGCTGCGGCGGCCGCCGCCCGGTTGCTGTAATCGTCATAGAACGTCTCCGGCTCCGGGATGTCGATATCCTCGTACATATGGGCATGCTTGTCGTCCGGCTCCCAATGGCGATGCGGCGCCTTATGATGGCACATGAGAAAGAATGGTTTGTCCTGATCGCGATTTTCGAGCCACTCGAGCGACAAGTCGGTGATGATGTCGGTGACATAGCCGGTATACGGCTTGAGCTCGCCCATTTCGTACATCGAAGGGTTGTGGTACTCCCCTTGATCGGGGAGAATATTCCAGTAATCGAAGCCGGTCGGGTCATAGACCCCTCCGTGCCCCAGATGCCATTTGCCGATCAGCCCGGTCTGATAGCCGTTCTTCTGCAAAATCTTGGGCACCGTTTGTTGTCTGCCATCCAGGCCGTCTCCCAATGTTTTGACCCCGTTCAAATGATTATAAAGACCGGTCAAAATCGTGGCCCGGCTCGGGGCGCAGATCGAGTTGGTGCAGAAGCAATTGTCGAACCGCATCCCTTCCTCGGCGATCCGGTCCAGGTTGGGCGTCTCGTTGATCCGGCTGCCGTAGCAGCTCATCGCATGAGCGGCATGATCGTCACTCATAATAAATAATATATTCGGGCGTGAATCGGACCCCATGGTTAACCATCCTTTCAGTCGAAGTAATCGGTATCAAGTACCGTTATGCGATCGTATTTTGATCGTCTGCGTAAGATGCCGTACCGGTCTGAAGCTGTTCCAGCTCGATAAGCCGCTCGGTGAAGAACGCCATCCCCCGTTTGAAGGCCGTCAGTCCGTACAGCATGGAGCTCCAGTCGATCAGGGTGATCTTCGTCGGGTACCAGCGGTTCGGCTGTTCGAGATGCCACCAGGAATAGCGGTGCAGGCCGTACCGATACGCCGCCCGGAATTTGCGCTCGTCTTCCTTGTCGTTCGGATTGGTGTAGCTGTCATAAGGGATATGCAGTTGATATAACGCATACAGATCGTAGATGCCTGCGGGATATACCGGCAGGAAACCCGCCACGATATAGGCCGAGGCGATGTTGTGCGGCGAATTGCCGATCTTGTCCGCATGGTAACCGCCGAACAACCCGTCGTTCGGGCCGGCCCCGTACCCCCACACATAGGACGGAACATCCTGAAGCTCCTTCCATTTTAACCGGTCGGCAAGGCACGCATTGGCGAAATAATCGCGGTACGTCGGGCTCTTGGCATATTCCGGAACAAGATAAAACGGAAATTGATGCACGAAGGAGGACAGGAACGCGCTGTGATTGGTCGTCGTGTCTGTCAACACCGTAATGTCCCGGTATTTCGACTTCGGAAGCTCATGCATTCGCTCCTCGGCAAAATTGTTGTACCACAAATCGCGGATATCCGGATTTTCCGGCTGTCCGAGCAGCGCCAGATAGGAGACCAGCACATATTCGTTGTAGGCAGGCAGCGGCGCAGTGCCGATCCCGTCCTTCACGATCATGTTGATGACGCCTTTATTCTTGTCCGCGACAACGACGCGCCAATCGATCGACCGGAGCAGATCGTACGCCATGGCGGCGATGTCCGGCGCCCTGTCCTTGAAATGCTCCCCGGCGAAGAGCGCTCCGGCAACCAGCAACGACGTGTCGATCGTCGAAATTTCCGAATTCAGATTCTCCCCTGTCTCCATATCGACAAAGTGAGCGTAGAAGCCGGTGAACGTATCGCGCGCCACCCGGCAGCCTTCGATCTCTCCCGTTACCCCGCGCAGCGTCACCCTTGCCTTCTCCGCAGCGTTGTCGTCCCAGCCTTCCAGATCGGCTACGCAAAGGCTGATCAGGCCGACGCCTGTGGCCGCAATGGAGCACCTGTTCTCCGGATTCGGGCCGAACGTCATAAACGCATCGCCGTACAGGCCGGTCCGCGGATGGCGCGCAGCATCGATCAAGGCGTACGAATCTTTGTATTGACGGTCAAAAAAGCTTTCACTTTCTCCGGCAGTTCCTGATAAACGTTCGTAACGGCGTTCGTAATGGCGTTTGTCATCGGATTACTCCTCTCATGATTCAAATCTCATGCTTTCTCATGATGCAAAGCGAATGACCAGACGATCGTCCACCTTGGCATGCTTCTTGGAAATAATATAAACGGTGCTGCCGTCTTGCCGAACGGAATACGCATCGCTCGCTGCAATCCTGCGGTCCGTTTCCAGCGCGATCACATCTTCGGCCTGCGTTAATCGGAAGGCCAGCTCGTCTTCGCTCACCTGCGCGATTTCCGCGGTCGAATAGACGATCTTTACGCCATGATACGTGATATCGAGCGGAAGCATAACCCCGTCTTTGCTGGAAAGTACGAACGGCCGGCCCTCCAGCAGCGGCGCCCCGCGGTCATACAGGCGAATCTCTTTGTCAAATCCGTCCAGATTGAGCAGATGAAGAAACCGTTCCCCGTCCTCCGTCGCCGTCGAGGTCATAAAAATGCCGTGGTCCCTGCAGTCATGCTGCAGCTCGGCCTTCGCGCCCAATCGCTCGAGCGCCGTGCGGAACAGCGGAATATCGCAGCGGTAAGCGGAAGCGATGACAATCGCTTTGCCGTCGCCGACAGCCGCTTCGAAAGCGCACACTTCGCGGGTATCGTACACGCGCAGCAGCGGCTGCGTCTTGCCGTGATCGAACGTCTGGGCGTAATAAGCGCGGATTTCCGGCCGCGGCGCGGCCCAACCCTCCGCGCACAGAGACAAGTAATAATGTCCTCCGTCTCGAAGCGTGCGCGTCGGCTTCACGCCGAAGGCATCGGCCAGAATGGTGCACGGAGCCCCTTCCATATCGTAGAGCGGAACTTCGCCGTACAGCAGAAGGCCGCCGCCGGCTTCCATATACGCGACCAGCTTGCGCTGGATATGCGCATGCATATATCTGGCCGATGGAAGGGCGATTACAGGCGTCTGCTGCGGATCGATCGGCTTGTTCTGCACATCGACGGAACCGAAGCGGTATCCCGCAAGCAGCATCGCGCGGGCCATAATATCCCATGCTCCGGCATTGCGATTCGCTTCGAGATTCGTAACGATGTCCTTCATTACGGTGCTGTGAGGATATTTATACTCCGTCATGTAATAGTCGGGAATGAAGCCATATGCGACCGCGTCGCGCTCCTCGTCCATGACAGCCAGCTTATCCGCCACGGCCATGACGGTCTTGTTGACGCGGGCCATTCTCGGATAGGTATAATTCAGATCGCCATCCGGACCGACCGGCGCCGCAAATCCGTGGCGCTCCCCGGTGAAGGCGATGCGGTCATTGCCGTCGCCGAGCTTTTGGTCCATCCGGTAGTTGTACCCGCCGCTGAATAAGTAGAAATTAAGCAGCCGATTTCCTTGCGCAATGCACATCCGTGTCTTGAAATCGACGGCCGAAGGGTCATAGCGGCTGCCGTAGGTTTCCCCGAAATTGCCGTCGCCGCAGTTAAACTCCAGCGACGCAAGCGGCTGATCCGGCAAATGAACCGCATCCATAAATCCGTTGATCAGATACAAGTCCTGAAAGGTGTCCATATTCAAGTCGCCGAAATAGATATCCGAGCCGGACAGGTAACCCGGCGCCTGCGTATACGATTCATACAGCTGGCTGATGCCGATCGGATAGGTTTTGCCTCTTCCGTTTCCTGTGCCGTGAATATTCACCAGGAACGGAATGCCGGTGACCCCCGATTGCTCCGCATATTTGCGAAGCTCGGCTACATACTTGGCAAAACGATGGCGCATATAATAGCCCAAATCGTGAAGCAGCGCAGCCGCATATTCCTCCCGCGGCGACCGGACGGCCTGCTCCCGCTCTTCCTTCCGGTCCAGCTTGAACGGGTATCGCCGTCCCAGCGTCCCGGCATCGTATTTCCGCTGCAGCCAACCGGCAAAGTCCTCCAGCACATGCTCCGTCAAATCGGGCGAATTGCTCACCCAGGAGAGCATGCCGATTTCATTGTCCAGCTGCACCCCGATCACATTGCCGCCTTTGCCGTATAGACGAGCGGCCAGAACCGGCATAACTGCGGCGTACCATTTTCCGCTTCCTGCAGAAATTCCGGGGCCAAGTAATCGACGGTCTTCGTCGGAACCGCACGCCCGTCCCATGTCACCGGCACGATCCGGGGATGTTTCGTATAGATCCAATGCGGCAGCCCTTCGTTTTTCATTTCCGCCATAATGAACGGACCCGGCCTGGCGATGAAATACAGCCCGTTCTCCCGGCACAAATCGATGAATCCGCCCAGATCGAGCTCCGGACGCGTTCTGCCT
Source organism: Paenibacillus cisolokensis (assembly GCF_018403665.1). Lineage (GTDB taxonomy): Bacteria > Bacillota > Bacilli > Paenibacillales > Paenibacillaceae > Paenibacillus_AH > Paenibacillus_AH cisolokensis. Next base: position 30,041 of record NZ_BOVJ01000050.1, read on the forward strand.
TCCAAATCGATTTCGCCTTCCACCGGTTCGTGGCACAGCCAGGGTATATACGAGGCTACGGCATTGAAGCCGGCCGCCTTCAGCTTATCGATGCGATCCTGCCAATCATATCTGGCCAACCGGTAGTAATGAATCTCGCCGCACATTATGAGTTGCGGCTTGCCGTCGATAAGGATCCGCTTGTTTTTGATTTCGATCATTTCCGTTCTCCTCTTCCAGAAGATGTCTCTCGATTGACCGGAGAAAGGTGAAACGTTTCGAAAATCCGCTAAACGTATCCCGGACTAATCGTGCCGATTAATCCGGCGAACCGTTTCACCGCTCCCCCGTTTACTCCGTTCTTTTTGAACGGAATCCCGGAGCACCAGCTGTGTCGGTAACTTGTAGTAATTTTGCGTCTCCTGGCCTTCGAGAATTTGGAATATCAAATGCGCCGCCAATGCGCCGCGTTCATATTTGGGCTGCATGACGGTTGTGAGCGCGGGACGAACGTATTGCGCCAGCTCGATATCGTCGAACCCGACGATGGAGACGTCCGAAGGCACCTTGATGCCGTACTCCCTGAACGCTTTGAGGCCCCCGATCGCCATCTCGTCGTTGGCATACATAATGGCTGTCGGCAGATTGCCTTGGGCGATCAGCATCTTCGTCATGCTGTAGCCGTTCTCCTGATTGAACATCCCGAACTGATGCAGCCGGCTTTTGCCGTCCAGCCCGTGCTTGCGCAGCGCGCTCTCGTAGCCGCGCGCCCGCTGCACATGCAGGCTGCTGATCGCATTGCCGCTTATAAACGCAATATCCCGATGCCCCTGCTCAATTAAATATTCCGCCGCCATACGGCAGCCCTGCTCGTTATCCACTTCAATGCTCACGACGAATTCACTGTCTACTTGCCGGTCAAGCAGAATGATCGGAAATTCTTTGCGAGCCGATTGAAGGATGATCTCTTCACTAATATTGTGCGCCAACACAATCGCGCCGTCGACCCGTTTTTCCGTCAAAAACTTGACGGCGGTGGAGGTTTTCTCGCCAACCGAGCTGCATGCGAGAAGATCGTAGCCCTTGGACATCGTAACCTCCTGAATGCCTTTTACCAGTTCTGCATAGTGAGGGCCGGCCAAGTCCGTAACAATAATGGCAATCGTACGCGTACTGTTTTTTTCAAATCGGATGCGAGGCCATTTTTTTGATAATTAAGCTGGCGTGCGGCTTCCATAACCTTTTGTTTCGTTTTTTTGCTGACCTTGGGATTGTCGTTCAAGGCATAGGAAACCGTCGATATCGATACACCCGCCATCTTGGCGACATCTTTGATCGTTGCCATTGTTGTCTCCTCATCTAGTTCCAGATTTACTCGGCAAGCTGCAGCGGCTCCTGCCGGATGCGGCGGCAGAAAACCGTTCTTGATGTTGTATGTTCCGGAAATAATTACATAATACATTCTTCGTTTTTCAACCGTAAACCTTCTTTATCGGCAGGAAATGATGCGATTCTATGAAGACGAATCTTGTTTTTCCGACATGCCGACAATTTCCATTCCTTTTTTGACATATTCGTTTTTCATGAACCATTCCCAGACAAACCGGTCCGGTAGTTCTCAATCATGAGCAGCGTGATGCCTTTGTCGATTCCGATCACATCGCGGGCATACCATGCCGGCGATACGGCGGTATTATAAGCATCCTTCAATCCGTACTCGCCGATCAGATCGGGGAACGTGTAGTAATGCTTGAGCGCCGCAATCGATTCCTCCGGCGTGAATACGATGGAGCCGAGCGCTCCGGCCGGCGGCAGCGTACCGTCTACCAAATGCGCATCGTTGCTGTAGCCCGAGGGCCGCCCCGTATTTCCCCTCATAGCCCCTCGGCCCGTCCGAGGCGGTAAGCCCCCATGCATCCGGACCGAATGTGCTGAACGTCTCCGCTTGATCGATGGCGAACAACCGGGCCGCTTTCGAGGCGTTCACGGAATTTACCCACCAATCGACTCCCTGTTTGTCGACTTTATTGCGCAAGTCAAACCATGCGTGCGAGAACTGATAGGTAAAGATCGAGCCGAACCAGGAATGGATGAAAGGCTCGCTGTCCCCATACGACCCGGTATGGCGGATAAAGCTGTAGAACATATTCTCGTCGAGCGGATAAGTCGGCGAACCGGCAGCCAAGAAATACAGCATCAGCTGCTCCGCATAGAAATCCCAATGGCCCTTGAAACCTTCTTCCGGATGGTATCCCATATAGAACAGATTCCGCTCCGGGTCGCGGTACCAATTCCAGTCCACTCTTTCGTAGATTTGCTCTGCGAGCTCCTTGATTTCCCCGCCGAAATATTCGCCTGCGACAATGGCGCCGCACAGCGCAATGGCCGTATCGATGATCGATACCTCGCTGTTGCCCGCTCTGGTCGCATCATTCATGTTCAGGAAGTGGTAGTAAAACCCGTTGATCTGCTCGGCGTGATTCCACAGCGTGTTCAATGTGCCCAGCGCACGCTCTTTCGCTTCCTCGCGCGTGATCCACCCGCGCTCGGCGCCGATCGCCAGAGCGGTCAGGCCGAAGCCGACCGAGGCGACGCTGCTCAAGTTCGGATTACCGGGCCCGCGGTCCCGGATCAGGCCGTAGCCTTTGCTTGCAGGGTCCGTATTGGCCTCCTTCCAGAAAAATTCGAAGCTTTTGCGGCTTTCCTCCTCCAGCAGCGGATCGTCAATCTTATCCCCCCGGTCGGGGGAGGCCGGACGGCTGCACCCGGCCAGCACGACTTGCAGCACGAACGTGACGAGCAGCAGCCCTGCCGTCAAACGCGTTATCCGGTTCATCTTGCCGCCCTCTTATAACCTCACCTCGCGTCCGGTCCGTGCCGATTCGTAAATGGCGGATAATATTTTGATCATTTCCACCCCTTGCTGCGGAGTAAAGATCGGCTGCGTGCGGCCCTGGACGACATCGACAAAATGGTTGATATTGTTGGCATGATCGCCGACATGATGGGTGTGAAGCTCCGGATTGACGTTCCACATTTTCCCTTCCACTTCCGTGATGAGCTTCAATTGGCCGTTTCTGAAGTTTGCGCCTGCTTTGGTGCCGCGCAGCTCGTAGAAGGTCACTTCCTCCTCGACATTGGAAGCCCAGCTGAACTCGATCTGCAGGCTGACCCCGTTGTCGAACCGGATGAAGCCCGTTGCCAGATCTTCCACATCAAATGTGCCCTGATCCTGCTTCTCGCCGAACCGGCTGTGCTCCGAATCGGAAATGTCCGTATCCGCAAATTTCGTATAGGTGGCGCCTACGACGGATACCGGGCGCGGATTGCCCATCAGCCAGACAGCCAGATCGATAAAGTGAACGCCGAGATCGATGAGCGGACCGCCTCCGGACAGTTCCTTGGTCGTAAACCATCCGCCCTTGCCCGGAATTCCGCGGCGGCGCAGCCAGCCGCAGCGGCCGGTATAAATCTCTCCCATGTGCCCTTGCTCAATAAATTTCTTCATATACCGGGCGGCGGCGCTGAACCGGTTGTTGCGCATCACGATCAGCGTTTTGCCCGTTCTCTCGGCGGTCTCCGCCATTTTGACCGCTTCCTCCGGGCTGACCGCATCCGGCTTTTCGCACAGGACGTGCTTGCCGGCTTCCAGCGCCGCAACGGTATACGGCGAATGGTACAAATTAGGGGTGCAAATATCGACGATATCGATCTCATCATGCGCCAGCAGATCGCGGTAGTCGGTGTATACATGCGGAATATTATACTGCTTGGCCGCTTCCTCCGCCCGCTCCCGGTTCACATCGCATACGGCTGTGAATTCCACTTCCGGATGCTGGGCCCACGCCGGACCATGCACATATTTGAAAATGCCTCCCGCTCCGATAATACCCAGTTTCAACTTTTGTTTGCTCATCGTTCCCACTCCTCCAATGATGAATATTTTTGGTCTTTGATGATTACTCGCCTGTAATGCCCGTCTTGTCGATAACCTCGACGAACCACCGCTGTGCGAACAGATACAGGATCAAGAGCGGAAGAATGATCAGCATCGTTCCGGCAAGCTTGATCGACTCGTTAATGTTCGCCGTATCGCCGCTCGTCTGGCCCGAGGTGAACACTTGAGAGAAGGCCAGATCGAAGGACTGCAGCTTCAGCGGAAGCGTCCTCATGCTTTCTCCCAAATAAAGCGATGTCGTATACGTTTCATTCCAGTGCCATACGAGCGAGAACAGGAAGACGACGACGATCGCCGGCACCGAGATCGGCATAATAATGCGGAAAAGGTTTGATCGCGCCTGCGCCGTCGATTTGCGCCGACTCCTCAAGCGCTTTGGGCACCGTTTTGAAAAACTGCAAATAGATCAGGATGAACAGCGCGCTCTTGAGTCCGCCGGCAAACAGGGCCGGTACGATAAACGGAAGCGGCGAGCCCAGCATGCCGTACTGCTGAAACAGCAGGAACAGCGGAATCATCACGACCTGCACCGGAATAATGAATGTCAGCAATATAAAGGCCAGCATTACGTTTTTGCCCGGAAACCGGAATCTGGCAAACCCGTAACCGACCAGGGCGCAGGATACGGTCTGGGCGATAGCCGGGAGCACCGAGTTGAGCAGCGACGCACCGAACGCCCGGGTGAAATCGAGCACCTTCCAGGCCTGGACATAGTTTTCCAGATGAAGCGTCTTCGGCAGCCACAGCACGGTCGGGTCGAGCAGATCGTCCAGACTCTTGAGGCTCTGGGAGAGCATATAAAAGATCGGATACAAATAGACAAAGCCGATGCTGATCAGCAGCGCGTACACGACGAGCTTGAAGACGATGCCGTCGTTGCCCTGCTTGCCGAGCAAAAACTTTTTCAGCTTGTTCCAGCCGTTTTCGATCATTTTTTATCTACGGTCCTGGCTGACCTCACAATGGAAGCGATGTCCGGCTTCATCCTGTTCACCTCACTGCCCTTCTCGGGTTGTAGTCTTCATTTCGGCCGAAGATGAGGACGACGAGCAGCAGGATCACAAAGATGATCGCAAAATAGATCCATGCCAGCGCTGTCGCATAGCCAAAACCGGTATTGATCTTAAACATATGCTCTTTGATCAGGTCGATCACGCCGTTTAAAGAGTTGGTAAACAGGTCGACGGTCGTATAGACGATATTGACCAGGATGAACGGCTTGATGCTGGGCAGCGTGATCTTCCAAAAAATTTCCCACGGCGAGGCGCCGTCGATCGAAGCCGCTTCATAAATTTGGCTGTTCACCTTCTGCAATCCGGCCAGAAAGATCAGAATCTGCACGCCCGAATACCATAAAATGACGATCAATTGCTGAATGACCGCAATAATCGGCTCCGACCAGGTCGGGCTAAAATTCGCCTCCAGAAACTGGACGATGCCGTAGCGCTCGACGATCGGAATGGAAGTCGCCCCTTGCGAGAACAATTCCTTGACGACCTCGCCGCTCGTAATGACAACCGGCAGAAAGAAAATCCCTCTGAACAAGCCTTTCAGGCGAATCGGCTGGTTAATCAGCAGCGCCACGAGCATTGCGAAGATGACGACCACCGGAATCATGAACACGACCTTCTGCACGAACAGGATCAATTCCTCCACATACTTCGGATCGGACAGAAACGCGTATTTGAAGTTGTCCCAGCCGATAAAGGTGGTGTTGATGCCGTCGGACGTGATCAGCACCCGATTAAAGCTCATGTACAGCGAGAAATAGATCGGATAAGCCATAAATAGCAGAAACCCGATAATCCAAGGGAGCACGAACAAATAACCCGTAAACATCTCTCTTCGTTTTCTGATCAGTTTCAGCAGCAACTCATTCACCCCCCGCCAGAATGAAGTCCATTCCCGGTACGGTACGGTTTTCATACTGAACGTCCTTCGTTCTGTAATTCACGATAATTTTGACGCCGTTGGAGTAGACGACTTCCACGACGCCCCAGTCCAGCATATTGCGCTGTTCGATGGTCGCGTCCTGCACCTGCCGCAGCGCCTCGTTCATCCGCTCGTAAGTGGAGACGATTTCTTCTTTCCAGTCCTCATAGTACGAGGTGAACATATAGTTGGAGAGCGTATACTTCAGCTTCCATGACGGCTCGCTGGTCACTTTAAAGGACGGATAAGCCCCGTACTCCACCATTCGCAGCAGGTACTCCTTCGGATTGGCGTTGTAATTGGCAGGCGGCGCAAAGTAATCGACAGATCCGTGCAGCACAATCTGCAGAAACGGCACGGTATCAGTCGCAAACATATACTGCGAAGAGTACATCGGCATTTCGAACATTTGCGTCGTATACGGCCACAAATATTCGTTCGGCGTATAGAAGCCAACGTTATCCAGCTTCTCCCGCAGCGCGCCCGCCAGCTTCGCATATTCCTCCGCCGACTGCTTCCGCGACAGGCGTTTCTGCGGATGATGATCCGACAATAGCAGCCGGCCTGTCTTGCCGATCGCCACGGAATCCATTCCCATATTGCCGAACCGCTCCGCATCCTTGGCCGCTATGCTTGACGCAACCTTCGGATTTATAAAGTAGACGGTCAGATCGCTGCTGCTTTCCTGGTCGACCCACAAATAGTAGGTTTCCTGCAGCACCTCGTTGCCGGCTGTGCGGATTCCGTCCGCATTCGGGCGGAAGTTGCCGTTGCTGCCGTACGCATTGGTATAGTCGTTGTACAGGAACAACGGGACGCCCTTGTCCGCCAGACGGTTCTTCAACTCAACGAGCCCTTTCTCACCTCCCAACTCCTTACCGACCGGGAACTTGTCGGGGTTGCTGCCATTCTGTCCGCCCTTGCCCCAGCCGGTGAACACGACGGACAGATTGTCAATTCCGCGCCCGCGCAAATCGTCCACGATTTTTCCGCCTCATCAAAGCTCGTCATTTTGACGATCCGGTTGCCGATGATTCCCGGCTCCTTGTCCGCGCCCAGCATCTCGAGGTTCAGCGGGATGTTCCCGTCCGAGCCCTGCTTCGGCGAAATCGCTCCCCGCTCGTTCAGGTAGCTCCGGTAAGCCTTCGCCATGCCGACGTAATCGGCGTCCTGGCCGCTTTGGAAAAGGTAGCGAACCTGCCGGTCCTCCTGGTTGCGATTGGCCTGGAACGTATTGAAGCCGCCCATGTTTTTGCTCGTTCGCTGAAAGTACGGATAGCGCAGCATAAATTTGGGCGATACCCAATAAAAGCCTGTATTCACGCCGCTCGGATAGGCGTTGATCCGGGCGCTGTATTTGCCGTCCTCGATAATGCCCAGAAAGCTGTTCTGCTTCACGCCGTGCGTCAGACCGAACACCGGCATCAGAATCGGCTGCTCGTTTATGGCCCACAGATCCGAATATTCGATCGCGTAATCCATACCGTACACGCGGCCTTCATACGCCTGATCGTACCGCGGATGGGTCGCCTGAAAACGAATGAGCGCCCCGCTGCCGTCCGGGATGAACATATAGCCCGGAATCTCGTTGTTCCTGACCGCTCCCAGAAACGGAAGCGGCTGAATGGAAGCCAATTTGCCGCTGCCGTTCTCCACGATGTCCTGGTCGGCGAATCGTACGACGAGCGAGTCGTTCTCCAGCTTCACTTCCATCGAGAACTTGATGCCGAGCGATTCGATAGCGTAGACGGCTTTCATTCCGCCGGGAACCGGCACCATGCTCTCCGTAGTTGCCCCGAGCGAACGGTAGCTGCCCCTTTTCAGCATCGCATTCTGATCGAAATATTCCAGCAGAAACGGCGAACGGACCGCCGATCCCCATTCCTCGTTCAGCTTCTCCTCCTTCAGCCACTTCTCGTCCGGCACGGAGCTCCATACGTAACCGGTGCGCTTGTTTTTAATCATAAAGCTTTGCATCTGCTCGCCGATGTACAATTCCAGACTGTCCGTTTGTCCGGCCAGCTCGAACCCGCTTGGAATTTCCCTTGGCGCGATCGCGGCGCTGTTGTTCGGTTCGGGTGAGGTATAGCTGTTGATTTTGTATTCGATCGCCCGGTCCGCCTGATCGTCCGAGAATCGATCGGACACTTCGGAGGGCTGCTCTTCCCCGGTCACCAGCGATACGGCGCCGAAAAGAGCAGCGATACGACGCACAGATAAGCGACCGTCTTTTTAATGAGAGACACGGTACTTCACCTCCTGGAAGATCGAATAAACAAAGTCCGTCACCTGGTTGGACAATCCGAACAGGATGAAGGCCAGCAGCGCCATAATCAACATGCCGACGATCGTCAGGAAAATATTTTGAATGACTGTCCGATCTCGTAATCGTGAATTTCCTTCACCATCATAAAGAAGAGAAAGGCGCAGTACACCACGATCGCCGTGGACGCGAAATTGTACAGCACGGCCTCGAGCCGCGTTAATCCCTGGGACAAGAGCGCCACCGGCCCGGCAAAATAATGTAAGGGCTCAAAGCGTATACCGAGCCTTTGAAAATATCCTTGAATTTGCCTTCCCCGTCATTGATCGTGCTGACCAGGTAGTTGGAGATGACCCAGGCAAAAAACGGAACGTACACCTTCAAAAATTCCGTGAACAAGTTCACCTTCTTGACATCCCAGTCCGCAAACAGGAAGTTCGTCTGATAGATCTCGAACAGGCGGACGGCGAACAGCAGCGCGAGCAGGATCCACGCCGACAACAGGGACGATTTCCCTTCCGCCTCCAGTTCGTAGTAGCCGTCAACCGGATGCCTCATCAGGCGGAACGTATGCAGCAGCTGCTTCACCAGCGTGATCTCCTTGAACCGTTTCCAGCCGTCAACGACCGGCCGCGCGAAGCCGTACTTTCGGTACAGCTTTTTCATGACCGAAATCGCGGCAAGCAAAAGGACGATGCCAATGATAAAAAACGAGGCGTTCTCCATCAGCCAGACTCTGCGGATTTCCCAATAGGCGTTCGAATACTCCTCTTTGTTGCCCGCTACGCTGAACTCCTCCAGCGCAAGCTCGTAATCGCCCTGCTTCATCGCGGCCATGCCGAGCCCGGTATGGGCCAGATCGAACATGCTGTTCAACCGCAGCACATCCAGCCACGGCCCTTCGCTCTGCGCATATTTGCCGTCCATGTAATAAAAGATCGCTTCATGGACAATTTCGGCAAATTCGGTCGGCTTCAAAATCTGAATATTGTTTCGCTGCTTGTCGACGACAAACAGCCGCCCGTCCGAGCTGGCCGCTATGCCGCTTGGCGAATTGAACAGCCCGAGCCGCTGGCTTCCCTGGTCCGTCCCGCCGAATACGAACAGCATGTTGCCGTCGCGGTCGTATTCGATAATCCTCCCTCTGAAAGCGTCGACCGCATAAATGTTGCCGAGCGCATCCACGGTTATATCGGCGATATCCGGGTATGACCACAGTCCCGGAAGCAAGTTTTTGCCTGCCACGTTCAGCTTCTTGATGCTGTCGGTTCGCGTGCCGACCGTGCTGGTGTACACAAGCCCGTCGCGGTCGATCGCCACATTCGTGGCGGAAGGCGGCAGCTGCTTCATCAGCTGGTCCAATTGGGCCTGGGTGTAGAACGTCCGCTGCAGCAGACGCTTCAGGCTGAAGCCGGTTTTATTGCCGCCGAAATAGCCGAGAAACTCGCCGTCCTGGCTGATCTGTATCAATCCGTGAATGGTGCCTTCCCCGACGATGAATAAATTTTTCCGCTTATCCGCGATCACTTTCGTCGGCTTGAACGGATTATTTTTCCCGTACAAATGGGATTTCGGCTTGCCGAACTCTTTGAGCAACGCTCCGTCTTTGCCGAACATATACACTTTTTCGTTGCCGTAATCGGCGACATATACCGTACCTTCGTCGTCGACGAACACGCCCGTCGGCTTGGACAGCACCTCCTGCCCGATCGTCCGCAAATAATTGCCCCAAACGTCAAACACCACAATTCTGCCGTTGCCGGTGTCCGCCACATAGACATGGTCAAGGCTGTCAATATAGATATCCTCCGGACGCGACAGCGGAACGCCGCTTTCTTCGCCGGTTTCGGCGTCCTTCTCGATAATGTTGAAGCCATCCACGACACCTGTCGGCAAGTAAGCGCTCTGGGTCAAAATCGGCTCGCCCTCATGATTGACGGTAAACGTCACATAAGGGGCGTCGGCGGAGGCCGCTGACGGCAGCAGCAACAGCATGACCAAAGCGATGAACAGTATGGATTTGAATTTCGCCATGCTTATCCCCCTTATCATTTCAGCCCCGAATGCGCCATCGTATCAATCACTCTGCTCTGCATGAAGATAAAAATAATCAGGTTGGGCACGAACATTATGAGAGCGGCCGCAGCCGCAATGCCTTGACCGGCGACCCGGTTTTCCAAATTGCCTGTGAGCGTGGTCATGTAAAAGGCAAACGTTCTGAGCGTTTCATTGTTCATGTAAATTTCCGACGTTTCCGTATTGTTCCAGGCCATCTGAAACGCCAGAATCGCCACGGTCGCCAGCGCCGGCATAATAATCGGAAGAATGATTTTCGGAACAGCGTAAAATTCGAGGCCCCGTCGATCGAGGCCGATTGAATCAATTCGTTCGGAATTTGATCCACGAACTGCTTGATCAGAAACAGGCCCACCGGCATCGCCAGAATCGGAATAATATGGCCGAGCAGATTATCGGTCAGCCCGAGCGCATCGACGATAAAATAGCGCGGAATCGCCATGGCGGCGGGAACGAACATCAACGCGATAATATTGGCTTCGAAGATGATCTTCTTGCTCTTGAATTCCAGCTTGGACAGCGCAAAACCCGCCATCGCGCTGATCGTGATGCTCAAAAATACGACAATGCTCGTGACGACGATGCTGTTAAAGAGAAAGCGGGTCATCGGAATGACCGTTACGCTCGTCACGTTAAACAGGTCGTAAAAGTTTTTGAAGGTCGGATTTTCCACAAAAAACCGCGGCGGGTACAAGAACAGCTCATCGATCGGCTTCATCGCCTGCGAGAACATAAATACGATCGGCAGCAGCATGAAGGCGGATAAAGTGATCAAGAACAGAAAGTACTTGATTTGGCTCCGATGAATTCTTGTCGGATTGATTTTATTGCCATGAAATGAATTCATTTCGTACCATCTCCTCCTGCATCACTTTAATCCTTCTCGGCGAACAGTCTCCAGCAAATCTTGGAGAGGCCGTATACGATGATGAGCAGCACGACGGACACCGCAGACGCATACCCCATGTCATAGCGGATAAATCCGTAATCCTGAATATGGTTGATGATGACCTGCCCGGCATATTGCGGCGTCGGATTGGCGCCGGACAGCTGGACGCCGATATCGCCGGCCTGGAACGTGCCGACGACCGCCATGACGGCGCCGAACAGCATTTGCGGTTTCATCGACGGAATCGTAATGTACCAAACTTCCTGCAGCCTGTTTCGGATGCCGTCGATGTAACCGGCTTCGTACTGCTCCTGGTTAATGTTCAGGATGCCGGCGAGCATCGCGAGAAAGCCGACGCCCATGCTGTTCCAGAGCGTCACCGCAATCATGATGTACATCAGATAATGCGGCGACTGCGTCCACTGGATCGGTTCATGGATAATGCCGAGGTTGATCAGCAAGCTGTTCAGATAGCCGGCCGCATCGCCGCTGAATACGACGAGCCATACGACGGCCATCGCCACCGCCGCGGTCATCGACGGCGAGTAAATAATGAGCGTCAGCACCGATCTCGAGCGTCTCGGAATTTGCGCCAGCAGCCAGGCCAGCCAGAACGACAAAATATAGCCTCCCGGTCCGACAATTAACGAGAACTTGAACGTATTCGGCAGCACGTACATCATGAACACATTGTCTTGCGTGAGCAGATTGACGTAGTTTTTCAGGCCGATGAATTCGGGCGGCTGTATGGTGTTAAAGTAAGTAAACGACAGGTAAATGGCGACAATGACCGGTATGACGATAAACAAAGTGAAGGTGAGAACGAACGGCCATACGAAAAACATGGCCTCCAGTTCTCTGCGCACTGATTTGCTCATAGCCACCTTCATCCCGAATCACCTCCTGACCTTTTGACATCCTCAATCGTCGGCACCTTCAGTTTTTTGATGATTTGGCCGTTCTTCACATAGCCGAACTCTTCCAGCTTCTTCATAATCTCGCGGTTCGCCAGCACGACGGCGTCCTCAATCGCCTTCCGCTGATTCTCCCCGTCGAACACAACCTTGTTCCATGCGTTGCTCAGCTCGCGGTCCAGCATATAATCCCCGGGAATATGCGGCACGTCCTTCAGCCATTTCCACTGCTCCAGAATGATTTCCAGATCCTCTTCCGGCCACGGCAGCTCGCTGAACGCATCCAGGTTCGCACTGTTCCAGCGGTAAGTCGGCCCGTAGATCGTCTCGATCAGATTGCCGAATTCGGCCTGCACTTCCGCGGACGTCCACCACTTCACGAATTCCCATGCCTGCTGCTGTTTATCGCTGTCCTTGAAGACGATGACGCCTTGGCCGGTACCCGGCGCCCAGCGGGCAATGTTCCCTTTGTCGTCGGCGATTCCGGGGTAAGGCGCGATCTTCCAGGACCCGCTCAATTCCGGCGCGGCCGTCGTCAATTCCACATATGTGTTGTAGTTGGAAATGCCGATCGGCAAATGTCCGTCCCGGAAATGATTGTAGAAATTCGGGATTTGCAGCGGCATGTTGTACACCGTGAAAATATCCGTCATCAGCTTGAACCCTTCCAGCGCTTCCTCGCTGTCCACCGCCGTTTTCGTGCCATCCTCCGCGAACAGCTCGCCGCCCTGCTGATAGAAGAACGGTGTCGTCAGGTTGAACGATTTCATCGCGCCCGCTTCGGCAAGCGGAACATAAAAGTTCATGCCGTAGCGCTGCAGGCTCGGCAGGATGGCCAGCACATCCTCCCAGGTTTGCGGCACTTCCAGGCCGAGCGCATCGAGAATGTCCTTGCGGTAAAAGAGCACCCAGAAGTTCTGCGTCTCCGGCAGCGCATAGACTCCGCCGTCAAAGATGAACGGCAGCATCGCTCCCGGCGCGAAACGTTCGAGGACTTCTTCGTAATCCTCAAATTGGCTGAGATCCGTCAGCGCTCCCCTTAACGCGAATTCATAAGGAAATTTCTCGCTTACGCCGAGCGCCACATCCGGCGATTTGCCCGATGCGTTCGCCAGGATGAGCTTCTGCTCGTTCGGCATGAGAGACAAGGAGACTTTAATGCCGGTTTCGGCCGTGAACGCCTGATTGGCCAACTGCTGCATCAGCATGACATACTGCCGCGGGCGGTTAACCCAAATTTGCAAGGAGTCCTCGTCCGTAGGGCTGATGCGCGTGTAATCCGTCGTAAACGAAGTGAAGAAGTTGCCGGACATGGCGGATATTTTCTGCCACCAGCCTGCCTTGGCCTTCGGCAGCTTCTTGTTGTGATAGACATAGAACTTGTCGAATTGGATCGGCTGCTGCGGCAACGTCAGCAGCATGTCTCCCAGCTTTTGCGTAACGGAGCCGGAACCTTGCGAAATTTGATCGAACCTTACAGGTATTTGGGCCGGTTCTTTGGCCAGCCGCTCCAGTTGCTCGGCCCCGATCAGCAGATTTCTGGCCTGATCCGGATTTTTCCGCTTAGATCGCGCAAATATTGATACTCCTCACGCAATTTGCCGGCAATCCCGTTCAGTCTTTCCGTAATATCCGGCATCTGTTCGGTAATATCCCAATCGCGGTAGACGTCCTGGGTGTTTCCGGTCGCCATTTTGATTTCCAGATTGAGCTCGTTAAGCTCTTCCATTACATCTCTTACCGTTTGAATGACCCGTTGGTAAGGAGACGGGTCGGCGATCAACGTCAGCTGATGCTCTCCTTCGGTCAGATAAAACTTGAAAGGTTCTCCTTTGTCGTTCGAGAGCACCTCGTTTTCCCAGTCCGAAGCGTACGGAAACGGATAAGGCGCCACTTCGCGAAACGGTACTTGCCCGTCGATCAGCAGCTTGCGGAATACGGGCATGTTGATATTGAAATACTGGGTATATTTGAAAGCAAGCTCGTAATATCCGGTTTTTTCCACGTTGATATTCCAGGTGACGCTCTGTCCGCCGTGCTTCCAGCTGTCTCCGCCGAGCGTATTGAGCGTAATGAGAGACCCCCGGTTCGGCGTTACGTTGGCATCTCCGCTGGCTATCGCCTGAATATACGAATCCGATTTCAAATCCGACTTCTCCGCCTCGAATGTATAGAGCGCCTCGATCTCATCGGATGCGCCGTTGCGCTGCAGATAGTCTTCATAGGAAGGCAACGCCTCGGGAGACTCCACACGGATCCGTCCGATCAGCATCGCTTCCCTCAAATACAGCAATTTGATCTCGTTGCGGCCTTTCTTCAGGTAAAATGTAAGCGGCTCATTGTTCAGGTAGCTCGCATCCGTCAGCGCGGCGCTTTGCCACCGCTGCACTTCGACCTGCTTGGCGAACACCTCATTGCCCAGCTCATCGGTCTGGAACTGCTCGGATTCATTGGCCCAGAGCCGCGGAAATACGATTCTGCGGCTTTCGAAGTACTGGTATTCGCCGTTAATTTGAATGCCTCTCTCCGGCGGCGTAATTTTGCCCGGAAGGGCAAAATAATCTATTTGAATCTGATAAAGCCCGTCACTCGGGACATTTACCGTGAAATTGATTTCAGGAGTCAGTTCGTTCCATAACACGACTTGCTCATCGTAACCGTTTGCTTGCGAGATTGGAGTTAACTCGGCTTTTTTGCTGCCGGCATACAACTCGGCAGGATGAATAACCGCTTGAAACGATTGCGAATCGGAGTAACCCGCTTGCTCCCACTTCTGTTTCACTTGCAAATAATAATCCTCGGTCACTCTCCGACCGATCCCGCGGCTGCCTTCCTCCTGCTCTGTATCCGTTCCGCCTTGCTCATCGTCTTGTCCGGAATTTTCTTCACCGTCTTTTTAAATAAGCTGTCTAGCAAACTCTTTGTACTGCCGTCCGAATTGGCCGAGACATGCTGTGACGGAGAGGATGGAAACAATGCCAACAGCATACATAAAACAAGCATTAATGCCGGCGCTTTACGCTTCATAATTTATTCTCCTCTTCGAGGTAAATAATCGAACGCCAATATCCAAACAGCAAAGTGTGAAAAAGTGTTCTCTCCCTGAAGCAGGGAGAGAACATGTTCATCCCGGAAGTTATGGCGCCGCGCTCAGTTGGTCCGCAGCGGTTTTGTAAGCATCGTTCATCCGTTTCTCCAGATCGGGCGCCACGTCTTCCAGCTTGGCCTTACGCTCGTCGATTTGCTTGAACGTCTCTTGATAGATGTTCAGCGCATCCATGTAGCCCGGCAGCCACTTGATCGGATCGACAAACCCGTCCGGAATCATGGCAATCATGTCGCGCATGCCTGCAGGCATATCTTCTCTGCCCAGGTAAGCGTTCCATACTTCTTCGTCATTAATGAGCGGAATGCTGTTCAGCGGCCATTCCGGCTTCATTCTTTCCATCCAGCCTTCCTTGGAGTAAGTCAGCCATTTCACGAATTCAAAAGCTTCTTCTTTATGCTGGGAGCTTTTCGTAATGCCGACATAATCGGTAATGAGCGGAATCCGTTGTCCTTTGGAAGCGGGCAGCGGCCGGATATCCCATTTGAAATTGGCATCCTGGATGCTTCCGTTAATGAGCCAGGTACCGTCATACTGCATGCCGATCTTGCCGAGCATCCAGGGGTTTTTATCTTTGCCGTACCATTGTTCTTTTTCTTCCTGCTTGTAAATATCCAGAGACACCTTATCCGAATAAAGCAACTCATCGATAAATGCTATCGTTTCTTTAAAGGCCGGACTGGTGAAGTTGAACTTCTCGCCGTCCCATGTATTCCAGCCCAGGGACGGATCGAACGCAGAGGTCAGCGTTTCGCGCATCCCTTTAATATTCGCCATGCCGAATTGATTGTCGTTGTACTTGGTCAGTTTGATTGCGGCTTCGCGCATTTCGTCGACGGTCCAGTTGGCAGACGGAATCGGAATGTTCTCTTTTTCGAACAGATCCAGATTGAGGAACACGCCGAACATCAGAAGCGAGTGCGGAAGCGCATACTGTTTGCCGTTATAGTTGGCGGTCTCGTCCAGGTTCTTGAACGTGTTGCCCGCCTGATACTCGGGATCTGCTGCCAGGAAGGGGGTCAGATCCTCCAGCCATCCGTTGGCGGCCGCTACCGGTACGCCGAATGTCCAGATTACATCCGGAAGCTGTCCTGCGGCTGCTACAGCAGCCAATTTCTCGTTCCACGGCCAGGTGACCGCCGGATCCGTCTCGATATTGATGTGCGGATGCGTCGCTTCGAAAGCCTCGATGATGCGATTCGCTTCTTCTTCGCCCATCCAGGTGCCCCATTTGAGCGTCACCGTTTCTTTCGGCGTATCCGTCTGTTCGTTTGCCTGTTCGTTCGTCTGCCCGGCAGAGCCTTCCGAGTCCGTCGAGGAAGCAGGAGGTTGATTCTGGTTGCTGCTGCCGGTTTCCCCGCCGCCGCTGCCGCAGCCGGCAACGACGAGCGCCAGACTCAGTACCAGCATCAGGATAAATGAGGTCGTTTTTCTCATTTTTACATCAGGCTCCTTTTTTTGATTTCCTGTGACATGCCCTTTCTTTTTTCAACATGCATGCGCTTTCACAATCCGCCCGACCCTATGAATGCGATTACATTTTCCCCGATAGTTGCAAGACAGGAAGTAGCATAGAAACGCGGAAAGAAAAAATAGAAACGTTTCGATTTTAAGGTGAAAAGATTCGATTCATACGCAAAAATACGATATTTTTCTTTTGAAAGCCAGTTGATTGCTAGCTATTTTCGCGCTTGTTAGCCCTTTCATCATTTGTCGTGAATATCGAAACGTTTCTATCATTAATAAAAATTTACCATATGATCATGTCGAAATCATTTCTTTTTATCTTTTTATCCTTCTCGTCTACCGTGCCTATGTGAGTTGAAGCGCCAGGGATTGGGATAGCGAGACGACCTCGTCAGCCGTCACCTCCCGGCCCAATCGCTGCGAAATATAGATTCCTTCGCTGATCAGCATCGTCTGCAAGGCGATATCCGCCGTCGGCAGCAGCTCGACCCTGCCTTGAAGCGCGGCGATCCAGTGGTGCTGCGAAGAATCGTAGGCGTCCATGTTGTCCCGCAGATTATGCCAGCGGTAGCTCATCGCGTCCAGGTTGAAGGTACTGTCCATTTCCATATCGCACATATTCGTATGGTAGGTCATCGGCGTCGGTTTGCCGTGCGCATAACCCGGAAGCCGTATTCCCCCCTCCGAGCCTATGATGCTGCTGCCTTCGAAATCATTCAAATGAACCGCCCACGATTCGATGATGTCGAGCGTAAGACCGTCCTTGAACCGGACAAAGCCGACGCCGAGCTCTTCCACGTCAAACTGCGAAATGTTCTTTCGGCGTTCGTCGATCTCCATTTCCTGATAAGTGCTGCCCGTTATCGTCTTGACTTCCCTATTGCCGAGCAGATACAGCAGCTGGGAAATATGATAGACGCCCATATCGAACAAAGCGCCGCCTCCGGCCGATTCCTTTCTCGTAAAAAATTGCGTGCCGTAGCCGTCCACATAAGGGCGTCCGCGCCGCCGGTAGCCGGTCGAGCGAGCGTGATACAGCTTGCCGAGCTTCCCGGCTTCGATCAGCGTTTTGCCGCTAAAGTTTCTTTGGCGTAGAGATAGCTTAATTGGATATGCAGCTTCCTGCCGTACTGCCTCGCCGCATCCACCATCGACTTGCCGTCAATATACGAGCCGGCGATCGGCTTCTCGCAATAGACGTGCTTCCCTGCCTTCAGCGCTTCAATGGTCACCGGCGCATGGGCGTTATTATGCAGGCATATATCGACCGCGTCGATGTCGTCGCGCTGCAGCAAATCTTGGAAGCGGGTATACGTATGGGGAATATGATATTTCTCGGCTACGCTTTGCAGCTCGGCTTCATTGAGATCGGCCGCCGCCACCACTTCGGCGCCTTCGATTTTCGCATAATAATCCAAATGAACTTTTCCGATAATGCCGACGCCAATAATTCCGATTCTGATTTTATTCACCGCCGATCCCCTCCGTTAATCCGTTTCGCCGTTCAGGTGTGCAAGAATGCGCCGGATATTGGCAAGCTGCCATTCGACTTCCACGTACTCATTTTTGCTGGAATGATGCTCGACACTGTAGTGTCCTTCATATCCCGCATCGATCAGGATTCGAATCTTTTCCTCGTAGCGCGGCAGCACCCATGCTGCAAAATGAGTATGGAAGGCATATTGCGCACACAAGCGGTCCCCGTTTTCTTTATCCACGTCCCAGTTTTCCAAATGCAGCAGAATCCCAAAAGCGGGACTGTCCACCGCTTCCACCAGCTTCTTGATGTTTTCGGGAACGCGTGAGGTGCCCCAATGGTTTTCCGGACCGACCTTATAACCGCCTTCTTCAGCGCGGCGGGCAAATTCTTTGTATGTTTTGACGGTATACTCGAATTGTTCATCCGACATTTCCAGATCATGCCCGCCCATGTCGATTCGGACAGTCTGCGCGCCCAACAGCTCCGCGGCACGCAGGTTCATCAGCGCGTTTTGATAGTTCTTCTCCCTCAGTTCGGGGTCCGGCTCCCATACATGCGCGCCGTCCACGCATAAATTGGCCAGATGGAGTTCCCGTTGGTCCATATGCTTCCTGATTTTCAGAAGATAGTCTTCTTCATAGGAGACGAGCATCATATTCCATATATCGGCTCCGCTGACATGATAACGATATTTCAAGCTTTCCAAATAACCGAACAAATCGATTTCCTTCCGATTAAACATGCCGTGAAAAGAATAAGACGCGATTGAAATATGCATGCTCCCGCTCCTTACATTTTAACGTATTCATCCTAACGCAGACCCTCTCATTCCATCTCCAAAACTGCCGCTACAGGATAATGGTCGGACGGAAATTGGCCGTTCACCTTGCTCCTGACAATCTGCACCTGACTAATCCGGATCTCCTCGGTGGCAAAATGTAGTCGATCGGCTCTCCCTCTTCACCCCCTTCAAAATTATGATAGGTTGCCCCCGGTCTGGCCGCCGCAGCCTCGAAAGCGTTCCGAAGCTGCATCTTATAGCCTTTCAATGTCACTTCCCCGCACAGAAACCGGATGACCGGATTGTCCGGCGCGGCGTTCAGATCTCCCATCAAGACGGCAGGAAGCCCGGTGTGGGCACGCATTCGCCCGATTGCACCGGCAATAAGCAAAATCCCTTCCTCACGCGCCTGTTGGCCGATATGGTCCAGATGGGTATTGAAAACCAGCCATTGATGAGCCGGTTGTTCAATCGATTGGAATTGTGCCCATGTGCATATTCGAGGAAAAGCGGCATCCCAGCTCTTGCTTCCCGGCACATCGGGCTGCTCGGATAACCAGAATTGGCCTTCCTCGACAACGTCAAGCAAGCTTGAATCGTAAAATATCGCGGAGTATTCGCCGTTCGTTCCGCCATCTCTTCCCTGGCCTATGTAACGAAAGCCTTTCAGCTTTTCTTTGAGAAGCTCCAGCATGGAGCGGGAGCCTTCCTGGGTTCCGAGCAGCAGCGGCCCGAATTGCCTGATCACCTCTGCCGCCCGTTCAGAACGGCTCTCCCATGCATGCTTCGCCGAAGTCCCGCTCTCGGTGCGCAGGTTAAACGTCATAACCGGCAGCTTCACGGCTCTTCCTCCCTCCGGTACGAATCAATTCGAAACGTTTCGCAAATCGGATAAAAAAATACAAATGAAACGGATAAAAACGCAATAACAGTCAACCTTTCGGTTTTTTAGTAATCGCTTTCAAGAATTCGAAACGTTTTTCTTCAATATATCACCGTATCGGACGGTTGTAAACCCTTTCTTTTAGATCTATATGCCCATTTTCATCTTCTATTCGTCCCGCTTCGCTTCGGTATTCGCTTGGTGTTTCGTTCGCACGGCCTTTTCGTTTCTGTGCTATACTTGAAGAAACTGTTGTGCAATATAAAATGGATACGAGCCGACCCGAATTCGGAGCTCTTACCCGAAACAGAGGACGCAAAAAAGGAGTTGCCCGATGAAACAACATCTGCTGTTCGATCTGGACGATACGCTAATTCATTGCAATAAATATTTCGGCCTCATCATCGACCAGTTTATCGATGAGATGACGACCTGGTTTAAAAGCTTCGACGAAATTACGCCTGAAATTATCCGGGACAAGCAAACCGAAATCGATATCGCCGGCATCGAAATCGTCGGCTTCAAGAGCGATCATTTTCCGCAATCGTTCGTCGAGACGTACCGGCACTTTTCAAGATTGACCGGCCGTCCCGAGTCCGATGCGGAGAAGGAGCGGCTATGGAAGCTGGGCCTTAGCGTCTACGAACAGGAAGCCGAGCCGTATCCGCATATGGAAGAAACGCTTATGACGCTGCGGGAGTCCGGTCACGAGCTGCATCTGTACACAGGAGGAGAGCGGCGGATTCAGCGGCGAAAAATCGAGAAGCTGAAGCTGGAGCGGTACTTCGGCTCCCGCATCTATATTCGCCGCCATAAAAACAGCAATGCGCTGGAAGCCATATTGGCGGAAGGCGGATTCGACCGCAGCCGGACGTGGATGATCGGCAATTCGATCCGGACGGATGTCGTGCCGGCGCTGACGACCGGCATTCACGCCATCCACGTCAAAACGGAGCAAGAGTGGCAGTATAATATCGTCGATATCGACGTCGCCCCGAAAGGCGCTTTCGTTACGGTCGGCCGGTTGTCCGAAGTGCCCGGCGCCATTCAAAACTACGTGGTCTCGGCCTGGAACGCCTGACTCGTCTAATCGTCGAATACGGCCCGGATCGCGCCGCTTGCCGCGTCGTGCAGCACGAGACGGCCTTTTCCCTCCGAGCCGTCCGGACGGCGAAGCGAAAGCTTTCGGGTTTCGCCTTTTTGAAGCAAGTCCCGGACCATGGCCGGGGTCAGCTTCTTGCCGGACTGGTCCTTCCACATGACGAACGTGCAACCTTCGCGGTATGCGCTGCAGCCGAAGCCCCGCTTCCCTTCGATAATCGTCCCCCGGCAACCCGGCTTCGGACAACTTCCATAAGCGGCCGGCTCCTTGCGTTCGGCGGACGCTGCCGGTTTGCTCCCGCGCGCGGCGCTGCGCCTGCCTGCCGTTCTGCCGCTTTTGCGGCCTCGGGACCCGGAGCCGGTTCTGCCGCCGTCCTCCAGCGTGCCCGGCGCTGCCGGCTGCTGCTGCCGAACCTTCTCGACAATTTGGACCGCAAACCGTTTCACCTGCTCCATAAACCGTTCATCGGACGCTTCCCCGCGGGAAATTTGATGCAGCCGCCGCTCCCACTGCCCGGTCATCTCCGGAGAGGCGAGCAGCTCCACACCCGCGCCCCGAATGAGCTCGATCGCGGTCAGCCCTTTGGCCGTAATATCGAGCCGTTTGCCGCTCGCGGCAATGTACCCGACCTGCTTCAGCCTTTCGATCGTGGCCGCGCGGGTCGCCGGCGTACCGAGCCCCGTCTCCTTCATCGCTTCCCGCAGCTCGTCGTCTTCGATCGATTTCCCGGCGCTCTCCATCGCTTTCAGCAGCGTTCCTTCGGTATACGGCTTCGGCGGCTGCGTCGTCCTCTCTTTCGCTTCGGCTTCGGTGCAGCGAACTTCTTTGGCCTTATCGATGAGGAACGGCCGATCCGTTACCGTCTCGTCCTCCGGACCGGCTTCGTCCTGCCCGTCCTTCTTCCGCTTGCGCGCCGCGGAAGCGTCGGCGTCCTGCTGCACGACCTTCCAGCCCGGTTCGAGCAGCTCCTTCACTTTCGTCCGGAACGTCTCACTTTCGCAGATCGTCCATACCGTATGATTGCGATAGCGGGCCGGCGGATAATATTGCGCCAGGAAGCGCCTGACGATCATGTCGTATATTTTTTGCTCGTCGGCGTTCAGCGTTGACGGCTTCTTCGGCGTCGGCAATATGGCGTGATGATCCTCCACTTTCGCCGGATTGCATACGGCCCGGTTGCCTTTATGGACGCGCCCGCGGTCCGCGCCGGCCGCCAGTTTGGCATATTCGGTCCCGCCCAGCATCGCCAGCGCTTTGCTCATCGCCGCGATATTTTCTTCCGTTACATAGTTCGAGTTGGTGCGCGGGTATGTAATCACTTTATGCTTTTCGTACAGCGACTGCGCAATGTCCAACGTTTTTTCGCCGAAAAGCCGTATTTTCCGTTCGCTTCCCGCTGCAGCAGCGTCAAATCGTACAGCTTGAACGGATACTCGCTGCTCTCGGCGCTCTCGTATTTGGCGATGGCGGCGGGCTTGCCCCGCACTTTCCCGGCGATCGCTTCGGCCTTTATCCGGTCGGTGAGCCGCTCGCCCTGCCAGACGCCGGCATAGCTTGTCTTCTCTTGGAGGAAGCTCGCCGCAACGACATAATACGTTTCCGGCCGGAACGCCTCGATTTCGCGGTGGCGGTCGTACAACAGCGCCAGCACCGGCGTCTGCACCCGGCCGACCGACAGCAGCGCCTTATGGCGGATCGTGAAGGCGCGCGAGGCGTTCATGCCGATCAGCCAATCCGCCTCGCTGCGCGCTCTCGCCGCCCGCGTCAGCGCGTCGTACTCGGCGTCGCTGCGCAGCGTCTCGAAACCGCGCCGAATCGTCTCCGGCGTCAGGTCGGAAATCCACAGCCGGTCGACGGGCTGCTTCAGCTTCAAATATTGGCGGATCAAATGGAAGATAAGCTGCCCTTCCCGGCCGGCGTCGCACGCGTTGATCAGCCGGTCGCAGCGCTTGGCGAGCTCGCCGATCGTCTTCAGCTGCTCCTTCGTCCGGGCGTTCGGCCACAGCTTGAACCGTTCCGGGATGATCGGCAAGTCCCGGTCGTTCCACCGCTTGTACTTCTCGTCGTACCGCTCCGGCTCGGCCAATCCGACGAGGTGGCCGATCGCCCAGGTGATCACATACCGTTCGCCTTCCAGATACGTCCGTTTGTTGACCGCCTTCGGCTCGACCACCGCCGCGATCGTCCGGCCCATATCCGGCTTTTCGGCTATAATAAGCGTCTTAGACATACCGCGTCAGCGCTCCCGCTGCGCCGCCGCCACTTGCTCGGCTATAGCCGCCTGAATGTCCGGCAGCGCGATAAAGGCGGCAATCTGCTCTTTCTCGGCCGCCGTAAACTGAAACTCGCTGTCGCACCCTTCTTCCTGCGGCACGATCTGGAAAATCTCCCCGTCCGGCGTACAGATGACGAGCGCGGTCAAGTCGGCCGCATCGGCCGGCGCCGGCGTCTGCGGCGACAGCTCGAACCGCAGCTCGATGTCCACCCAATGCTCGTTCCGCCGCTCGATTCGCGGATAAAATGCGGTGAAGCGCAGCTCCTCCGCCGTATCCTGTCCATAACGGATCATGCCCCATTCCCCCTGCAATACGAACTCGAAAAAAGAACCGTTATCTATTTTACCACAACGATAAGTTCCGGTCAGCGAGCCGACGTTTCGGTCGGAGGCAGGGGCCGAGGTGGATGGGCGGGCAAAGGCAGACGGGTAGCGGGAGACGAGGCGGATGGGCAATGGCAGACGGTTTGGCGGGAGACGAGGAGGTCGGGCAAAGGTGGACGGGTAGCGGGAGACGAGGCGGATGGGCAGCAAAACGGATAAAAGGCGTCCTCCGGATTCGGCCGGCATGCGGCACGGCGCTTCTTGCAAAAAGCTCCCCGGCAAGACAGTGAACTTGACCTTCGCTTTAACATTTGCTACGGTACATCAAATGACCGAAAAAACTGCAAAAGTACAGTTTTTCATCCAATAATAAACAAAATTTAATAATTATTGCAATTATACAGGATTTTTGTTCGAATTAGGCCAGATAGACAAAAATATCAAATAATTCCTGTATTTTTGCAGGCTTTTGTGTAAAAGCAGCCTTTTGGAGCTGAAAATCCTGCATTTTTGCAGGTTTTTAGCCAAGCGATTCGACGGTGACGTGAAGCACCCACGGATTCGAATCTCACCGACGGACGCCGGTCGTGCGACGAACGCGAATCGCGTCAACGAATACCGGCCATTGCCTGGCCCGCTCAAGAAAGCACTGCAGGCTATTTCAAGGCGTCATCGGCAGGTTCAGTTTACCCCCTCTTCTCCGGCGGCGGCAATCACAAAGGACACCACCGCTCCGCCGTCCTCCGCGTTGCAAGCTTTGATCTCTCCCCCATGGCTTTCCACCAGCCGCCTTGCAATGTAAAGGCCGAGACCGGAATGGCCTTCCGATTGCCCCCGCGCTTTGTCGGCCCGGTAAAAGCGTTCGAACGCCCTTTCCTCCTCCCCGGGCGGGAATCCGGGTCCGGTATCCCGGATCCGGAAGCGGACTTGCCGCCCTTCGACTGCCAGTCCTACTTCGATCCGACCGCCTTCGGGAGTATACGATATGCTGTTGGAAACAATATTGCCGAGTATGCGCTCCAGCTTCTCCGGATCAATCCGGCATACCCCCATGGCCCCCTCCGGCAGAAAAGAAAGGCGAATCCCCTTGGCCGCGGCCGCCGGCTTGAATTGCTTGATCAGCTTCCCGGTCCAGGACACGAGCTCCACCGGTGAAACGTTCAGCCGGTCTTCGAATCGTTCCAGCTCAGCGCTGTACTGGAGCTGGCGCACGAGCCCGGCGCTTTTGCTGGCATTATCGCGGATGACCGTCAGATACCGGCGCAGCTTGTCTTCCGGAGCCCTGGAATCGAGCAAAGCTTCGGCATAACCCGAGATAATCGAAATTGGCGTTTTCAAATCATGGGCCAGCGCTTCGATCATTTCAGCCTTCTCCCGCTCCAGTCTCCATTGCGCGGACAGCGAAGAGCGCAGTTCCTCCTGCATTCGGGCGAACGCCGAGCACAATTGTCCCAGCTCATTGCCTGACCGGTATTCAATGGTGAAATCCAAATCTTTGTCCGCGACTTTGCGGGACGCCCTCATCAGCATCCGGATCGGCTCGTTGATTCGGCCGGCAATCGTTTTGGCGAAAAGCAGCGTAAACAGAAAAATGTAAAAAAACGGCGACAGCAAAAAGGCAGCAAAAACAGCGGCAAGCCAGCCTTGACCTTCGGCAAACGTCGGACTGAGCGAGTAGGACAGCAGCACAGCGCCCGCAATCCGCCCGTCCCCGCCGATGATCGGCACCGTCTGCACATACCGGCCGCGATATCGGATCGGCTTATTCAGCCCGTCATATAGTTGCTGCCTCCCCTCGAAGACTGGTTCGTGCAAGGTGCCGTATCTGTAGTTGCCGTCGCCGTCTACCACCTGATAAAGAAATCCGGCGCCGGGAACTTGCCGCTCCAGTTCTTCCTTCGCGGAAGGATTAAGCAATGCTGTATTCTCCTTCCGGATATATTCCTTAATGTCCGGAATCTGCTTTTCGTAGTAGTTGGCCGGATAGACGCCTTTGTATTCCATCCGGGTAAACAATACGGCGCCGAGCGCGTATGTGGCGGCGGTAGCCAGCAAACTGAGCAGAAGGATGAGCGCGAAGCCAAGGACGAACTGCGACTTCAGCGACCAATCGGCGATATTCTTCATCTTCTACCCCTTTTCCATTTGTAGCCGATGCCCCAGACAGTCTGAATATAGTCTCCGGAAAGATCGGCGGCGGCCAGCTTGGCCCTGATTTTTTTAATATGCTCGACAATGGTGGAAGAGTCCCCTTCCGCATCCCAGCCCCAGATCCTTTCATATATCTGCTCCCGGGAAAAAACTTGACCGGCATGCAGCGCAAGCAGTTCCACGATCTCGTATTCCTTCCGGGTCAAGGCGACCGGCTTTCCGCATACCGTTACGGACATCCCTTTCAGATCGAGCTCCAAATTTCCCCAGCGAAGCAGCGGCTGAGCGGCTTTGTCTCCAACGCCGGCCCCGATGTTCTGTCTGGCGCGCTCCTCCCTTCGCAAATTCGCCTCGATGCGGGCGAGCAATTCCCGCAGTCCGAACGGCTTGACGATATAATCGTCGCCGCCCATGGAGAAGCCCTTAACCCGGTCGTTCTCCGACTGCCTGGCGCTAACGAAAAGGATCGGGCACGCGACGGTGTCGCGAATTGCCCGGCACACGTCGAAGCCGTCACGGCCCGGCATCATGACGTCCAGAATGACCAAGTCGGGTTTGGAGCCGGCCAGCTCGATGCCGCGTTCTCCGTCATAAGCGGCCAGTACGCGGTGCCCCCTCGCCGTCAGTTCATCCGACAGCAATTCCACCATGTCACGCTCGTCGTCCACGATCAAAATCGTACTCATTTGATCCTCCGTTGTTCTACCAGCTGTTCTATTCGTAAGTTTTGCGTCCTTCCCAACCGACAAACCATATTGTACCGCAGATCGAAGCAACGATAAATGAGGCAACAGCCATCAGCAGGACGCCGTCCACCTGCCGGCAGTACAGCTCGAAGGCTGAGGTGCCGGTCCCGTTCTGAAATTCCGAAAGACGCGCCAGCAACGGAAACTGCGACAACCGGACAGGCCAGGCCCAAGGGACGAATTCCCAAATCCGGTCGCCGACCACCGTCGCGCCGACGATCGCAGCCAGCAAAAATCCCGCTCCGCCGGCAGCTGCCGAAGCGCCCATCCCGAAAGCCAGCGCCAAAAACAGATGAAACACACATAGCGTAAGCGATCCGATCGTCGTGTAAGCCGCGCCGGCGAGAAAGAGACCGGCATCGGCGTCTGCGATGCCGAGCAGCGTCTCCATACCGAAGACAAGCAGCAGAGCCGCTGCGAAAATCCCGAAGCCGACAGGAAGCGTCACCATCAGGAGCTTGCCCGCAAAGCTCAGCGCTCTCGGCTGCTGCCGACCCAACAGCCCGCCGAAGCAGCCGGCCTGCTCCTCCTGCATGGCGAGCATTCCGGCCAGCAGGCCGATCGCGAGCGGAAGCGCCGAAGCGGTCATTTGGCTGAAAGCTTCATAGATCGCATTCGCCAATCCCGGAGCAAGCGGCCGGCCTGAGAAATACCAAAGCAATATTCCCGCAGCTAGCGGCGGCGCCGCAAAGACGAGCCAGCGGTAACCGGTTCGTTTGGTGATCAGCCAATCGGTACGGAGAATGCGCAAAAGGGTCATCGCTAGCGCACCTCCCTGCGAGCGTACCATATGGCGGTCAGCTGCAAGGTAACAGCCAAAAACACGAGGGCGAGACCGAACCCGACCGGAATAACGGAAGCGCTAAGCAGCGGGTCGCCGTCCGGGAGCGGAACGCCGTTCGGGTGGACGCCGACAATCGGGGCCATCAACCGGGTCGGCCAGCTCCACGGGACCGCCGGCCAATACGGCTCCGGCGCCGAAAGAACGCCAGCAAACATCCCGGCCAAACCGAGCGCGAGCGAAACTGCCGGCCCCTTCCATGCCGCGACCATCAAATGCAGCGGAATCAGCGCCGTCGACAGCATCCAGACAACCGCACTTGCCCCGATAATCCGCCAGAAAGGCGCAGGCCCGTCCGCTATGAGCAGCCCCGCGAGCAGCGTTGAGGCCACGAGCACTCCGGAAGAGATGAACGTATGACCGGCCAGAACGGCCGTTTTGGCCAGCCAGAGACGCGGAAGCGAGACCGGACGCGTCCTGAGGCTGCGCTCGGCTCCCGATTTTTTCTCCCGGGCTTCGGTCAGCGCGCACAGAAGCGCCGTCCCGAGCGGCACGAATAGAACCGGCCACCAGTTAAACACAATGAACAGAAGCGCCTCCCAGGTGCCGATGCTTTGGTCGGGCATCAGCATTTTGACGACGATGGCGTACAGGACAAAGAAAAGAGGCGCGCCGCATACCAGCTTTCGGGCAAACGTGCGCTTGGACTTCAAGGCTTCCGCCTGAAGCAGGTTAAGCATCGCCCGCTCCCTCCTTCCGCCTGTCTGCCCGGACGACGTCCATAAACAGCGACTCCAAGTCGGTTCCGTGCCGGTTCGCGCCTTCGTAGCGCAGCCTTCCACCGCTAATAATCCCGATGTCGTCGGCGGTATGCTCCACTTCAGAGAGGATGTGACTCGACAGGATCACGGTGATGCCCCGTGCCGGAAATGAACGGATCAGCCCGCGCAAATCCTGGATTCCGAGCGGATCCAGGCCGTTCGTCGGCTCGTCCAGAATGAGCAGTTTCGGGTTTTGCACGAGCGCGATGGCGATGCCCAGCCTTTGTTTCATGCCCAGCGAAAATTGGGAAGCTTTCTTGTTGCCGGTGTCCGTCAAGTCCACGGTTTCGAGCACCTCCCGGATTCGGGATTCGGGCAGCTGCAGCAATCGGGTGTGCACCAGCAAATTTTCTCGTGCCGTCAAATTGCCGTACAGCGCCGGGGACTCGATCAGCGCCCCGATCTCCCTCAAGCAATCTCGGGTCCACGGCTTGCCGTTTATCCATATTTCGCCGGAGGAAGGCCTAAGCAATCCCGCAATCATTTTCAGCGTCGTCGTTTTGCCGGCCCCGTTCGGCCCGAGCAGACCGTACACCGTACCCGCGCGGACATGAAGCGAAACGCCGGAGACCGCCGTTTGTTTGCCAAAACGTTTTTCCAGATTTACCGTTCGCAAAATGTCGTTCATGGCTATCATCCTACTCTGTCAGTATTCCGGGAGAAATCCCCTTTTCGACAAAGAGCATATCAAGCAATTATAAAGAATCGATAAAGAAAGGTTGCGAATCGGAAATCCGTTTGCAAAACCTCCGGCTCGCCGCCAGAGGCGAATCGGAGGTTCATCGGCAACCGTTAAATTTGGACCGTGTGCAGTTCATTCATGTTGCCGTTCTCATCGCCGATAAACTTCTTCGTCAGCAGTAGAGAATGCCAATGATGAGATCATCTTCGCGCAATAGCCTGCCCTAACTCTTTATTGCCGCTTCGGACATTCACGGAAAAAATAAATTCCAACAGCTCATCTTCAACGACTAGCGGAATGTAACATTCGAATCCGTTAACCGAGCGGTCTCCCGTTTTAAAGGTTGCGTGAAAGAAAGACCGCTTTTCCGCAGGAAAATCGAAGGCGATTGCGGAATCTTCCCGCTTAGCGATAATCGCGTCGATTCCGCCAAATCCCACCATAGGGAAGTGGAATTGTATGCATCTTTTATGTAATGTCAAAGGAATGAATAAAAAAATAAGCCCTTCTTTTCCGTAAAGGATGGAAGGGCTTTGCAGAGCTTTTATAATTAAACGGATTCCCTTGATTGAAGCAATAGCTAATCATAAAACCCCGACCCGCCGCG
Source organism: Paenibacillus cisolokensis (assembly GCF_018403665.1). Taxonomy (GTDB): domain Bacteria; phylum Bacillota; class Bacilli; order Paenibacillales; family Paenibacillaceae; genus Paenibacillus_AH; species Paenibacillus_AH cisolokensis. The sequence goes on from NZ_BOVJ01000050.1 coordinate 59,258, forward strand.
AGCGGCGAATCGGGGGTCTCGCAGGAATGCCGTTACGGCTGCCTGACGCCTTTTTCTTGACAAGCGGACTCTCTTTCCTGACAGCTTTGAGTCGACATTACGGCAGCATCGTGGAGCCCATCAGGTAGCGGTCCACTTCGCGCGCTGCCTCACGGCCTTCGTTGATGGCCCATACGACAAGGCTTTGGCCGCGGCGCATGTCGCCGGCGGCGAAGACTTTGTCCACGTTCGTACGGTATTTGCCGTATTCCGCCTTTACGTTCGAACGGCGGTCGCGCTCCAGGCCGAATTGGTCGATCAGGGTGTTCTCCGGTCCTTCGAACCCGATGGCGATCAGCACGAGATCGCGCCGCATACTTTTTCCGTACCCGGAATTTCCTTGTAAATTTTGCGTCCGGTTTCGTCGACGATCCGCTCGATTTGAACCGTGTGCAGCTCTTTCACGTTGCCGTTCTCATCGCCGACAAACTTCTTCGTCAGCACGGAGAACGCCCGCGGATCTTCCCCGAACAGCGCTTTGGCCTCTTCCTGGGCATAATCGAGCGTATAGACGTTCGGGAACTGCGGCCACGGGTTCGTGATCGGGTCGCGCGTAAGCGGCGCCTTGGCATGCGTGCCGAATTGCGTGACCGATTTGCAGCCGTGGCGCAGCGCCGTTGCGACGCAGTCGGTTCCGGTATCGCCGCCGCCGATGACGATGACGTTTTGTCTTTCGCCGAAATGTAGTTCCCGTCCGCAAGCCCGGAATCGAGATAGCTCTTGATCGTGCTGTTCAAATAATCCATCGCCATATAGATGCCGCCCAATTCGCGACCCTCAATGTCGACGTCACGCGCCTTCGTTGCGCCGCCGCAAAGGACGACGGCATCGAATTCGTCCAGCAGCTGTTGGGCCGGGATATCTTTGCCGATTTCGGTATTCGTCACGAATTGGACGCCTTCCGCTGCCAGCAGGTCGACCCGGCGCTGCACGACCTTCTTATCCAGCTTCATCGTCGGAATGCCGTACGTAAGCAGACCGCCGATGCGATCCGCGCGCTCGTAGACGGTGACCGTGTGCCCCGCTTTGTTCAGCTGCGCCGCGCAAGCGAGCCCGGCCGGTCCCGAACCGACGATCGCAACGCGCTTGCCGGTACGCTTCTTCGGCGGATCCGGCACGACCCATCCTTCCTCGAATCCGCGGTCGATAATCGCTTTCTCGATCGTCTTGATGGTGACCGGCTCGCCGATCAGACCGACCGTACAGGATCCTTCGCAAGGAGCGGGACAGACGCTGCCCGTAAATTCGGGGAAATTATTCGTTTTGTGCAGCCGATCCAGCGCCTCGCGCCACAATCCCCGATAGATCAGGTTGTTCCATTCCGGTATCAGGTTGTGGACAGGACAACCCAATACCGATCCGTTCAATTCCATTCCCGTATGGCAATAGGGCGTGCCGCAATCCATGCAGCGCGCGCCCTGCGTCCGCAGCTGGTCTTCGGAAAGATGCTTATGAAATTCCTCCCAATCTTTAATGCGCTCAAGCGGGTCGCGATCGGCAGGCAGTTCTCGCTTATATTCCATAAATCCGGTAGGTGTCGACATGACCGCAATCCCTCCATTATTCGTCCCGATTGGCCAATTATCGGCCAGTTTATTTTAAACTATAACGGGATTTCCGTTGATCTGCAACTGAGAAGTCTTGTATATTCCCGTCTCCTATTTAAAATATCCTAGCATTCCAATCCAGGTCGAACCAATGGATTATCCGTATAATCATTTGCACTATTTGTCATACACCTTGTCACAAATCGCACAGGAACGCGTCATCGTCTTACATATGTCCGAAACCAGTAATCATAAGGATTTTCGTCGTTTTTGACGCCCTTTTCGCTGCCGGAGAGCTTCCATTCCGCCTCGTCGAATGACGGGAAATAGGTATCGCCCTCAAACTCCTCGTCGATTTCGGTCAGCAGCAGCTTATCCGCATATGGCAAAAACTGCTTATACACTTCCGCCCCGCCGATAATCATCAGCTCCCCGCCGCCGGCATACCGTGCCAACGCTTCCTCGACGGAGTGCGCGACTTCGCAGCCTTCCGGCCGAAAATCGCGGCTCCTCGTCAGCACGACGTTCGTCCGGTTTTTCAGCGGACCGTTGAACGATTCCAGCGTCTTACGCCCCATGACGACCGTTTTCCCTTTTGTCATGCGGACAAAATAAGCCATATCCGCAGGAATGCGCCAAGGCAGCTCATTGTTGCGGCCGATCAGCCGGTTGCGGTCCATTGCGGCGATCATCGTGATGCCCACAGCTCCCACGCTCCCTTCCCGTTATACCGACACTTCCGCCTTGATCGCCGGATGATGCTGGTAGCCGACAAACTCGAAATCTTCATATTTGTAATCGAAAATCGATGCCGGCTTGCGCTTGATGACAAGGCGCGGCAGCGGGTACGGCTCGCGCGACAGCTGCTCTTTCACCTGGTCGAGATGATTCAGGTAAATATGCACGTCGCCGCCCGAATAAATGAACTCGCCCACACCAAGATCGCACTGCTGGGCGATCATATGCGTCAATAACGCATACTGGGCAATGTTGAACGGCAATCCGAGAAAGGTGTCGGACGAACGCATCGTCAGCATGCACGACAGCTTGCCGTCGGACACATAAAATTGAAACGCAAAATGGCACGGCGGCAGCTTCATCTTGTCGATTTCCGCCACGTTCCAGGCGCTGACGAGATGGCGCCGCGAGTCCGGATTGCGCCGGATCGACTCCACCACCTGGGCGATCTGGTCGTGCCGTCTGCCGTCGGCCCCTTCCCAGGCCCGCCATTGCGAGCCGTACACCGGCCCGAGATCCCCGTTCTCGTCCGCCCATTCGTTCCAAATCCGCACGCCGTTGTCCTGCAAATAGCGGATGTTGGTATCTCCGCTCAAAAACCAGAGCAGCTCATGCACGACCGACTTGATGTGAATCCGTTTCGTCGTGACGAGCGGAAAACCGTCATTCAGATCGAACCGGAGCTGCCGCCCGAAGACCGAAATCGTCCCTGTCCCGGTCCGGTCTTTCTTTACGGTTCCGTTGTCCAAAATATCCTGAAGCAAATCCAAATACGCTCTCACGCTTCGTTTCTCCTCCCGATTGCTGACAAAGCCATTTCTTCTATTGTACCATACCGGTTCAAGTATGCGAACGTTTGTTTTGTCTTCGTTGCAAGCGCATTTCATACCGCTCCGGCGCGGTTTGATGGAGCCGAATCTCTTCTTCGGATTCGGGGATGACGGGCGGGACGGGCGTCGGCTTACCGTCCTTGCCGAGCGCTACAAAGGTGAAAAAAGCGGTGACCGCCGTTTTCCGCTCCCCGGATTCGACATTTTCCGACTGCACCTTGACGTAAACTTCCATCGAACTGCGATGCGTCCAGCTGATGAACGCTTCCACCTCGATCACTTCGCCGAGCCGGATCGGGGCGACGAATTCGAGACTGTCGGTCGAAACGGTAACGGTAGCCATGCGGGCATGGCGCATGCTGGCGATCGCCGCCGCCTTATCCATCAATTCCATCAGTTTTCCGCCGAACATCGTCCCGTGATGATTCGTATCCGAAGGGAAAATCAGTTGCGTCATAACGGTCCGGGATTCCCGGATCAACCTGCCTTGCCTGTCGGACATCGCTGTACGCCCCTCTCGTTTTCATTCATCATGAACGTTATGCCGTTGTTTTATACGGTATGATGACGAAAAAAGAGGTCCCGGTTGAACCAACCGCATGACCTCTCTTTCGGCAGTCTGCATGCGCATGCTGCGAATTATTTTACGAACGTGTGAATCGGATGGCCGAGCGCGACTTCCGCCGCCTCCATCGTAATTTCGCCAAGCGTCGGATGCGCATGAATCGTAAGCGCGATATCTTCGACGGTTGCGCCCATTTCGATCGCAAGGCCGAGCTCGGCGATCAGGTTGGACGCTTCGGCGCCGGCGACTTGCGCGCCGAGGACGAGCCCGGTGTCGGCGTCGGAAACGATTTTCACGAATCCGTCGGTCGACTGCAGCGACAATGCGCGGCCGTTCGCGCTGAAAGGGAACTTGCCGACTTTCACATTGTAGCCTTTCTCTTTCGCTTCGGACTCCGTATAGCCGACGCTTGCGCATTCCGGATCGGAGAAGCAGACGAGCGGAATCACCTTGTAATCGATCTTGCTCGGCAGCCCGGCGATCGCCTCGGCCGCCACCTTGCCTTCATACGACGCTTTATGCGCCAGCGCAGGACCGGGCACGATATCGCCGATCGCATAAATATGCGGAACGCTCGTGCGGCATTGATCGTCGATTTCGATCAGCCCGCGATCGGTCATCTTGATGTTGATCAGATCGAGACCGAGCTCGCCGTCCGTATTCGGCCGGCGGCCGACGGTTACAAGCAGGTAGTCCGCCGTCACTTTCTCTTCCTTGTCGCCCACCGTATACGTAACGGTGACGTCCTTGTCGGTCTGCTCCGCGCTCTTCGCCTGGGCGCCCGTCACGACGTTCACGCCTTGCGCCTTCAGCTTCTTCGCGACAAGCGACGACATGTCGGTGTCGAAGCCGGGAAGAATCGAGTTCGTGCCTTCGATCACGGTTACTTGCGTGCCGAACTTGGAGAACATCTGGCCAAGCTCGATGCCGATATAGCCGCCGCCGATAACGACAAGGCTCTTCGGCACTTCCTGCAGCGCGAGCGCTCCGGTCGAGGAGAGGATGCGTCCGCCGAACGGGAACGCCTTCAGCTCGATCGGACGGGAGCCCGTGGCGATAATGCAGTTTTTGAATTTGTAGCGCGGCGCTTCCTGTTCGTTGAATACGCGCGCCTCGTTCTCGTTGATGAACATGACTTCGCCCTGGAAGAACTGGACCTTGTTCGCCTTGAGCAGCGACGATACCCCGCCCGTCAGCTTCTTCACGACGCTTTCTTTGAACGCCTGGACTTTGCCGAAATCAACTTTGACCTCTCCGGCGTCAATGCCGATCGACGAAGCGTGCTTCACCGTTTCGTATTGATGCGCGGCAGAGATGAGCGCCTTCGACGGAATGCAGCCGACATTGAGGCATACGCCGCCGACATATTCTTTATCCACGACAAGCACGCTCTGTCCGAGCTGGGCGGCCCGAATGGCCGCCACATAACCGCCGGGACCGGCGCCAATGACCAGTGTATCGATATCGAGAGAAGCGTCTCCTACGACCATATCGTTATACCTCCATTACCAGCAGCTCCGGATCGGCCAGCAGCTGCTTGATGTAGTTCAAAAAGTTTTGTGCCGTCGCACCGTCGATCAAACGATGGTCGAAGCTGAGCGACAACGCCATTACCGGCGCGGCGACAATTTGCCCGTCGCGTACTACTGCTTTCTCCGTAATGCGTCCCGTGCCGAGAATGGCGACTTCCGGGAAGTTGATAACCGGCGTGAAGAACATGCCGCCGGCGGAACCGATGTTCGTAATCGAAATCGTGCTGCCCTTCATCTCGTGCGGAGCCAGCTTGCCTTCGCGGCCGCGCGTCGCCAGATCGCGGATCTCGTTCGCGATCATCCAGATGTTTTTGCGATCGGCGTTCTCGATGACCGGCACGAGCAAGCCGTTGTCGGTATCGGTGGCGATGCCGATGTTGTAATATTTCCGAAGCACGATTTCCTGGTTTTCCTCATCCAGCGTCGCGTTCAGAATCGGATATTCGCGGCATGCCGCCACCAGCGCCTTGACGATGAACGGCAGGTACGTCAGCTTGACGCCTTTCTTCTCGGCGATCGGTTTCGACTTCGTGCGCAGCTCGACGAGCTTCGTCACGTCCACTTCGTCCATCAGCGTAACGTGCGGCGCCGTGTAAACCGACTTGGACATCGCGCTTGCAATCACTTTGCGAATACCTTTGAACGGAATACGCTCCTCCGGACGATCGCCCGTCGTCTGCACGGCGGCCGTCTGCGCCGGACGCGCTTCGGCAACGCCTTGTGCCGCGGCTGCTCCCGGAGCGGCCTGCACGCCGCCGGAAGCGGCAGCATCCACATCTTCGCGGGTAATGCGGCCGTTCTTGCCGGTTCCCTGGACGCCCGTCAGATCGACGCCTTTTCGCGCGCGTATTTGCGGACGCTCGGCGTGGCAAGCACGAGTCCGCCTTTACCGGGCTCGCTCTTCGGCGCTTGTCCCCCGTCCGCAGCGGCCGGCGCCGCTTGTCCGGGCTGAATGTCGGCTCCGCCCTGCGACGCTTTCTGCTCTTCCTGCGCCGCAGCGCCGCCGCTTTCGACGGCTCCGGGAGCGGCCTGCTGCGGAATGTCTCCTTCCGCGTCGATAATGGCGACAATATCGCCGACATGGCACACTTGCCCGTCTTTCGCCAGCACTTCCAGCACTTTCCCGTTGACCGGACAAGGCACCTCTACGATCGCTTTATCGTTTTGCACTTCCATAATAATATCTTCGTCGGTTACGGTATCTCCGGGCTTGATCAGCATCTTGACGATTTCGCCTTCGTGCAGTCCTTCGCCCAGCTCCGGGAACCGGTATTCGAATTTCGCCACTTGTCCTACCTCCTCCAGCTGAACTATCGGATCTTAAAATTCCCGTACCTTGTTGACGGCGGCAATGATGCGGGCCGGTGTCGGAAGCCATACGTTCTCGATTTGCACGAACGGATACACGGTATCCGGACCGGCTACCCGCAGCACCGGCGCTTCCAGATGAAGAATCGCCTTCTCGTTGATCTGCGCGATCACTTCCGCGGCTACGCCCGCCGTCTTCTGCGCTTCCTGCACGACGATGGCGCGGTTCGTCTTTTGAATGGAAGCGACGATCGTATCGATATCGAGCGGCATCAAGGTGCGCAGGTCGATAATCTCCGCCTTCACGCCTTGCTTCTCCAGTTCGTCGGCCGCCTGCATCGCCGTATGCACCATCATGCCGTAAGCGATAATCGTTACATCCGAGCCTTCGCGGACGACTTTCGCCTTGCCGATCGGCACCGTATATTCGCCCTCCGGCACCTCCGCGCGGAATTTGCGGTACAGATTGAGATGCTCCATGAAAAATACCGGGTCATTGTCGCGAATAGCAGATATCATAAGACCTTTGGCGTCGTACGGATTGGACGGAACAATTACTTTTATGCCGGGCGTCTGGACGGCCAATCCTTCGAGCGAATCGGTATGCAGCTCCGCCGCGTTGACGCCGCCGCCGAAAGGCGTGCGGAACACGATCGGCGCGTTATAGCGGCCGCCGGAACGGTAACGCATCCGCGCAGCCTGAACGAACATCTGGTCGAGCGCTTCGAAGATGAAGCCGATGAACTGAATTTCCGCGATCGGCCGGAAGCCTTGAATGCCCATGCCGACGGCCATCCCCGCAATTGCGGACTCCGCAAGCGGAGTGTCGAACACGCGGTCCTCTCCGAATTCTTCCTGAAGCCCTTCCGTCACGCGGAAAACGCCGCCGACCTTGCCGACGTCTTCGCCGAACGCAATCACGTTCTCATCGCGTTTCATTTCGACGCGCATTGCGTCGCGGATCGCTTCCAACATATTCATTTGAGCCATGTTCGCTGGTTCCTCCTTATCGAAATTCGGCCTTAATTAAAATCGGCTTTTTGCTCTTCCAAATGTTGCGGCGTCGATTCGAACATGGAGTCGATCAGACCCTGCACCGTCATTTTCTCCGTATTTTCGGCCTTCTTGATATGCTCGTTGACGGCCGCTTTCGCCTCTTCCTTCACACGAGCCGTATCTTCTTCGGACCACAGCTTCTTCTTCTCCAAAAATTTGCCGAACCGGACAAGCGGATCTTTCATCGACCATTCGTTTTCTTCTTCCTTCGTCCGGTATTTCGTCGCGTCGTCCGCCATCGAGTGCGGGCGGAAACGGTAGGTGAGCAGCTCAAGAAGCGTTGCGCCTTCACCGTTGCGTCCGCGCTCCGCCGCATCGGAAACCGCTTTGTAAACGGCAAGCACGTCCATGCCGTCCACCTGTACGCCGTGAATGCCGGCGGCAACCGCCTTGTGCGCGATCGACAGCGCGGCCGTCTGCTTCTCGAACGGCGTCGTAATGGCATAGCGGTTGTTCTGCACGGCGAAGATGACCGGCAGCTTGAATACGCCGGCAAAGTTCAGCGCTTCGTAGAAATCGCCTTCGGAGGAACCGCCGTCGCCCGTATACGTAATGACGACGCGCTTCTCGCCGCGCTTCTTGAACGCCATCGCCACGCCGTTGGCATGCAGAACTTGCGCACCGATAATAATTTGCGGCATCAGCACATGCACGTCTTCGGGAATTTGCCCGCCATGCTGATGGCCGCGCGAATACAGGAACGCTTGATACATCGGCAAGCCGTGCCAGACGATTTGCGGCATGTCGCGGTAACCCGGACATATAAAATCGTCTTTATTGAGCGCGTACTCGCTTCCGATCATCGACGCCTCCTGGCCGGATACCGGCGCATAAAATCCGAGGCGCCCCTGGCGTCCGAGGTTTACGGCCCTCTCGTCCCATGTGCGGGTGAACACCATCCGATACATTAACTCTTTCAATTGGTCGTCGCTAAGATTCGGCATCAGATCCGGATTGACGACCTCGCCTTCCGGCGACAATATCGTCAACGGCTGAACCGGCTCCGTGTGCACTTCGTACTGAGCTTTACTGATCACCTTGCTCATTGTCAACGCTCACCTCGATCGTAATATTTGAAAATCGTGGTCCACTGTTATAGAATCATTATAAACCTGTTTTCACAAAATGGTCAAAACAAAAAAAGAAAAATCCGCTCGTTT
>NZ_BOVJ01000051.1 GCF_018403665.1 Paenibacillus cisolokensis
GCACAAGTTCAGTTGTGCGAACTGTTTCTTGGTGACGCACTTAGTGCAGTAGGTTACAAGACCTATGTAGCTCCTGTCAACACGATCCTCTGAGCGAAGGGACATCCCGGTGAATCAGCGGTTCCATACATCACAGGTTCCTCGTCAGTCCTGGGAATGGATCAAACGGCATTTGCCGAATCGGCATTCCTTGCTTGAGTCAACGTCCCAAGGGGGTGAAACGGTGGAGGTTTCACAGCAAGACCAATATATCGTGATTGAACTGGGTGCGGAGAAATACGCGCTGAAAATTTCTGAAGTCTATGAAATTATCAAAATGCAAAAAATAACCGCAGTACCGAACAGCAAAACTTTTTGGAAGGCGTTACGAACATTCGGGGGAAGATTGTGCCGATCATCAGCTTGCGTAAAAGATTTCAATTGGGAGAGACGGCTGTCACTCCTAAAGCGAGAATCGTCGTGGTGAATCATAACGAAGAAATGATCGGCATCGTCGTAGATGGCGTGAATCAAGTGATCAAGTTTTCTGAAATACAGCCCGCTACCGAAATTGTTGCCGGAATCGACAGCAGCTATCTTCAGGGGATTGGCCTGTCGGAAGAAGGATTGATCGGCATCTTGAATCTACATCATGTTCTTGTCGGGTAAGGGGGGACCCATATGAATCGTTCGGAAATGATGGGCGTTTTCCTGTCGGAAGCGGAAGATTTGCTCCAGTTGTTGGAGATGGAAATCCTGAACCTGGAACAGCAAGGCGAGTCCCCGCAAATCATACAAAACATTTTCCGGATTGCCCATACATTGAAAGGTTCATCCGCAGCGATGGGCTTCGAGGAAATGAAACAAGTGACCCACGAGATGGAGAACATTTTAGACAAGATTCGCAACCAGCGTATGCCGGTGACGCAGCAGGTTGTGGATCTCCTCTTTCAATGTCTGGATCATTTGAACGGGTTGAAAAGAGAAATTGAACAGGAAGGTTACGCCAAAACCGGCATCGATTCTATTGTGCGGCAATTGCGGCAATTGGAAAAAGGAACGGCGGAGAACGCCGAATCGCTAAGGACGCGGGATAAAGATCATAACCAGCCATTAAGAAAGTGGAGATGTAAAGTTCGGTTATCCGAACATTGTGAGATGAAGCTTCCCCGGGCTTATATTGTGTTCAACCATCTGAAAAAGTGGGGAACCGTTATTTCGTCGGAACCCGATTTGGACAGCGTCATAGAAGATACAGACCTCCGTGAAATGGTCTATATCGTGAAGACGAATGCCGATTCCGATGCCCTCCGGCAAGCGCTGAGCCAGCTCCTTGATGTTGAAGCTGTCGAAGTGGCGCCGGTTTCACACGACCACCCGGCAGATGCCTGCGTGTCATGGCCAGAGGCCGGCAAGGACGCGGAGCCGGATAACCCGATCCCCGGACCGGGCAGAAAAGAAGAGAAGAAAATCGGACAAACGATTCGCGTCGATGTGGAACACCTGGACAACATGATGAATTTGGTTGGCGAACTGGTCATCGACCATACAAGAATCGCTCAAGTCGGAAGTCTGCTGCGCGACCGGTACTCCTCGGATGAAACGGTGGATGACCTGGAGCGAATCTCCATCCATTTCAGCCGAATCATCGGGGAACTCCAGGAATCCGTGATGAAGACGCGCATGCTTCCCGTCGAGCGACTGTTCAACCGGTTTCCAAGAATGGTACGGGATTTGGCCCGAACGTTAAACAAGGAAGTCAATCTGCTGCTTGAAGGGAAAGAGACGGAACTGGACCGGACCGTCATCGAGGAAATCAGCGATCCGTTGATTCACCTGATCCGGAATGCCATAGACCACGGAATAGAAGAAGTGGAAGACAGAAAAAACGAGGCAAATCCCTTAAAGGCACGATCAAAATTCGGGCATCTCATCAGGAAAATCAGGTGGTGCTGACGGTAGAGGACGACGGGGCGGGAATTAATGCGGAGAAAGTCAAGCAATCCGCCATACGCAAGCATCTGATTACGGCGCAAGACGCCGACATGATGTCGGAACAGGAATGGATTCAGCTTATTTTTCTCCCAGGATTTTCGACAGCCTCATCGGTAAGCGATATATCGGGACGCGGAGTCGGGATGGACATTGTCCGGAATCATATCGAGAAATTAAACGGATTGATCGATGTCGAAACCCGTGTGGGCGAAGGGACGAAGTTCACGATTAAATTGCCTTTAACTTTGGCTATTCTGCGGGGACTGCTGATCAAGCTGCAGGAAACGACTTATGCCTTGCCCATGAACAGTGTGATCGAAATCGTCCGTATACCGAAAAAAGAGATCCACTCCGTGAAGGGACAAGCTGTGGTGAAAATCCGGGAAAAAATGGTTCCGCTCATCGGTCTTCACGATCTTTTTAAAATGCCCAACAGCAAAAGAAAAACCAAGCATGTATTTATCGTGGTTATCGGTCTGGCCGAAAAAAGGCTCGGTTTGGTCGTCGATGAATTGATCGGCAGCCAGGAAATCGTAGTGAAATCCGTCGGTTCCTATATCGGACAGGTCGAAGGCGTTTCGGGGGCCACGATTTTGGGGGATGGAAGCGTGGCGCTGATCCTGGACGTAACCGGGATATTCAAATTGGCCCATAACCTGAAGTCTGTCGAATCCGAAATCATAGATGACGTGGTCTAACGATGTCGATTTTCCCAGCTATGAAAACCAGTTTGAAAAAGGGAGGAAACATTCCATGAGCGCTCTGACCAAAAAATGGCTCATCGATTTATGAAGGCTGCAGGAGTTTCGGAAACCATTGAAGCGACTATAACCGATTCCAAACGACTAGAGCAAAATCTGAAGGAGCTTGCCGTCGTTACGGAACAGATTGCTCATGGGATTAGCCAACAGTCGTCAGCCCTTGAATCTACATACGGCAATGTTGAAGAGATTACGAAGTCCATTGAAGGGGTAAGCCGACATTCGGATCGTCTGGCTGCTTCCGCCGGCGAAATCGCGGAGGCCATCCAGGAGATGGTCGCTTCCGTTCAACAAGTCGCCGGCAATAGCCAAAGTACGGCAAGCTCGGTGGAGCAGATTTCCGTTTCTATTGAAGAGATAGGGCAATCGATCAAAGGCGTAGCCGATAATGCGGCGAACCTGACCGCTTCGGCGGAAGAATCTTCAAATGCGATCCAGGAGATGGTCGCCTCCGTTCAACAGGTTGCCGGCAATAGCCAAAGTACGGCAAGCTCGGTGGAACAGATTTCCGTTTCTATTGAAGAGATAGGGCAATCGATCAGAGGGGTAGCCGATAATGCGGCGAGCCTGACCGCTTCAGCGGAAGAAACTTCGAATGCGATCCAGGAGATGGTCGCCTCCGTTCAACAGGTTGCCGGCAATAGCCAAAGTACGGCAAGTTCGGTGGAGCAGATCGCCGTATCCATTGAAGAAATGGGGCAATCGATCAAAGGCGTAGCCAATAATGCGGCGAGTCTGACCGCATCGGCGGAAGAAGCCTCGAGCGCGATCCAGGAGATGGTCGCTTCCATTCAGCAGGTTGCCGGAAATGCCGAAAACACGGCAAGCTCGGTAGAGCAGATTTCCGCTTCCATTGAAGAGATGGGGCGATCGATCAAAGGGGTAGCCGACAATTCGGCGAGCTCGACCGCTCTGATGGAAGAAACTTCGAATGCGATCCAGGAGATGGTCGCTTCTATTCAGCAAGTAGCCGGAAATGCCGCGAGCACAGCCAGTTCGGTTGAACAAATCTCCGTATCCATTGAACAGATGGGAAAATCGATTCGCGGCGTTGCTGTCAATGCAGACCAATTGCAGAAAATCGCCGTCGATACCTCCGCCTCGATCCAGCAAATCGCGGCATCGATCGAACAGGTAGCTAAAAATGCCCAAAATGTGAACACCCTTACGGATCAGGTTCTGATAGATGCCAAAGACGGACAAAAGGCAGTCGGTCAGTCTCTGACAGGCATGAAGGAAATTGCCGATGTCGTAAAGCAGGCCTCCAATGTCATGGCCAATCTGGGCAAAAGCTCGGAAGAAATCGGAAGTATTATTGAAGTTATCGATGATATCGCGGAGCAAACCAACCTCTTGGCGCTTAACGCCGCGATTGAAGCGGCACGAGCGGGTGAACACGGAAAAGGTTTTGCCGTAGTTGCCGATGAAGTGAGGAAGCTCGCTGAAAGAAGCGCAAAAGCGACCAAGGAAATTGCCCAATTAATCAAAGGGATTCAAAGTGAAACAACCGACGCGATCAAAGCGATCGAGATCGGCATGGTCAAAGTTGAACAAGGCAACAAATTGGCGGATGAAACGGGTACAGCCATCGAGAAGATTGTCACCGGAGTCGAAAACATTACGAATGAAATCAGACAGATCACTTCTGCTACCGTTGAACAGGCTAAGGGAAGCGAACAAATCGTGATCGCCGTAGGCTCATTAACCAATCAGGCCGACATGGTGACGCAGGCGACGAAGGAACAGGCCATTGCAGTTGAGGAAGTCATCAAGGGGGTAACCAACGCCCGTGAGCAGGTGCGGCAGATCACCGTAGCAACTGGCGAACAAGCCAAGCAAGGCGAAATTATCGTCAGAGCGGTCGAAAATGTAACCAAACAGGCCGATATGGTCACTCAGGCGACGAAGGAGCAGGCCATCGCCGTTGAAGAAATCGTTAAGGGTGTCGTGAATGCCCGCGAACAGGTGCTTCAAATCACGGTAGCGACTGGCGAACAAGCCAAGCAGGGGCAAAACATCGTACGGGCGGTTGAAAATGTAACCAGACAGGCCGCTATGGTGACGCAGGCGACGAAGGAGCAGGCCGCCGCCGCTGAAGAAGTCGTTAAGGGTGTCGTGAATGCTCGTGAACAGGTGCGACAAATTACCGTAGCCACCGTCGAGCAGGCGAAACAAGGCGAAAATATCGTACGGGCGGTCGAAAATGTGACCAAACAGGCCGATATGGTCACTCAGGCGACGAAGGAGCAGGCCGTCGCCGTTGAAGAAATCGTTAAGGGTGTCGTGAATGCCCGTGAACAGGTGCGACAAATTACCGTAGCCACCGTCGAGCAGGCGAAGCAAGGCGAAAATATCGTACAGGCAGTCGAAAATGTAACCAAACAGGCCGCAATGGTGACGCAGGCGACGAAGGAGCAGGCCGCCGCCGTCGAAGAAGTCGTTAAGGGTGTGGAGAATGCCCGTGAGCAGGTGCGTCAGATCACGGAGGCTACCGTGGAACAAGCCAAACACGGAAAGGATATTGTAAAAGCCGTCGAAAAGGTAACCGAGCAGGCTGCCGAAGTTACGGAAGCAACCGGCTATCAAGTGAAAGAAATGGACAAACTCGAAAAGGCGATGTCCGATACGGAACGTGTTGTCCGTCAAAATATTCAGGATGTGGAAAGGATCGTTGTCGTTGCGCGGGAACTGGCGGACCGGTCTGCGTCCATTCAACATTCGCTTCGTAAATTGCAAGCCTGACGTCCGTTTTTTCGCTAAGGCGAACCATTGAGAGAGCTTTGAGGACCCTGTCAATGCGCTGCTCATATGGGAGATGTAACCTTCATGTATATCAAGTTCATAAACGAAACTCAGAATTATGATGTGTGCTTGGAAGATTTGGGCCAAATGATATATGACTATTGCGGATTAAATTACTTGGACAATCTATCCTTGCTTGCATCCAAGATGGCGAAGAGACTATCCGTTCTCGATATGTCGTACCGGGAGTACACCGAGTTCTTGAAGCGGAACCCGCAAGAATGGAATCACCTGATTGAACTCATTACCAACAACGAAACTTATTTTTTTCGTGAAGAGAATCAGCTCCATGAATTAAGCCGTGCGGTTCTTCCCCAATTCCGGAATCAGGAATGTATCCGGATTTGGAGCGCCGCCTGCTCTACGGGAGAAGAACCTTACAGCTTGGCGATGACCATTGCAGAATCAGGGGCTGTCCCGCTGAAATCGGTGCACATCATTGCCACCGACATTAATCATAAAGTTCTGCAAATCGCCAGACGCGGGTGGTACCATAAAAATTCGCTATGTTTCCGCCGGACGCCACAGGAGATGCTGGACAAGTACTTTATTCCGCAAGATGAAGGATTTCAAATCAGCAGCTTCATCAAAGACAGGATTGAATTCCGGCATTCGAATCTTTTAAACAATGAGGACATGGCGGCGATCGAAAACGTCGATATCATTTTCTGCAGAAATGTGCTGATCTACTTCGATGCCGCCACAACACGCCGGGTTATTGCAAAATTTTACAATCGATTAAATGCAGGCGGATTTTTATTTTTGGGACATGCCGAGACGATAACGGGCATGAACACCCATTTCGAAACCATCAATGCTCGTGCGACATTTTATTACCGAAAAGGGGGACGGTGAAAGTTCTCTTTTGTGATGGGACGCCAGCATGTTGAAACTTGCATCATAAGGGAGGCAACGCCAATTGAGTCGGTACGGTGTGCTGATCGTCGATGATTCCGCATTCATGAGGAGAGCCATCAGCCTCTTGTTTGAGAAAGATCCGGATTTTTTTATCGTGGGAGTCGCCCGCAATGGCCTCGAGGCTATCGAAAAGATAAAGCGATTCAAACCGGATGTCGTGACGATGGATGTGGAAATGCCGGAAATGGACGGAATAACCGCCTTGGCGTATATCATGAAGCACCATCCGGTAGCCGTCGTCATGCTGAGCACACTAACAGGCGAAGGAGCGGAAGCCACTCTGACGGCCTTGCAATTAGGGGCAGTCGACTTCTTCCCCAAAAGCTCCTTGATGAAGGATCCTGCGGAACCTGCAATCATCGGCGATTTTCTGTTGAGGGTAAAGACCGCCGCCAGTGCAAAACTACCGTTAAGAAACAAAGTTGCCGCGATGAAAGAAGCGGTGGAAGCCCAAAAGAAGCCAGGCTCCTCTTCCGTTGATCTGCTCATTATCGGGTGTTCCACAGGCGGGCCGTCTGCCATCCAATCCATTCTTCCCCGATTTATGCCTGACTTTCCGGCAGGCATTGTCGTCGTTCAACATATGCCGCCCGGTTTTACCAAACCTTTGGCAGACCGTTTCGATACCCTTTGTCATTTGAAAGTGAAAGAAGCGGAAGACGGCGATGTGGTAAGGCCTGGGATCATTTATGTTGCTCCTGCGGGGTATCAAACGTTATTTCAAAAAACGAATGCCGGAACGACCAGAATAAACATTGTGGAGGACGAGAGCCACCTGTACAAGCCATCCATTGATGTGACAGTTCAGTCCGCATCTTTGATTTACCGGGACCGTTTACTGGCGGTTATTCTTACCGGAATGGGGACGGACGGGTTAAGGGGTTGCGGTGAAGTGAAACGGCAGCGGGGGCGCGTGATCGTTGAGGCCGAAGAATCCTGTATCGTATATGGCATGCCTAAAGCGGTTTATGAGGCGGGGTATGCGGATCGACAAGTATCTTTACCTTATATGTATCAAGAGATTCTCTCCCTGATTTAGGCGGACCTCTGAACTTTCATCACAAGCTGCTTGATCCATGATTTGCAAGGAGGCTCTAAAATGGAGAAAGAAGAAAAGGAAATCCTCACACCGGAAGAAATCGAGGAAATCATCCGCAAATTGGAATCCGATTGTTCACATTCGTCAAATACTGGACGAACCGAACGATCGACAGAGGACTAGAAATACGCATGAAAATGAAAAACAGGCCGAACGGAGGGCGGCAGCTCACCTATACGGCCTGTTTGCTTTATGGTACGCCCAGCATG